>JADGOZ010000151.1 GCA_017882705.1 Candidatus Nanopelagicales bacterium | reverse complement strand
GTCGGCGGCTCACCCGGTCGCAGCTTGCGGTAGATGTCCTTCAGCGCCTCGTCCTGGTCGCCGATGCCGTCCTTCTCCAGGGTCGCCACCATCGACTCGTAGGCCCCGAACCGCTCGCGGATCTCGTCCACGCTCAGTCCGAGGGCCTTGAGCAGCACCGTGACCGGCTGCTTGCGCTTGCGGTCGACACGGACGCCGACGAGGTCCTTCTTGTCGACCTCGAACTCCAGCCACGCACCGCGCGACGGGATGATCTTGGCGACGTAGACGTCCTTGTCGGAGGTCTTGTCGGGGGTGCGCTCGAAGTAGACGCCCGGCGAGCGGACGAGCTGCGAGACGACGACACGCTCGGTGCCGTTGATGATGAAGGTGCCCTTGTCGGTCATGAGCGGGAAGTCGCCCATGAAGACCGTCTGGGACTTGATCTCGCCGGTCTCGTTGTTCATGAACTCGGCGGTCACGAACAGCGGAGCGGCGTAGGTGAAGTCCTTGTCGCGGCACTGCTCGACGGTGTACTTCGGCGGCTCGAACCGGTGGTCGCGGAACGACAGCGACATGGAGCCGCTGAAGTCCTCGATCGGGGAGATCTCCTCGAAGATGTCCTCGAGACCCGAGGTCTCGGGGACATGCCGACGGGACTCCAGCGCGGCCGCGACGCGGTCCTTCCACTTCTGGTTGCCGAGCAACCAGTCGAAGGACTCGGTCTGGAGCGCCAGGAGGTCGGGGACCTCCAGCGGCTCACGGATCTTGGCGAACGAGACCCGGCGCGGGCCGGGAACGTGCGTGGGGGCTACAGACTTACGCGAGGCTGCCAAGAGGCATCCTTTCCGAGGGCATCGCGGACCTTCGAGCGCGCACGCCAATCACGCCCTGTCCAGCGGACACGGCAGAGGAAAGGCAGCGCAAAGCGGCAGCATACCCAGGAGGGCGTGCCGCTGTCGAGTCCCGGTCGTGGGCGTCGTGGGACAGTCGTCCGGTCCTGGGGCCTGCCACCGCTCGACAGCGGGCGGGGCGGCACGCACAGGGCGGACCTCGTCCCACGGGCGTTTGCGGCCCGGGGGTCTAGCGCGAACCCAGGGTGACCGCCCGAGGGGGGCGGAGTCAAGCACCACGGCCACCCTGTGGAGCAGTTGACACCCTCGTCGTGACCTGGGGACAGCGCGTCGACCACCTCCCCCGGTACGCCGGTGGCAGTCCCCGGACGCGCGGAGGGGCGGCATCCCCTGCGGGATACCGCCCCTCGGCGATGGTGCGTCCGGCCTGGTCAGGCCGGGTGTGCGAGCGCGGTCACTACTTGACGGAGACCGTGGCGCCGGCGGCCTCGAGGGCCTCCTTGGCCTTGTCGGCCTCGTCCTTCTTGACCTTCTCCAGGACGGGCTTGGGCGCCGCCTCGACGAGGTCCTTGGCCTCCTTGAGGCCCAGGTTCGTGAGGGTGCGCACCTCCTTGATGACCTGGATCTTCTTCTCGCCGGCAGCCTCGAGGATGACGTCGAACTCGTCCTGCTCCTCGACAGCCTCGGCTGCCGCGGCGCCGCCACCGGCACCCGGCGCCGCGATGGCGACGGGGGCGGCTGCGGTGACCTCGAAGGTCTCCTCGAACTGCTTCACGAACTCGGAGAGCTCGATGAGGGTCATCTCCTTGAATGCCTCAAGGAGCTCGTCGGTGCTGAGCTTCGCCATGATCGGCGGTCCTTTCGTTCTTGCGTCGTGGCCGGGGCCGCAACGTCCATCTCGGATGGGGTGAGGTGGGGCGTCAGCCCTCGGTGGTGTCGGCGTCCTCGGTGGCCTCGGCCGCAGCCTCGGTCTCCTCGACGACCTCGGCGACGGCCTCGGGGGCAGCCTCCTCGGTCACGACGACCTCCTCGGCGACGTCGGCGGCAGCCTCGGGGGCGGCCTCCTCGATCACCGCAGGAGCCTCGGCGGCCGGCGCGGCTGCGCCGGCACCGCCGATGACCGAGGGGTCAGCCTCGGCCTTGACGCGCAGGGCCTCGATGGTGCGAGCCGCCTGTGCGAGCGGGGCCTGGAACAGCGCAGCTGCCTGGGACAGCGACGCCTTCATGGCCCCAGCGAGCTTCGCGAGGAGAACCTCACGCGACTCGAGGTCCGCGAGCTTGGCGATCTCGGCTGCGGACAGCGTCTTGCCGTCCATGTAGCCGCCCTTGATCACCAGCAGCGGGTGTGCCTTGGCGAAGTCACGCAGACCCTTGGCGGCCTCGACCGGGTCGCCCTTGATGAAGGCGATCGCGCTGGGGCCGGCGAGCAGGTCGTCGAGACCCTCGACGCCCGCCTCCTTCGCAGCGATCTTGGTCAGCGTGTTCTTCACCACGGCGTAGTTGGCGGTCTCACCGAGCGATCGGCGCAGCGTCTTGAGCTGCGCCACGGTGAGGCCGCGGTACTCGGTCAGCACGGTCGCGTTCGACGTGCGGAAGTGCTCCGCGATCATCGCGACGTCGGCTGCCTTGTCTGCCCGCGCCATGGATCTCCTTCCAGCTTTCCGGCCGGAAGCCCCAGGACAGCAGAAAAGCCCCGCGCAGGCGCGGGGCTCTGACCCCGCCCGTGGGCGGAGCCTGGTCCTCACCTGCGCTGGCCCTCCGCGGTGCGGAAGCTTCGGTCGGCACGCCACGTGGGCGGTCCGACGACCGGCGGTCTTCGGTTCATGGAGAGTACGTGGCGCGGGGCGGGCTGGTCAAAACGCCCGCCCCGGGCCACGGTCGATCGGTCGCGACGGCCGAGGCCGTCGCAGCGACGGCGTGAGCCGTCACAGCACGGGGGTCAGGCCGAAGCCTCGTCCTCCGCGAGCAGGTTGCGGGTGCGGTTGGGGTCGACCGGCACGCCGGGGCCCATCGTCGTGGTGACGGTGGCCTTCTTGAGGTAGCGGCCCTTCGCGGCCGACGGCTTGAGGCGCAGGACCTCGTCGAGCGCCGCGGCGTAGTTCTCGACCAGGGCCTCGTCGGTGAAGGAGGCCTTGCCGATCACGAAGTGCAGGTTCGAGTGCTTGTCGACGCGGAACTCGATCTTGCCGCCCTTGATGTCGGTGACCGCCTTGGCGACGTCCATCGTGACGGTGCCGGTCTTGGGGTTGGGCATGAGGCCACGCGGGCCCAGCACCTTGCCCAGCCGGCCGACCTTGCCCATCAGGTCGGGCGTCGCGACGGCGGCGTCGAAGTCGGTGTAGCCCGCGGCGACCTTGTCGATGAGCTCGTCGCCACCGACCTCGTCGGCGCCGGCCGCGAGGGCCTCCTGCGCCTTCTCACCGTTGGCGAAGACCAGGACCCGAGCGGTCTTGCCGGTGCCGTGGGGGAGGTTGACGGTGCCGCGCACCATCTGGTCGGCCTTGCGAGGGTCGACACCGAGGCGAAAGGCGACCTCGACGGTCGCGTCGAACTTCGCCGGGTTCGTCTCCTTCGCCAGGCGGACGGCCTGGAGAGGGGCGTAGAGGGCGTCCTTGTCGATCTTGGTGGACGCCTCGTCGTAGGCCTTGCTGCGCTTCATGTCTGCTCCTGGTGGAGTGGGAGTCGTGGTCGAGCGGGCCGCGCGAGGCCCTGCCACGTCGTGCTGGTCGGTGCGCCGGAGGCGCGGGTGGTCGGTCCCGGGGGGACGACCGGAGGGTGACGTCAGTCCGAGACGGTCACGCCCATCGAGCGGGCGGTGCCCTCGATGATGAGCATGGCGTTCTCGACGTCGTTGGCGTTGAGGTCAGCCATCTTGGTCTCGGCGATCTCGCGGACCTGGGCCTTGGTGATCGTGGCGACCTTCGTGGTGCGCGGGTTCGCGGCACCCTTGTCGACGCCGGCGGCCTTGAGGATGAGCCTCGCAGCAGGCGGGGTCTTGAGGATGAACGTGAACGAGCGGTCCTCGTAGACCGTGATCTCGACCGGGATGACCTGGCCACGCTGCGACTCGGTCGCGGCGTTGTAGGCCTTGCAGAACTCCATGATGTTGACGCCGTGCTGACCCAGCGCCGGCCCGACGGGCGGAGCGGGGTTCGCGGCGCCGGCCTGGATCTGGAGCTTGATCAGGCCTGCGACCTTCTTCTTGGGAGGCATTGCTTCGGGTCCTTGCGTCGTCGGGTGCGTATCAGGAGCCGCCGTGGGCGGGCGGCGCCGTACGCCTTAGTTCTTCTGGATCTGGCTGAAACCGAGCTCGACCGGGGTCTCCCGACCGAAGATCTCGACCAGACCGGTGACCTTCTGCGCGTCCGCGTTGATCTCGGAGACCGTGGCGTGGAGGGTCGCGAAGGGACCGTCGATGACGGTGACGGAGTCGCCGACCGAGAAGTCGACCACCGTCACCTCGCCGGCAGGCGTCGGGGCACCGGGCTTCTTCTCCGGGACCGGGGCGAGGATCGAGACGACCTCGTCCAGGCTCAGGGGGGCGGGCTGGTGCCCGTGACCCACGAAACCAGTGACGCCCGGCGTGTGCCGGACCGTGCCCCAGGAGGCGTCCGTGAGGTCCATGCGGACCAGGACGTAACCCGGGAACTTGTTGCGGCGGACCAGCTTGCGCTGTCCGTTCTTGATCTCGGTGACCTCTTCCATGGGGACCTCGACCTGGAAGATCAGGTCCTCCATGTTCAGCGAGGTGATCCGGCTCTCGAGGTTGGTCTTGACCTTGTTCTCGTAGCCGGCGTAGGAGTGCACGACGTACCAGTCGCCGAGCTCGGTGCGCATCCGCTCGCGGAAGGCCTCGACCGGATCGAGGTCCTCGTCGAGCACGACAGTGTCGGCCTCGGCCTCGGTCTCGGCGACGGCGGCCTCGGCGACGGTCTCCGGGGCCTCGTCGGCGGCGTCGGACTCGACCGGCGCCTCGATGTCGACAGCGGGGTCGACGGTCTCGACGTCGGCCTCGGGGGCGTCAGCGGCAGCGACAGCGTCGGCCGCCGGCTCGACGACCTCGTGGTCGTCGGACGCCAGGGCGTCGGTCGCGTGCGTCTCGGACACGGTGCTCCTCGTGTGGGCGGTGCGGGTCGAGCGGCGGGCTGGTCGAGCGGCGAGTCGATCAGCCGCCGAAGACCTTGAGGACGAGCTTGGCGAAGCCGAGGTCGAGGATCGCCACGATGGTGGCGATCACCGTCACGAAGACGATGACGACCCAGGTGTAGGTCAGCAGCTCCTTGCGGGTCGGCCAGACGACCTTGCGGAGCTCCGCCACGACCTGGCGGTAGAACAGCGCGATCCGGGCACCCAGGCCCGGCCGGTCACCCGAGTCGCGGCCCTTGCCCTTGCCGCGGTCCGGGACGGCGGTGCCGACGGTGTCGCTCACGCGTCCTCGCTTGCATCGCACCGCCCGCGAGGGCGGCGACCTGACGGCCGGACCGGGTGGTCCGACCGGTGGTGCGCCCCGGTCCGAGGACCGGGGTGGAGCAGGGCCGGAGGGACTTGAACCCCCAACCGCCGGTTTTGGAGACCGGTGCTCTACCAGTTGAGCTACGACCCTTCGGGGCGCCCGCCGACCACGATCGAGCAGCGACGTGCGGGCATGCTCGCGCAGGGGTGGACGTCCACCAGGAGGTCCGAGCATACGGGACTCCGGGGCACCGGCCCAAACGCGGGCGGAGGGGCCTCGGCCGTTACCCCGTCGACAGGCGGCGGCACCGGTGCGCCAGGATGGGTCCATGACTGAGCAGGTGCGCGCGGACGGCAGCCACGGGAGGGTGTCCCTCCGGATCGGGTCCATCGCGGAGTCGGCCACGCTGGCCGTCGACGCCAAGGCGAAAGCCCTCAAGGCAGCGGGGCGTCCCGTCATCGGGTTCGGGGCCGGCGAGCCGGACTTCCCCACCCCGGGCTACGTCGTCGAGGCGGCCGTCGCGGCGGCCCGCGACCCGAAGTGGCACCGCTACACCCCCGCCGGCGGCCTGCCCGAGCTCAAGGAGGCCGTCGCGACGAAGACGCTGCGCGACTCCGGCTACGCCGTGAAGGCGAGCCAGGTGCTCGTGACGAACGGCGGCAAGCAGGCGCTCTACAACACGTTCGCGGCGCTGCTCGACCCCGGCGACCAGGCGCTGCTGCCCGCGCCGTACTGGACGACCTACCCCGAGTCGATCCGGCTGGCCGGCGGCGTCCCGGTGGAGATCCAGACCGACGAGACCAGCGGCTACCGGGTGACGATCGAGCAGCTCGAGGAGGCGTTCACGCCCAGGACGAAGCTGCTGGTGTTCGTGTCGCCGTCGAACCCGACCGGGGCGGTCTACCCCCCCGCCGAGGTCGAGGCGATCGGACGCTGGGCCGTCGACAAGGGCATCTGGGGCGTCACCGACGAGATCTACGAGCACCTGGTCTACGGCGACGCCGAGTTCGCGTCGATGCCGACCCTCGTCCCCGAGCTCGCCGACCGCTGCGTGGTCGTCAACGGGGTCGCGAAGACCTACGCCATGACCGGCTGGCGGGTGGGCTGGCTCATCGGTCCCGACGACGTCGTGAAGGCGGCCACGAACCTGCAGTCGCACTCGACGTCGAACGTCGCCAACGTCTCGCAGGTCGCGGCGCTGGCTGCGGTCTCCGGCGACCTCACCGCCGTGGCCGAGATGCGGACGGCCTTCGACCGTCGGCGCCAGACCATCACGGCGATCCTCGACGCGATCGACGGCGTGGCCTGCCCGCTGCCCGAGGGTGCGTTCTACGTCTACCCCTCGGTCAAGGGGGTCCTCGGCCGCACCATCCGTGGCGTCACGCCGGCGACGTCGGCGGAGCTCGCCGCGCTCATGCTCGACGAGGCCGAGGTGGCGGTCGTGCCGGGCGAGGCGTTCGGGACGCCGGGCTACCTGCGCCTGTCCTACGCGCTCGGTGACGAGGACCTCGCCGAGGGCGCGCAGCGCATCGCCCGGCTGCTCGGCGAGGCGCAGTAGGCGCCCGCACGCTCGTACGACGAAGGCCCCGACCGATGGTCGGGGCCTTCGTCGTAGGAGCCGTGGTCCGGGTCCGGGGACCTAGATCCCGAGGACCTTGGCCTTCATCGCCGAGAACTCGGCGTCGTCGATCAGGCCCTGCTCCTTGAGCGCCGCGAGCTTCTGCAGCTCGGCGGTGATGTCGACCGCGGGCGCGGCCGGGGCCGCCGCGGCGACCGGCGCTGCCGCGGCCTGCTGCGCGGCCTGGGCGGCGAGCGCCGCCTGGACCTGCGCGTCGATCTGCGCCTGCTGCTGCTGCGCCGCCACCTGCTGCTCGTAGGCGGCCGCCTCGGCCACCTGCTGCTGCTTGCCGGCCTGCTTGCGCTGCATGCTGCCGCTCACCGCCGTAGCGGTTCCGGCGATCACAGCCGTTCGGGCCATGGTCCCGACGAGTCCGGGTCGTCCTCCGCGTCGCATGTCATTCCTTCCAGTGGTTCGAGAGGTGCGAGTGAGTGTGCCGACGGTCAGTCGGCGGAGTCGAGGACAGCCGCGACGTCCTCGGCGGGGATGCGCTCGAAGGCGACGAGGGTGCCGCCGTTGTTGCGGATGGCCTGTCCCGCGCGGACCAGCCAGGTGTTCTCCCAGGCGATCATGGCGACGGCCGAGTTGTTCGGCATGGCCTCGACGGCCACGCCGGCGTCGGTCTCGGAGAGCAGGCCGGGGATGTCGCCCTGCAGGGCGACGAGGTCGGGGATGCCGTCGCCGTCGACGTCGGTGACCTCGACGAGCGAGACCTCGCCGTTCTCGTCCTTGTTGACGAGGATGATGTCGAGGAGTCGGACGGTGCCGTTCGCGACGAGGTCGGCGATCGCCGACGCGACCGAGCCGTCGAACTTCGGCTCGTCGAACGCGATGACCGCGATGTCGACCGGGCCGGCGGGACGAACGATGTCTGCCATGGGTGACGCCTTCCGGGAAGCGGGTGTGCCTGCAGAACCTAGTCGAAGGGTCGCCGATAGTCCCGCGGTTGGGTCAGCTCGGTGGCAGCGCACAGCCGACCAGCGTGGGCTCGGGCTCCAGGGCGATCCCGAACGCGACACGGACCCGCTCGCGGACGTCGGCGGCCAGGGCGAGGACGTCGGCCGCGGACGCTCCACCGCGGTTGGTCAGCGCCAGGGTGTGCTTCGAGGAGACGGCGGCCGCGGTGCCCAGCGAGTGGCCACGGCGTACGCCGGAGTGCTCGATCAGCCATGCGGCGCTGGTCTTCACGAGGCCGTCGGGCGCGGGGTAGCGCGGGGCGCCCACCGGCAGGGCGGCCGACCCAGCGGCGTCGAGCACGGGGTTGGTGAAGAACGAGCCGACGCTCCACGTGTCGTGGTCGTCGCCGTCGAGGACCATGCCCTTCGCGGCTCGAAGCGCGAGGACGGCCCCGCGGACGTCGGCGAGCGGGGCGCGGGAGCCGATGTCGGTGCCGAGATGGCGCGCGAGCTCGGCGTAGCGGATCGGCTCCGACGTCGGGGACAGGCGCAGCTGGAGGGCGACGTCGAGGACGACGAAGCGCCACGGCTCGGCCTTGAAGCGGCTCGTGCGGTAGCCGAAGCCGCAGTCGGCGGCCATGAACGTGCGCTGCCGGCCCTCGACGCGGTCGTAGGTGCGGACCCGCGCGACGACGTCGGCGACCTCCTGGCCGTAGGCGCCGACGTTCTGCACCGGGGTGGCGCCCGCGGAGCCGGGGATCCCGGACAGGGCCTCGATGCCGGACCACTCCTCGGCGACCGCCCGCGCGACGACGACGTCCCACGGCTCGCCCGCGGCGACCGTCACCCAGGCGCCGCCGCAGGTGTCGGCCTCGGTCGCGACACCGCGGGTGCGGACGACGACGACCGTGCCGGGGTAGCCGTCGTCGCCGACCACGAGGTTGGACCCGCCGGCGACGAGCAGCGCGGGCGTCCCGGACGCGTCAGCCCGGCGCACGGCGTCGAGCAGGGTCGCCTCGTCCTCGGCGACGACGACCTCGCGGGCCGGACCGCCGACGCGCAGCGTGGTGAGGTCGGCGAGGGTCGGAGTCACGCCGCGAAGCCTAGATCGTGCCGAGGTGGCCGACGATGAAGGCGGAGTTTGTTGCCTTCTATGCGATGCAGGCGTCCTTCAGCGACGAGGGTCAGGCGAGGCGGACGAGGGCTTGGGCCTTGCCGAGGACGGTTGCGTCGTTGAACGTGGCGGTGATGTCGATGCGGACGAGGTTGTCCTCGCGCTTCTCGCCGACGGCGGCGGTGATCTCGAGGGTCGCGCCCTTGTCGTCGTCGGGGACGACGACGGGACGGGTGAAGCGGACGCCGTACTCCACGACGGCACCCGGGTCGCCGAGCCAGTCGGTCACGACGCGGCCAGCGGAGGCCATGGTGAGCATGCCGTGGGCGATGACGTCGGGGAGGCCGACGGCCTGGGCCACCCGCTGGTTCCAGTGGATGACGTTGAAGTCGCCCGAGGCGCCGGCGTACATCACCAGGTTGATGCGCTGCAGGTTCACGGTCAGCGGCGGCAGCTCGGAGCCGACCTCGACGTCGGCGTAGGCGACGGACGCGCTCATGCGGACTCCCCTGCAGTGCCACGGGCGACGGTGGTCGTCCAGGTCGTCACGACGTGCTCGCCGTCGACGGTGCTGATGTCGCCGCGCGTGGTGAGGATGTCGTTTCCGGCGGCCTCGCGGATGTTCTCGATCGTCGTGACGCACACGAGGTCGTCGCCGGACGTGATCGGGCGGTCGTAGGCGAAACGCTGCTCGCCGTGGACGACCTTGCTGTAGTCGAGGCCGAGGCCCGGGTCGAGGACGGCGGCGGCGCTGGCCCGGAACGAGAGCGTGAACGCGAAGGTCGGCGGAGCGATCACGTCGCGGTGCCCGAGCGCCTGCGCCGCGGCGACGTCGTGGTAGGCGGGGTTCCAATCACCGATGGCTGTCGCGAACTCGCGGATCTTCTCGCGACCCACGGCGTAGGCCGGACCCGCGGGGTAGACCTTGCCGAGGAACTCCTTGTTGAGCGCCATGGTCACATGCCTCCGAGCTGTCCGCCGGTGACCGGGATCGTCACGCCGGAGATGAAGTCGGCGTCGCTGGACACGAGGAAGGCGTGCACGTTCGCGATGTCCTCGGGAATGCCGAGGCGTCCGAGGCCGATGAGCATGAGCGACATCTGCCGCATCTGCTCGGGGATGCCATAGACGTCGTCGTCGGTCTTCGCCTGGGTCAGACGGGTCTCGATGAAGCCCGGCGCGACGGCGTTGACGTTGATCCCGAACGGCCCGAGCTCGCGCGCGAGGGTCTTGGTCACCGAGATGATCGCGCCCTTGGCCGCGGTGTAGTTGAACTGGCCCGGGTTGCCCATGAGGGCGGCGACCGACGACGTGAACACGATCTTGCGCTGGTACGCCGGCTTCCCGGACGCGGCGATCTCGGCCTTCGCGACCTCGCGCATGAACGGCATCGCCGCCAGTGTCGAGTGGTAGGCCGTCTTGAGGTTGGTGTCGACCACGAAGTCGAACAGCTCGTCGGTCATCCCATGGAACATCTTGTCGCGGGTCGTGCCCGCGTTGTTGACGAGGATGTCGAGCTTGCCGAAGCCGTCGACGGCCGCCTTGGCGAGGCCGTGGGCCTGCTCGAGGTCGATCGTGTTCGCCACGTGGAGCAGAGCACGGCCACCCTCGGCCTCGATGAGCGCCACGGTCTCGGCCGCGGGCTCCGGGTCGATGTCGTTGACCACGACCGCGGCGCCGTCGCGCGCCAGCCGCAGGGCCGTGGCCCGTCCGATCCCCCGGCCCGAACCCGTGACGATCGCCACCCGGTCATCGAGTCGTCCCACGACGCGCCTCCTCAAGCTCCGTGCCGGCGGCCCGCACGGCCGCCGTCCCGTCGCGACGCTAGTCGACCCCTGCCCCGGGCGCACGGGCCGCTGCCGGGAAGTGGTGGAAACGCAGAACGACCGCCCACGAGGGACGGTCGTTCGACGAGATCAGAGGGAGCGAGCCCCGGAGGGCACCCGGCTAGCGGGTCTCCTTGTGCACCGTGTGCACGTTGCAGTTGGGGCAGTGCTTCTTCAGCTCCAAGCGGTCCGGGTCGTTGCGCCGGTTCTTCTTGGTGATGTAGTTGCGGTGCTTGCACTCCTGGCAGGCCAGGGTGATCTTCGGGCGGACGTCGCTCTTGGCCACGGGAGTGCCTTTCCTACGTTCGAGAAGTGATCGTTCGGTGTAGCGGAGGCCGGACTTGAACCGGCGACACAGCGATTATGAGCCGCTTGCTCTGCCAGGCTGAGCTACTCCGCCGAGACGTCGGTTCTCACCCGGGATGGGTGAGAGCCGTTGTTCCGAGCCCCCTTACGGAATCGAACCGTAGACCTTCTCCTTACCATGGAGACGCTCTGCCGACTGAGCTAAGGGGGCGTTAGAGCCAGAGCAGAGTACCTAACCTGCGCCGGTTCCTCCAAAACGGGGCGGCCCGGGCACCCCTCGCCCGGCGCCCCTGGCACGGCGGGACGACACTGAGCTCATGACCCGCTGGACCTCCGACGACATCCCCCCGCTCACCGGACGCCGCGCGATCGTGACCGGCGCCACCAGCGGCCTCGGGTACGAGACCGCCCTCGAGCTCGGCCGCCACGGGGCGCACGTGGTGCTCGCGGTCCGCGACCGGGCCCGCGGCGAGGCATCCCGCGCGACGATGGAGGTCGCGCTGGCCGGCGTACCCGGCCGGGGGTCCTTCGAGGTCGGCGACCTCGACCTCGCGAGCCTGGAGTCGATCCACGCGTTCGCCGACGGCGTCGTCGCGGGCGGGGACGACCTGCACCTGCTGATCAACAACGCGGGGGTCATGGCGATCCCGCGGCGCGAGACCGTCGACGGCTTCGAGATGCAGCTCGGCACGAACCACCTCGGGCACATGGCGCTGACCCTGCGCCTGCTCGCGCTGCTGACCCGGACCGGTGCGGCGGGCACGGCCTCCCGCGTGGTCACGGTGTCGAGCAACGTGCACAAGACCGGGCGGATCGAGCTCGACGACCTCATGGGGACCCGGTCGTACAAGCCGTGGACGGCCTACTCCCAGAGCAAGCTGGCCAACCTGCTGTTCACCTACGAGCTGCAGCGGCGGGTCGACGCCGCCGGGCTGCCCGTCGGCGCCTACGCCGCCCACCCGGGCTACTCCGCGACGAACCTGTCCTCCGTCGGCCCGGCGATGACCGGCAGCACGGTCCAGCAGTGGACGATGCGCGTGGCCGACAAGCTCCTCGCGCAGTCCGCCGCCATGGGGGCGCTGCCCACGCTGTACGCCGCGACCGTGCCCGGCCTCGCGCCCGCCTCGTACGTCGGACCTTCGGGATTCAACGAGGGGCGCGGTCACCCCACGCTCGTGACCGCTCGGGACACCGCGCACGACGAGTCGGTCGCCGCGGCGCTGTGGGCCCGCAGCGAGGAGCTCATCGGCCTGAGGTTCGACGAGGCCGCGTCTGCCTGAACGGCTCCCGGCACGACGAAGGGCGCGACCGGTGTGGTCGCGCCCTTACGTGTCTCGCGAGTGGCGGATCCAGGATTCGAACCTGGGGAGGCGTAAGCCGACGGATTTACAGTCCGCTCCCATTGGCCGCTCGGGCAATCCGCCAAGCCGTCCGAGGACGGCCCCCGAAGGATAC
>JADGOZ010000019.1 GCA_017882705.1 Candidatus Nanopelagicales bacterium | reverse complement strand
GTCCGGACGCGTCGTGTACACGGTGACGGGCTCGTCGCGACCCTCGATGACGAACTCGACCTCAGCGCCCGTCGAACGGCCGATCCAGTTCTTCTGCATCAGCAGCACCTTCTCGGGCCAGCTGCCCTCGAGCTGCGCCATGTCGTCGAGCAGCCGGTCGGCGTAGTCGGTGATCCGCATGTACCACTGGGTCAGCTTCTTCTTCGTCACCAGCGCGTCGCAGCGCTCGCAGCGACCCTGGACGCCCTGCTCGTTGGCCAGCACGGTCTGGTCGTTGGGGCACCAGTTGACGTTGCTGTCCTTGCGGTAGGCCAGCCCGCGCTCGAACATCTTCAGGAACAGCCACTGGTTCCAGCGGTAGTACGCCGGGTCGCTCGTGTGCAGCACGCGGTCCCAGTCGAACGAGCACGCATAGCGGCGCATCGACGCCTTCTGCTGCGCGATGTTCTCCGCGGTCCACAGCACCGGGTCGGCGCCGCGCTTGATCGCGGCGTTCTCGGCGGGCAGCCCGAAGGAGTCCCACCCGATCGGGTGCATCACGTTGAAGCCCTGCTGCGCCCAGTAGCGCGCGATGACGTCGCCGAGCGCATAGGCCTCGGCGTGACCCATGTGCAGGTCGCCCGAGGGGTAGGGGAACATGTCGAGCGCGTACTTCTTGGGCCGCTCGTCGTCGGGGCGACCGCTGCGGAACGGCGCGAGCTCGTCCCAGACGGGCAGCCACTTCTCCTGGACCGCGTGGACGTCGTAGCCCTCGCGGCCCTCGACGTCGTTGCCGGTGGACTCGCCCGGCTTGGACTCGTTCTGCGTCGTCTCGTTCTGCGTCATGGTGTCGTCTCTTGTCGGCTCGTACTGCGTCGCTGGGACCCGGACACGAAAAAGCCCCTCGCTCAGGAGGGGACAGCCGCACCGGTACGCCAGCGGATCAGCGGCGCTTGCTCCGGTGCGGCCCGGTAAGCAGGAGTCCGGTTCGCACCCGGTCAGGATAGCCGATCCGACGTCGCCGCTGGCGCCCCCCTTGACCGCACCCAGCCCTGCAGGGAGGGTGCTGTGTGCGCCACCGCGCAGCACCGTCGACTCGAGGGGATCCTTCATGCGTCGCTCGACCCGCAACACCCGCACCACTGTGCTGGGTGCGGCTGCCGTCGCCCTCACGATCGGGGCCGTCTACGTCCCCGCCGTGAGCGCGAACGCCTCGCCGTCCACCTACGTCCCCATCCCGGGCTCGGCGTACACGCTGAGTCCCGGCGAGTCCGATCTCGGTGCCTTCCCGAACGACCCGGTCACGTTCGTGCTGTCGCTGAACGTGCGCAACCAGGCCCAGGAGGACGCGCTCGCGAAGGAGATCTCCACCCCCGGGTCCCGCCGGTACGGCCAGTACCTCAGCCCGGACGAGGTCCACGCCCGCTTCGGCCCGTCCGCGCGCGACGCCGCGACGGTGACGAGCTGGCTGCGCAAGGCGGGCCTCACGATCGCCTACCAGCCCGACAACAACCTCTTCATCACGGCCCAGGGCACGGTCGCCGCGGCCGACGTCGCGTTCAAGACCGACCTGCACCGCATCCAGGCGAGCGCCGGAGCGGGCGGCTACACCTTCACCGCGCCCGTCTCTCCGCTCTACGTCCCGTCGTCGGTCAACGCCGTCGTCTCCGGCTTCCTCGAGGGGATCAACAAGCCGGCGCGGCGCGCCCAGCCGCTGAGCACGCGCGGCACCGACTCCCACGACCTGTCGCAGTGGTCGGCCGCCGCCACGGCCAAGCGCGTCGCGGCCAGCCGCACGACCGCCCGCGCGATCAGCGCAGCAGTCACCGGAGTCGGCGCCCCGCCGGACGTCGCGTTCCTCAACGCCCGTCCCTGCTCGACCTACTGGGGCGAGCAGGTCGCGACCGGCATCCCGGCGCTCCCGTCCGCCTACGCGCCAGGAGTCCCTTACGCGCCGTGCGGCTACACGCCGACGCAGCTGCAGGGCGCCTACGGCGTGTCCGCACTGCCGTCGTCGATCAAGGGTCGCGGCGTGCGGGTCGCCGTCGTCGACGCCTACAGCTCACCGACGATCCTGTCCGACGCGAACACCTACGCCACCACGCACGGGCAGCCCGCGTTCCGCGGTCGGCAGTTCAGCCAGCTCCCGGCGACGTCCTACCGCTACGGCTACGACGACACGGTCAACGGCGACCTCTGCGGCGAGCAGGGCTGGTACGGCGAGGAGTCGCTCGACGTCGAGGCCGTGCACGCCATGGCACCCGGCGCGTCCGTTCTCTACACGGGTGCGGCCAGCTGCCTCGACAGCGACCTGCTGACCTCGCTCAACAAGCTCATCGACGGCCACCGGGCCGACATCATCAGCAACTCGTGGGGCGACATCGGCGAGAACGTCGACCCGGTCACGCTCGCGGCCTACCACTCGGTGTTCGTCCAGGCGGCCCTCGAGGGCATCGGCGTCTTCTTCTCCTCCGGCGACAACGGCGACGAGGTCGACACCGCCGGCACCCGCACCGTCGACTACCCGGCCTCCGACTCGTGGGTCACCGCGGTCGGCGGCACGAGCATCGGCATCGGCCAGCGCAACAACTACCTGTTCGAGACCGGCTGGGGCACGACCAAGAGCACGCTCGTCGACAGTGCCTGGGCACCGTCGGCCCCGGGCCCTTGGCTCTACGGCGCGGGCGGCGGCACCAGCCAGTTGTTCGCCCAGCCGTGGTACCAGCGCGGCGTCGTGCCCTCGTCCATCTCGCGCTACTTCGGTGGCGCGCCGGGCCGGGCCGTGCCGGACATCAGCGCGATCGCCGACCCGAGCACGGGCATGCTCGTCGGGCAGACCCAGACCTTCCCGGACGGCACCGTGAAGTACAGCGAGTACCGCATCGGCGGCACCAGCCTGGCGAGCCCCATCGTCGCGGGCATCGAGGCGCTGTCCGACCAGGCGGCGGGAGCGCCGCACGGGTTCGCCAACCCGGCGATCTACGACCTGGCCGGCTCGCGCGCGGTCCGTGACGTCGTGAACCCGGCTCAGACGCTCGCCGACGTCCGCGTCGACTTCGTCAACGGCGTCGACGACGCCGACGGCACCAAGGTCAGCCTCCGCACGTTCAACCAGACCGAGAGCATCTCGACCGCTCCCGGCTACGACGACGTCACCGGCGTCGGCACGCCGCGCGGCTCGCGCTACGTGTTCGGCCTCGGTGGCTGACCGGACCCGTCCGACCGGACGCTGATCAGGAGGGGCGGGGCCACACGGCCCCGCCCCTCCTGCCGTCGGTGCCCAGCCGCACGATCTCCGCGGCGAGCGCGGAGCCGATCGCCGCGTGGACCTCCCAGGCCCAGTGCATGCCGTCCGGGTTGCCGGTGCCGGCCGCGAGCGACGGCGCGACGATCGGGTCGAGGTCGACGAACCCCGCGACCTGGGCCGCCGCCCACCGCCGCGCCGCCTCGACCGCCGGGTCGTGCTGGCGGTGCGAGGGGTACGACGGCGCCGCGTGCGGCGACGGTCCGAGCAGCACGACCGGGATCCCCGGTCGGTAGGTGCGCACCCCGGTGACGATGCGCGCGAGGTAGTGGTCGGTCGCGGCCTGCGGGAGCTGGCGCAGCCGCCCGCCGGTCGCCCGGATCACGTGCGGCGTCGCGGCGTTGTAGGCCCGACGCACCTGCCGGCGCAGCGAGCCGGGGCGCACGTAGGGGATCGAGTCGCGCAACCAGGTCGGCACGGCGGCCGGCAGATGGTCCATCTGGCCGACCCCGAGCACCAGCGCGTCGGCGCGCGGGAGCAGCTCGCCCCACACGTTCGGGTCCTTCGTCAGCGCCCACCAGGCGTCGCGTGCGGTCCAGCCGAGGCGCGCGACGAGGTCGGCGCGCACGTCGTCGCCGAGCGCGGCGGCCATCGTGTTGGGGTAGAGCCGCGGGTCGCTCGGCCGGTAGGGCTGGTCCGGGCCGTGGAAGGCGAGGGAGTCCCCGAGCACGAGGACGGAGCGCGTGGCCATCGTGCGCTCCTCCCACGTCGAGACACCGGTCCCGTGGAGGGTACTCACCCGTGTGGCGCGCACCGACGGGTGCGCGCCACACGGGCGGTGCTGGGACGCCGCCGGGGCGGCGACCCTGGTGCTACCGGGCGATCACCGCGTCGGCCTCACGGCCGACGGCGTCGTCGTAGACGAACAGCACGCCCTTCTCCGTCGACGCAGCCGTCGAGCCGGTGCGGGTCACGTCGACCTTGACCGAGCCCCTGGCTGGCACCGCGAAGTCCGTGGCGTCGATCCCGCCCTGGGTGACGGTGTACTTCGGCGCGGACGGCGTGAACGTCATGCCGGTGATGGCATCCGTCACGAGACCGCTGAAGTAGTTGTCGTAGGCCAGGACGTCGAAGTCGAACGACTGACCGGCGTCGAGGCCCACGGCGGACGCGGGCACCGTGAACACGATGTTGCCCGAGACGTAGTCGGCGATGGAGTAGTAGTAGGCCGCCGTCGCGTTGGTGGCGAGGTTCGTCACGGTGACGACCGACTGGCCGGTGACGCCGAACCCGCCGTTCTCCTGCTGGAAGACGGCGTAGTCCGGGGTGCCGTCCCGGTTGGTGTCGAGGTCCACCTCGTAGCCCGCCGGGTAGAGCGGCGTGGCCCGACGCTCGGCCCCGACGATCGCGAACTGCACGACGTCGTCGGCCGGGAACGCCCGGACACCGACGCTGAGCAGGTCGACCTGCGCGACGTTCGAGCCCGGCGAGCCGGGGGTTCCGGGCGCGGGGGTCGGCAGCCTCGGGCTGGTGCCCGTGAGGGCGTAGACCGACACGCCGCCGTCGAGCACGCGGGAGTCGTTCTCGAGCTTGACCACGCGGCTCGTGACCCTGCGCAGGTCGACCGAGCGGTCCGTCGAGACGTCGGCGGCCTTGTGCGGCAGCGCGTGCCAGGCGAGGTGCTTGGCCTCCCCCGCCGCGTTGGTGGCCACGATGTTCCCGTCGAACTCAGGGCCGTTGAGCACCGTGCCGTCACCGCCGGTGAATCCGGCGTTGCCGGTCAGCGGCCACGGCGCGAGGTTCGCGGCCTTGACCGTGAACGTCAGGGTGCGGGTGACGGTGGACCGCGGCGGTAGCGAGAAGGACCCGCCGCCGCCGATGATCACAGCGCCGAGAGCCTGGTCGGCCGGGTCGCGGAACGTCGCCGACAGCGTGATCCGCTGCCGGGAGCCCGTGAGGTTCTGCACGTCGACCTTGCGCACGAACGTGCGGTCGGTCGAGAGCGAGAACGCGCCGAGACCGATGTTGCCGGTGCCGTTGCCGTGCTGGCTCACCCGGAACGACGCCGAGGCGGCGGGCAGCGCCCGCACCTCACCGGCACCGATCCGGCTCACCGGCGTCGGGTAGAAGTCCATCGCCAGGGTGGGCGTGCGGTTGCCGGTGTCCGCCGCGTTGAGCAGGCGGGCCTTGATCGCAGCCGGCTTCTCGTGCGGGAACTTCTGCAGCAGCAGGACGGCCACGCCGGACACGGTCGGCGCAGCACCGGAGGTGCCGCCGAAGTTGGTGTCCTCGGCACCGGTGCCGACCTCGGCCGAGAGCCAGGCGCCGGGGGCGCCGATGTCGGGCTTGACCCGCGTGCCGTCGATCGACGGTCCACGGCTCGACGTGCTGGCCATCGTGTTGGCCAGCGAGATCGCCGCGGCCGGGTCGACCTGGATCGTCACCGGGCCGCCGGCCATCGCCGAGATGAGCGCGTTGCCCTGCGACTGCGCCACGGAGAGGACGGGCACGGTGATCGTGCCGCCGCCGTAGCTGAACGAGGCGGGGGCGCCCGGCGCGGCCATCACCAGGAGCATGCCGGTGGCACCGGCCGCCTCGGCGTTGGACGCCTTGATCGAGATGGCGCAGGTTCCGCGCCGCACGATGGCGATCTTCCCCGCGTTCGCGGCACCGAAGTCGCTCGTGGAGCAGCCGAAAGCGCTTCCGGTCGGCTTCGCGAGGTCACCCACGAGACCGGGCGAGGCCGGGATCCGACCGCCCCAGTCCATGAGCACGCTGGCCTTGATCGTGTTGTCGACCAGCCCGGGGACGTTCGCCGGCGAGGTGACCTTGATGACGTTGCTGACGTCGTCCGGGAGCGCGGTCTGGGCCACGCTGATCACGCGCTCGGCCGCCGACGGCTGGCCGACCTTGAACGGCATGTCGCCGCCGTTGCCGGCCGACGCGACCACGACGACGCCCGCCCGTACCGCGTTGTCGAGGGCGTAGGACAGGTCGTCCTCGTCGCCGCCGTAGTCCGAGCCGAGCGAGAGGTTCATCAGGTCGACGGCGTCGCTGATGTCGCCGTCGCCGTTCGGGTCGAGCGCCCAGTCGACGCCCTCGAGCAGGGCGAGCCCGCTGCACGCGGTGGCAACCGCCGAGCAGACCTTGACCGAGTAGAGCGACACCCCGGGGGCCAGGCCCTGGTGGCCGGGGCCGTTGCCGCCGATGATGTCCGACACGTGGGTGCCGTGACCCTGGAAGTCGATCGGGTTCGGGTCGGTCGCCTCGGCCGTGTTCGGCCAGTTCTCACCGACGAAGTCGATGCCCCCCTTGACCTTGGGCGCGGTCGGGCCGAAGAAGTTCGCGCACATGCCGCTCACCGCCACCGCGTTCGCGGCGTAGCACTCGTCGTAGGCGGCGACCGTTCCCGGACCGCCGAGGTCGGCGTGGGTGTAGTCGACGCCGCTGTCGAGGACGGCGGCGCGCACGCCGGTGCCGTCGATGCCCTGGGCGCGCAGCGGGTCGACCTGGAGGTACGCCGCCGCCTGAGCCAGGCTCCCGGAGGCCACCGGATCGGTCTGCGTGTGGTAGGTGCCCAGCGGCCGGACCGACACGATCCCGGGGATGGCGGCGAGGTCGGAGATCCTTGCGGCGTTGATGTGGAGCACCAGTGCGTTGAGCGACTTCGAGACGCGTCCGCGCTCGCTGGCGCCGAGCTTGCGGGCCTCCCGCGACACCCGGTCCTGGTCGGTCCTCACACCGTCGAGGACCGCGCGCTGCTCGGCCGGGGTGGGCAGGGTGTGCGCGGTGACCGCACCCTCGCCCACGGAGGCGGCGAGGCTCTTCCCGCTCAGCTGCACGACGACGTCGCGCATGCCGGTGGCGGAGCGCAGGCTCGGTGCGACGTAGACCGGTCCGGTGGGCTGACCGTCGGACACCACCGGAGCACCCACCGGGATCGGGGCCGTCCCGGCGGAGGCCGTGGGTGCTCCCACCAGCGCCATGGCCGGCACGACGAATGCGGCGACGCCAGCGGCCAGCGCCGCGCGACGGTTGCGGATCATCAGTTCCCCCCAGGGGCTGCGGATCGTCGGCGGCTCCGGAGGAAGCCGCCCGAGTCGTCGGACCGTAGCCGACCGATCAGTGCCCCGGGGAGGAATGGCGCACTTCGCCGGAGGATCGTGTCCTTCGACTCCTCTCGGCAGCCGATCGTCACTCGATAGGGGGAACCGGCGGGAGGATCCTCAGCGCCCGAGGTCACCGAGCGTGGCGTCGAGCTCGGTCACGAAGCGCTCGGCGTCGGCCTGCGAGAACACGATCGGCGGGCGCACCTTGAGGATGTTGTTGTCGATGCCCGCCGTGCCGAGCAGCACGTGCCGCTCGCGCAGACCGTTGACCACGCGCAGGGTGAGCGCCTCGTCGGGCTCCTTGTCGGTGCCCGGCACGATGAGCTCGACGCCGATGAACAGTCCCGCGCCGCGCACGTCGTCGATCACGGCGTGCCGCCCGGCGAGCTCGCGCAGCATCACGCGCAGCGACTCCCCCACCAGGCGTGCGTTGTCCTGCAGGTGCTCGTCGCGCACGACGTCGAGCACCGCCTGCGCGGCCGCGATCGAGACGGCGTTGCCACCGAAGGTGTTGAAGTAGCGCATGTCGTGCGCGAACTCCGCGATCACCTCGGGACGCATGATGGTCGCCGCGATCGGCATGCCGTTGCCCATCGGCTTGCCGATGGTGACGATGTCCGGCACGAAGGGGTCGGCCCCGGTGCCGTGCCGCTGGAAGCCCCACATCGCGTCGCCGAGGCGGCCGAAGCCCGGCTGCACCTCGTCCGCGAGGTAGGCACCGCCGGCCCGATGCACGACCTCGAGGACCGGCGCGAGGAACCCCGGGGGCTCGGGGAACACGCCGTCGGAGGCGAAGATCGAGTCGGCGACGAACGCTGCGAGGCGGACGCCGTGGGCGGCGAGGTCGTCGATCTGCGCCTGCACCTGCGCGGCGAACCATGTGCCGAGGTCGGCGTAGCCCTCGGCGACCGGGTCGACACGGTAGGCATCGGGGGCGGGGACCACACGCACCCAGTCGGGCAGGCTGTCGAGGCCGCCGAGCGACGGCGAGATCGCCGCGATCTCGGTGGTGACGCCGTGATACGCGTTCCGCGTCACGATCACGCCGGTCCCGCCGGTGTGGCGCTTGGCGATGCGCAGCGCGAGGTCGCCGGCCTCCGAGCCCGTGCAGGTGAACATCACGTGCCCGAGCTCGCCCGGCATGGTCGAGAGCAGGTCCTCGGCGTAGCGGACGATGCCTTCGTGCAGGTACCGCGTGTGGGTGTTGAGCACCGCGGCCTGCTCGGCGATCGCCGCGGTCACGCGCGGGTGCGCGTGACCGAGCGACGCGACGTTGTTGTAGCAGTCGAGGTACTCCGCGCCCTCGGCGTCGTAGAGGTGCACCCCGTCGCCGCGCACGACCTGCACCGGCTGCTCGTAGAAGAGGCGGTACGCCGGACCCAGCACGTCCACCCGTCTGCGCACCAGCTCGCGCGTCGCCGGCTCGAGCGTGTCGATGCGCGCGACGTCGAAGTAGCTCGACGGTCCGACCCTGCTCGCCACGTCAGCCTCCTGCTCGGTCGATCGGTGACGGCGTCGCGACCAGACGCCTGAGGATCGCTGCGGTGCGGGCGATCGCGCGCCCGGTGTAGTGCGCGTTCGCGGGATCCTCGGCGGCCAGCCAGGAGTTGAGCAGCAGCCGCTGCGCGAACCGCGTGCGCACCAGCTCCGGCAGCAGCACAGTCTCGTCGGTCGTCAGCTCGCGCACCGAGGTGAACCCCCGCGCCACGTCGTACGCCGCGAGCCACGGGTCGTCGGCCGCGGGGTCGGCGCCGGCCGCGTAGGACATCGCCACCGCCAGGTCGCCCACGACGGCCGAGCGCACCGCGTCGCCGAAGTCGAGGATCCCGCGCACGAACGCCGGGTCCGTCGCGTCCACGACGAGGTTGTCGGCGTTCGCGTCGTTGTGCACCACCTGCTGCCTGCTGGCCAGCAGCGCCGACCCGACGTGGTCGTCGTAGGCGTCGAGCTCGGCGGACACGAGGTCGCGCGCCTCGGGGTCGGCCACGTGGTGCAGCAGCGGGCGCAGAGTGCCGACCTGCTGGAGGTCCCAGGCGAGGACGCGCTCGGAGCCGGCGTGGGCGAAGTCTGCGAGCGCCGCGTCGAGCCGCCCGGTCGCTCGTCCGACGGCCTCGCGCTGCCCCGACGAGGTGACGGCGTAGTCGAGCAGGGCGCCGTCGAGGTAGGACAGGACCCGGGCGTGGCGCGGCTCGCCGTCCGCACCGGTCACCTCCCGGAGGACCGCGCCGTCGCGGTCGGGCAGCAGGTCCGCGAGCGGGAGCCCCGGGTCCCGGGCGAGGGCGTGCCGCATCGCCGAGCACTGGAAGTCGACCAGCACCGGGTCGTCGAGCGGGTGCGCGACCTTGAGGACGTGACGGCCGTCGGCGTGGGTCATGAGCACCGTGTCGTCGCGCTCGGTGGCCAGCCGCCGGACCGACTCGACCCGCAGCCCCCAGCCGGTCTCGGCGAGCACGGCGAGGGCGGCGTCGGCCATCCGCGCGAAGGGTGCCGCGAGGGTGTCGTCGGTCGGCACGCCGGGCTCGGTCACGCGCGAACGCTACCGGTCCGTCGCGGCGCGGGGACCGAGCGGGGAGTCAGAGCTGGAACGGCCCCGCGCCGTCCGGGAGGAAGACGGTGCGCGCGACCACGTCGCTCGAGCGGCAGGTGGCGCGGATCGCGCCTGCGCGACGGCCAGGGTCACCCGGTCCCCCGCGTCATGGCCGCGTTCGTCGTTGATCGCCTTGAGCCCGTCGACGTCGAGGAGCGTGCAGTGCACGATCTCGCCGCGGCGTCGGGCGATCGCGACCAGCTCGCGGCTGCGCATCTCGAGGCCGCGCCGGTTCGACAGCTTCGTGGCGGTGTCCTCGGTCGCGCGTTCACCGTCGTGATGGCCACGAGGAGGGTCATCGCCGCGTGCGACAGGTGGTCGGGGACGCGGTGCCGCCACGCGGCTGCGGACACGCAGAGCGCGGCGATCGACGACACCGCGGCGATGCCGTCCATGACGAGCCCGGGCGTCAGCGCGAGCGACGAGTGGTGCAGGGCATCGAACGCCACGTAGGAGAAGGCCAGCGCGAGCGAGACCGGAAGGAGGGCCCAGGTGGTGTCGGACTCGTAGCAGACCCGGTCGACGCCGTCGAACGCGTCGTCGACCCGGTGGATCCACGGCCGCGGGAGAGTCACTCGATGATGTTCGGGCGCCGGGACCCCCGGTCTTGAGGATTCCGCCTCCCTGGTGAGGTCAGCCTTCCCAGCGACTGCGGAGCAGCCGGAGGCACGCCTCGCCGGTCCAGAGCTGGTGCGGACGGATCCACGGCGACCCGCCCTCGAAGACCGGCTGGTCGGCGCAGAACAGCATGAGCGCGCCCAGCCACGCGATCGCGGCGTCGACGACCGCGGGGTCGACGTCGGCGAGCAGCCACGAGGATCCGGCCCGGGCGAGGTCGACACCGTCGGCGTGCACCTGCGGCAGCAGCAGAGCCAGGTCGACCCAGGCGGGCGCGTGGCAGAGCCAGTTCCAGTCGACGAGCCAGAGGGTCCTCCCGTCGAGCACCATGTTGTCGGCGCGGACGTCGCAGTGCGCCCAACCCTCGCCGCGGAAGGCCTCCAGGGAGCGCAGCGTGGCCGCCGTGAGCCGCTCGCGGTGCGTGTCGACCCACTCCCCGAGGCCGTCCGTGAGCCGGGCGGCGTCGTAGGACTCCCAGAGCGTCATGACCTCGGGGTCCTCGAGCACCATCTCGAGCAGGGTCGTCGGGTCGTCCCACTCCACGGCGCTCAGCGCCTCGGCCATCCGCTCGAGCGTGGCGACCGCGACGTCGAGGTCGACCGCCGTCCAGGGCTCGCCGGGCATCCGGCCCGCGACGTGCTCGAACGCGAGCACCACCCAGCCGTCGTCGCCCGAGCCCACCTCGGCCGAGTGCAGCAGCCGCGGCGCGGGCACGTCGGCGGGCAGCACGGCGTGGACCGCGATCTCCCGGCGGTAGGACGCGGTGATGTGCACGTTCGTGAACGGCACCGCCTTCACGAAGGTGCAGACGCCGTCCGCGTCCATGAGCGTCGAGGCGAAGCCGCGGGTGAAGCCCCCGCCCGCGCTGTGCCACGCCACGGGCGCCCCGATCCAGCCGGTGACGACGTCGCGCACGTGCTCGGGCAGGTCCAGCCACGACGGTCGGACCGCCGTCGCGGCGTACCGCACCCGCTGCGCCATCGCTCCCCCGAACCTCGCCGAGCCTCCAGGCTAGGGACGCGGAGACACGCGGCGCGACCGGGAAACGATGAAGGGCCAGGGGGATCAGCCCCTGGCCCTTCATCGTTGTGGAGCTGAGGGGACTCGAACCCCTGACCCCCTGCATGCCATGCAGGTGCGCTACCAGCTGCGCCACAGCCCCGTTCAGTCGTGCCGGAGAAGCATAACGGGCACCGCGCGCCGAGTGGAAATCGACGCCGGGGCGAGCGGCCCGGGCCTACGCCTCGTCGCCGACGACCTCTTCGGGCAGCGAGCGGGCGTTGTGCTCCACGAGTCGCCAGCGGCCGTCCGGCTGCTCCTCGAGGACCGACCAGGCGCAGTTCACCAGGCCGCCCAGGACGGTCCAGTGGTCGACCGGGAGGCCCAGCATCGTGCCGAGGCAGGCCCGGACGGCACCACCGTGCGACGCCACGACCAGGGTGCCGCCCGTGGGGAGGACCTCGGCGTGGCGCAGCACCGCGGTGCTCACGCGTGCGGCGACCTCCGTGCGGGTCTCGCCGCCACCGGGCCGCACGTCGTCGCCGGCGATCCAGTGCGCCCAGCCCTCGGGGTCCGCGGCGACGATCTCGTCGCGCGTGAGGCCCTGCCAGGAGCCGGCGTAGGTCTCCCGCAGGGCCGGGTCGGTCTCGACGCTCAGGCCGACCATCCCAGCGAGGGTCTCCGCGGTCACGCGGGCGCGCTGGAGGTCGCTGGAGACGATGCGGTGCGGTGCGAGCGTCGCGAGGTCACGTGCGGCGCGCTCGGCCTGCGCCACCCCGACCTCGTCGAGCGCGACGTCCGTGGAGCCCTGGAAGCGGGTCTCGGCGTTCCACGCGGTCCGACCGTGGCGCCAGAGCACCACCCGCCGCGACACCATCAGGCGTCGCGCGAGCCGTGGGCCGCGTGCACGTGCGCGGGCAGCTCGATCCGGGCGCCGTCCTTCCAGAGCCGCTCGAGGCCGTAGTAGGACCGTTCCTCGGAGTGCTGCACGTGGACGACGAGGTCGATGTAGTCGAGCAGGACCCACCGGCCCTCGCGCTCGCCCTCGCGGCGCACCGGGTCGATGTCCATCTCGTCGAGCCGGGCCTCGATGCCGTCGACGATGGCCTTGACCTGGCGGTCGTTGGACGCCGAGCAGAGCAGGAAGACGTCGGTGATGACGAGGGTCTCGGAGACGTCGAGGGCGACGATGTCCTCGGCCAGCTTGTCCGACGCGGCCTCGGCAGCGGCGATCGCCAGCTCGAGCGCGCGGGGGGATGCGGTCACGAGGTTCTCCGGTTCGTGGGGCGACGCGGGGGCGTCGCTGGGGCCCGGGCGGTCAGGACCCTGGTCAGACGGTGCACACCCATGATCTCACGGGCGCGGAGGTGCGCCCGACCGTCAGGGCGCGACGGGCTTGAAGTCGGCCCCGAGGACGACGATGACGTCGGCCACGCTCTGGCCGGAGGCGTCGACCACGACGTCCGACGGAGAGACCCCCAGCGCGATCGCGATGTCGTTGCCCCACGTGCGTGACTGGTCGGTCGCGTCCGGGACCACGATCTGGGTCGTCTCGTGCCCCAGTGTGGGCGCGTTGGCGCCGTTGACGAAGGTGAAGCCGGCGTCGACGATCAGCTGGCGGGCGGCAGCGTTGAGCCCCGGGGTGCCGACCCCGTTCTGCACGAGCACGCGCACCTTGGTGTTGGGCCCCGGCTTGCGGGCGGCGTCGGGGAGCAGCTCCTGGACCATGACTGCGGCCGCCGCCTGGTCGACGCCGTATGCCGTGACGGTGCCGCCGGAGTCGATCGGCTTCACCGGGAGGTTCTTGTAGGCGGCGTTGTCGACGAGGACGTCCGACTGGAGCTTGACGAGGAACGCGGCCAGCACCGACGTCGGCACGGTCGAGCGGGCCGAGGCGCCGAGGCCGGAGATGATCGACCCCACCTTCGTGACGTCGGACGGCAGCTTCGCGACGGTGAGCCGGAGCACCTGGGTGAAGCGCGCCATCCGCGCCTCCTCGGGCTCGCCCGGCGCGAGGTAGGTGGCGTAGGCGGCCGCCTGCGGACCCTGCAGCACGACGGCCCGCCCCGCGGACACGACCACCGTCTGCGTCCCGTCGGCCGCGACGGCGAGGACGTCGACGTCGACGTCCGCCGTGATGCCGCCCACGGCGTCGACGAGCCCGGAGAACGCGAGGGCGTTCATCGCGAACGTGCCGTCGACGTTGACGCCGATCGCGTCGCTGAGCGCGCTCGCCGGACCGTTGGGGTCGGGCAGCCGTGCGATCTGGCCGAACGGCAGCGTGCCGCCCGTGGCGACGTCCACGACGACGTTGGAGGGGATGGTGATGACGTTGGCGCGCTTCACGCTCCCGCCGACGGACAGCAGCGCGTCGTTGACCGCGATGCCCTCCTTGTCCTGGACGAGCCAGAGCAGGGTCGGCTGAACCGGCCCGGTGGCCGACGCCGACGGCGTGGGCGACGAGTCGTAGTTGTCATGCGGCTTGCCGAAGACGGCCCACACGAGGAACACGGCCGCCACGAGCCCGGCGACGACGCCGCTCACGATCAGCAGCCGGTGCTGTGAGGTCGCGGCCTCCTCCTGCGCTGCCACCTCGGCGGCGTGCCGACGGGCGGCGCGCCCACCGTCGGGTGCGCTCGACGGACGGGGCGGAAGGGTCTCCGCGGTCGGCGGCGGCAGGTCGACCGGCGGCGTCGTGGGCGGCGGGATGTCGACGGGGGGCGTGGTGGGCGGCGGGAGGTCCGGCCCGGGCACGTCACCGCCCGGGAGGTCGGTGTCGCTCATGCGACGGCCTCCCGGTAGAGCCCGCGCTTGGCGACGTACTCGTGCACGCCGTCGGGGACGAGGTAGCGGATCGGGGCGCCGGCGGAGACCCGGTCGCGGCAGTCGGTCGAGGAGATCGCCAACGCCGGGATCTCGACGAGCGTCACGGCACCCGCGGGCAGCCCGTGGGCGGTGAGCACGTGGCCCGGGCGCGTGACGCCCACGAAGTGCGCGAGGCCGAGGACCTCGGCGGAGTCGCGCCACGAGGCGATGGAGGCGAGGGCGTCCGCGCCGGTGATGAAGAACAGCTCGGCCTCGACCGCGGCTGCGGCGTAGGCCGCGCGGAGGTCGCGCAGGGTGTCGACGGTGTAGGTCGGACCGTCGCGGTCGATGTCGACGCGACTGACACGGAACCGCGGGTCGGACGCGGTGGCGATCACGGTCATGAGGTAGCGGTCCTCCGCCGAGGTGACGTCACGGTCGTCCTTCTGCCACGGCCGGCCGGTGGGCACGAAGACGACCTCGTCGAGCTCGAACCGGTGGGCCACCTCGGACGCGGCCACGAGGTGGCCGTGGTGCACGGGGTCGAACGTGCCCCCCATCACCCCTACTCGACGCATCCTGGCGGCCTCCCCCGGAGCCGGATCAGCGGTCGAGGTTGAAACGGCTGACGACGATCACCAGGGCCAGCAGGACGAGGAGGGTGACGCCCCCGAAGAAGTACTTGGACGGGTCGAAGGTGATCACTGTCGGGGCGGAGATGCTCTCGGCCAGTCGTGCTACGGCGCTCATCGCCCGTCCCCTCGCCTGTCGGTTCCTCGGCCGCGGTCACGGCCTCGCCGAGGATACCAACGTGCCGACCCGCGGCGGCGTTCCGCCTCAGCCTCGGACGTGTCCGTCCCCGGTGACGACGTAGGTCGTGCTCGTGAGCTCGGCGAGGCCGAGCGGGCCCCGGGCGTGCAGCTTCTGGGTGGAGATGCCGATCTCGGCCCCGAAGCCGAACTCACCGCCGTCGGTGAAGCGGGTCGAGGCGTTGACCATGACGACCGCGGAGTCGACCCCCGCGGTGAACGCGGCGATCGCGCTCGCGGAGTCGGACACGATGGCCTCGGTGTGCCCGGTCGACCAGCGCCGGATGTGGGTGAGCGCCTCGTCCAGGTCGTCGACGACGCCCGCGGCGATGTCGAGGGAGTAGTACTCCGCCGCCCAGTCCTCGTCGGTGACGGGTGCGAACGAGGTGCCCGAGGACGCGGCGTAGGGCTCGATGGCGTCGTCGCCGTGCACGGTGACGCCCTTCTCGCCCAGAGCGGCGAGGGCTCGTGGGAGGAACTCGTCGGCGATGGCGCGGTGCACGAGGAACGTCTCCGCGGTGTTGCACACGCTGACGCGCTGGGTCTTGGCGTTGACGAGGATGGCCACAGCCTTGTCGAGGTCGGCGTGCTGGTCGACGTAGACGTGGCAGTTGCCTACTCCGGTCTCGATCACGGGCACCGTGGAGCCCTCGACGACCGAGCGGATCAGCGCCGCCCCGCCGCGCGGGATGAGGACGTCGACGAGACCGCGCGCGGTCATGAGGTGCTTCACGGACTCGTGGCTCGTGCCGGGCACGAGCGCGATCGCGTCGACCGGAAGGCCTTGCGCCGCCAGCGCTTCGCGCATCACGTCGACGAGCACGACGTTGGAGTCGTACGCCGAGGAGCTGCCGCGCAGCAGCGCGACGTTGGCGCTCTTGAGGCAGAGGACGGCTGCGTCGACCGTGACGTTGGGTCGCGCCTCGTAGACCATGCCGACGACGCCGAGCGGGACGCGGAGCTGCCGCACCGTGAGGCCGTTGGGCAGCGTGTAGCCGCGGACGACCTCGCCGACCGGGTCGGGCAGCGCGGCGACGTCGCGGACGGCGTCCGCGATCGCGCGCAGGCGGTCGGGAGTGAGGGTGAGGCGGTCGACGATCGCCGGGTCCGTGCCGCCGGCCACCGCCCGGGCGACGTCGCCCGCGTTCGCCGCGACGATGCGGTCGGTCGCGGAGTCGAGCGCGTCGGCGATCGCCAGGAGGGCCGCGTCCTTGGTCGAGCGCGGCAGCGCGCGCAGCGCCACGGCCGCCTCGCGGCCGCGTCGTGCGACGTCGAGGACGGCGGTGCGGTCATCGGAGATGAGCTGGCTCATGGGGACGAGGGTAGGAGATGCGGCCGCGCACGGACATGACGGTCCGGCTCGTGGACGGCGCGTCAGGGCTGGCGGAAGACGGACGTCATCGCGTCCCAGATGTCGCCGACCGTCCCGGAGCTCGCCGCCACGACGACGATCGCCACGACGCCGAGCACCGCGACGAGGCCCACCAGCACGAGGAGCACGACGCGCCACGGGTGGTCCTGCGGCGCCGTTCGTCCCACCGGGGCGGCCGACCCGACCGGCTGTCCGATCCGCTGCGCCGCCATGTCAGAAGGGCACCACGCCGAGGAGGGACACCGGGGTGAGCGGGACGCGGCCGCGGCTGTGGAAGGTCTCGCGGTCGACGACCTCGACGCCGACGACTCTCCAGTCCGGCAGCCCGGAGCTGTCGCGGTGGTCGTCCCAGAGGCGGAGCGCGAGGGCGGTGACGGTCCCGGCGTCGTGAGCCTCCTCCCAGTAGCGCACCTCCGCCCGGTCGACGCCGTAGCGGCCGGACAGCAGGAAGGGGTGCTCGTGGCTGAGGCGCTCCAGCCCGACCCGGATGTCGGGCTCGGACACGCCGGCGCCGGCGACGGTGAGCGTGACGTGCCAGAACGGCCTGCCTGGCATGGGCACCTCCGCTGCGGACGCTAGTGACGCAGGATCACGAGGTCGTCGCGGTGGACGACCTCCCTCTCGTACGCGGGCCCCAGCTCCCGTGCCAGGTCTCGTGTGGAACGGCCGAGGAGCCCGGGGAGCTCTGTCGCGTCAAAGTTGACCAGCCCACGGGCCACGGCGTTGCCGTTTTCGTCGACTAGGTCCACCGGATCGCCGGCCACGAACGCGCCCTCGACGCCGGTGATGCCCGCGGGGAGGAGGGACAGCCGGCGGCGTACGACGGCCTCGACGGCTCCCGCGTCGAGCAGCAGACGGCCGCGGGCGTCGGTGGCGTGCGCGAGCCAGAGCAGCCGCGTCCCGGTGCGCTCGCCCGTCGGGTGGAAGAGCGTGCCGACCGAGTCTCCCGCGAGGGCCGCGGCCGCGTTCGCCGCGGAGGTGAGGACGACGGGCACGCCCGCCGACGTCGCGATCCTCGCCGCGTCGACCTTCGTGACCATGCCGCCGAGACCCACGCCCGAGCCGGTGCCCTTGACCACGACGCCCTCGAGGTCGTCGGCGCCGCGCACCTCGGCGATGAGCCTCGAGCCCTCGCGCGCGGGTGGGCCGTCGTAGAGCCCGTCCACGTCGGAGAGCAGCACCAGCAGGTCGGCGTCGACGAGGTGCGCCACGAGCGCGGCGAGCCGGTCGTTGTCGCCGAAGCGGATCTCGTCGGTGGCGACCGTGTCGTTCTCGTTGACGATCGGGACGACCCCGAGCTCGAGCAGGCGGTAGAGCGTGCGCTGCGCGTTGCGGTAGTGCACCCGGCGTGTGACGTCCTCGGCTGTGAGGAGGACCTGCCCCACCGTGCGGCCGTGACGGGCGAAGGCACCGGTGTAGTGCGCGAGGAGCAGGCCCTGCCCGACGCTCGCGGCGGCCTGCTGCGTGGCCAGGTCGCGGGGCCGGCGCTTGAGGCCCAGCGGCCCGATGCCGGTGGCGATCGCGCCGGAGGAGACGAGCACGATCTCGACGCCGGCGCCGAGGCGTGCACCGAGCGCGTCGACGAGTGTGTCGATGCGCGCCGCGTCGAGCCCGCCCTTGGTGGTGAGCGACGACGACCCGACCTTCACGACGACACGCGCCGCCCGCGTCACGACCGCCCGGTTTCCCACGGCGGAGAGTCTCTCAGCACGAGTTGCGCCGGAGGCGAAGGGGTGCGGCGTCAGCGGTGAGCCCTCAGCGAGGGCAGTACCCCGAAGCACGGAGCGGCGGGCGGGCGAAGCGTCCCGGAAAGGCGGGGCGCACGCACGCCCTGCCGGAGCCCGCGGGGCGCAGGCTTGTCGCGACGCGGAGGGGTGCGGCGACGCAGCTGCCGGAGACAGCTGCTTGGAGCCGCTAGGAGTAGAGGCGGTCGTCGCTGCCTCTCGGGCCGGTCAGCGGGGTGCCGCTCGTGACCGTCGGCTCCCAGTCGAAGACGACCGCGTTGTCCTCGGGACCGATGAGGACCTCCGCGCCGGCCTTGGCGCCGAGCTTGAGGAGCCGGTCCTCGACGCCGAGGCGGGCGAGGCGGTCGGCGAGGTAGCCGACGGCCTCGTCGTTGCTGAAGTCGGTCTGGCGCACCCAGCGCTGCGGGCGCTCGCCGCGGACGCGGAAGCGCACGCCCTCCTCGTCCTCCTCGCGCTCGACGGTGAAGCCGGTCTCGTCGACGGCGCGCGGTGTGATGACCACGCGCGGCGCCGACTCGACGGGGTTCGCGGCGCGGGACTCGCGCACGAGCTCGGCCATGGCGTAGCCGAGCACCTTGAGGCCCTCGTGGGCGACGGCGGAGATCTCGACGACGGTGTAGCCGCGCGCCTCGAGGTCGGGCGTCACGAGGTCGGCGAGCTCACGTGCCTCGGGGACGTCGATCTTGTTGAGCGCGACGAGCCGCGGCCGGTCGGCGAGGTCGCCCTCGGTGCCGCCGTACTGCTCGAGCTCGTGCTCGATGGCCTCGAGGTCGGAGACCGGGTCGCGGCCCGGGTCGAGCGTGGCGCAGTCGAGCACGTGGACGAGGACGTGGCAGCGCTCGACGTGGCGCAGGAACTCCAGGCCGAGGCCCTTGCCCTGGCTCGCCCCGGGGATGAGCCCGGGTACGTCGGCCACGGTGAAGACCGTGTCGCCCGCGGTGACCACGCCGAGGTTGGGGACGAGGGTCGTGAAGGGGTAGTCGGCGATCTTGGGGCGCGCGGCCGACATCGCCGCGATGAGCGAGGACTTGCCGGCGCTCGGGAAGCCGACGAGCGCGACGTCGGCGACGCTCTTGAGCTCGAGGACGACGTCGAGCGACTCCCCCGGCTCGCCGAGCAGCGCGAAGCCCGGTGCCTTGCGACGGGTGCTGGCCAACGCGGCGTTGCCCAGCCCGCCGTGACCGCCCCGGGCGACGACGTACTCCATGCCGGCCGCGACGAGGTCCGCGAGGACGGTGCCGCGCTTGTCCTGGACGCTCGTGCCCGGCGGGACGCGGAGGGTGACCGACTCGCCGGTGGCGCCGGTGCGGTTGCCACCCTCGCCCGGCTTGCCGTTGCCGGCGCTGCGGTGCGGGCCGTGGTGGAACTCCAGCAGCGAGGTGACGTTGGTGTCGACGACGAGACGGACGTCGCCGCCATGACCGCCGTTGCCGCCGTCGGGGCCGCCGAGCGGCTTGAACTTCTCGCGCATGACGGACACGCAGCCGTGGCCGCCGTTACCGGCGGAGACGTGCAGGACGACGCGATCGACGAACGTGGTCATCGCGCTCGTTCCCTTCCGTACGGCGTGCTCGCGGGTCGATCAGGTGCCGGACATGCGTGAGGGGGCGAGCCGACCGGCTCGCCCCCTCACGGGGTCATGCGTGGTGTCGGTGACTACTCGCCGACGACGTTGACGACTCGGCGACCGCGCGCGGTGCCGAACTCGACGCTGCCCGCGGCGAGCGCGAACAGGGTGTCGTCCTTGCCGCGGCCGACGTTGTCACCGGGGTGGAAGTGGGTGCCGCGCTGGCGGACGATGATCTCGCCGGCCTTCACGACCTGACCACCGAAGCGCTTGACGCCGAGGCGCTGGGCGTTGGAGTCGCGACCGTTCCTGGTGCTGGAAGCACCCTTCTTGTGAGCCATGAGTCAGTCCCCTGCGCCGTCAGGCCGTCTCGATGCCGGTGATCTTCACGCGCGTGAGCTGCGCGCGGTGACCCTGGCGACGACGGTAACCGGTCTTGTTCTTGTAGTGCATGATCCGGATCTTCGGGCCCTTGGTGTGCTCGACGACCTCGGCGGTCACGGTCACGCCCGCGAGGGTCTTGGCGTCGCTGGTGACCGCGTCGCCGTCGACGAGAAGCAGCGCCGGGAGGGTCAGCGTGGCGCCGGCCTCGGTGCTCACCCGGTCGAGCTCGAACACGTCGCCGACTGCGACCTTCTCCTGCCGGCCGCCGGCCTTGACGATGGCGTACACCGCGGTGCTCCTTCTACGGACGTTCTCGGGGACGCGCACGGCGGCAGCCCCGCGAGGGGGCACCGGCACGTGGATGCGTCATGGTGCGTGGGCACCGAGGGTCAAGGGTACGAAGCGGGCACCGTGCGGGTCAAACCGCGGGCGCCCGCCCGGCCCTTACTCGGTCGTGGCGCCGGTCACGTCGGGGCTGCCCCCGTCGGGACCCGGGTCCGTGGCTGCGGCCGCAGAGGCTGCTGCCGGGCCTGCCGGGCGTCCGGCCTTGCGCGACCCGCGGGCGCGGCGCGCGGGGGCCGCAGGGGCCTCCACGGCCTCGACGTGGGCCTCGGGCGCCTGGTCGGCTCCGGTCTCGTGCTCCGGCTCGGGAGCGCTCTCCCCCGCCGCTGCCGCTGCGGCGGCGTCGGCGGCACGCTTGGCGGCGGCGGCGTGGACCTTCTCCATCGCCGCCGAGACCGCCGGGTCCACGGCCTTGACCGCGACCTCCGGGGTGGCCGACGAGCCCGCCGCCTTGCTGCCGCGCTTGCGCGCCTTGGGCTTGCCCTCGACCGCCGCGGCATCGGCAGCGCTGTCGCCGTCGCCGTCGGAGCCCTTGCGACGGCGGCCGCTGCGAGCGGCCGGCCCCTCGGTGTCGGGCGCCGCCGCCTTGGCCACGACCGGCTCGGAGTGGACGTGGTAGCCACGGCCCTGGCAGGCCTCGCAGGGCTCGCTGAAGACCTCGAGCAGGCCCTGGCCGATGCGCTTGCGCGTCATCTGCACGAGCCCGAGGGAGGTGACCTCGGCCACCTGGTGCTTCGTGCGGTCCCGGCCGAGGCACTCGATGAGCCTCCGCAGCACGAGGTCGCGGTTGTTCTCGAGCACCATGTCGATGAAGTCGACGACGATGATCCCGCCGATGTCGCGCAGCCGGAGCTGGCGCACGATCTCCTCGGCGGCCTCGAGGTTGTTCTTGGTGACGGTCTCCTCGAGGTTGCCGCCCTGGCCGGTGAACTTGCCGGTGTTGACGTCGACGACCGTCATGGCCTCGGTGCGGTCGATCACGAGCGAGCCGCCCGACGGCAGCCACACCTTGCGGTCGAGCGCCTTCGCGAGCTGCTCGTCGACGCGGTACTCGCTGAACAGGTCGCCGGGGCCGACCCACTTCTGCAGGCGGTCGGCAAGGTCGGGCGCGACGCCGGTGACGTAGCTCTCGATGTCGTGCCAGGCGGCGTCGCCCTCGACGACGAGCGTGCCGAAGTCCTCGTTGAAGATGTCGCGTACGACCTTGATCGCGAGGTCGGGCTCGCCGTGGAGCAGCGCCGGTCCGCCGTTGACGCCGGCGGCCGCGGCCTTGCTCTGGATGTCGGCCCACTGCATCGCGAGGCGCTCGACGTCGCGGCGCAGCTCCTCCTCGCTCGCGCCCTCGGCCGCCGTGCGGACGATGACGCCCGCGCCCTCGGGCACGACCTGGCGCAGGATCGACTTGAGGCGCGCACGCTCGGTGTCCGGGAGCTTGCGGCTGATCCCGGTCATCGAGCCCTCGGGAACGTAGACCAGGAAGCGGCCGGGCAGCGAGATCTGGCCGGTGAGGCGGGCGCCCTTGTGGCCGAGCGGGTCCTTGCTGACCTGGACCAGGATCGTGTCGCCGGACTTGAGGGCGGTCTCGATCCGCTTCTGCTGGCCCTCCATCCCGGCGGCGTCCCAGTTGACCTCGCCGGCGTAGAGCACGGCGTTGCGGCCGCGGCCGACGTCGACGAACGCGGCCTCCATGCTCGGGAGCACGTTCTGGACCTTGCCGAGGTAGACGTTGCCGATCATCGAGCCGCCGGTGCTGCGGTTGACGTAGTGCTCCACGAGCACGCCGTCCTCGAGCACGGCGATCTGGGTGCGGTCCTCGCGCTGGCGCACGATCATCACGCGGTCGACGGCCTCGCGACGGGCGAGGAACTCGGCCTCGGTGAGGATCGACGGACGGCGACGACCGGCCTCGCGGCCCTCGCGGCGGCGCTGCTTCTTGGCCTCGAGGCGCGTCGAGCCCTTGACCGAGGTGACCTCGGACGAGGCGGAACGGACCCGCGGCTCACGGACCCGCGTGGTGGTGCGCGGCTCGTCGGTGTCGCCACCTTCGCCCTCGCCACCGCGACGCCGACGGCGGCGCCGACGGCTCGAGCCGGACGTGCCGGCGTCGTCGTCGCCCTCGGGCTCGGCGTCGGCGTCGGACTCCGACGACTCCTCCGCGGGAGCGTCGTCGCCGTCGTCGCCCTCGGCGTCGGAGCCGCTGCGCCGACGACGCCCGCGACCGCCGCGGCGACGTCGACGGCGGCTGCTGCCGCCCTCGTCGCCGTCGGAGTCGGTCTCGGCGTCGGCGTCGGGCTCGGTCTCCGGCTCGGAGTCGACGAGCGCCTCGAGCTCGGTCTCGATCTCCGCCTCGAGCTCGTCGAGCTCCTCCGCAGGCAGCTCGACCGGCTCGACCGGCGCTGCGGCCTTCCGGGTGCGCGAGCCGGCCGCCTTGCGGGTGCGGGCGGGTGCGGCCTCGGCGCTCGGGGCGCTCGGGGCCTGGAAGAGCAGGAGGCCGGCCGCCGGGGCGGCGGCCGCCTCCGCGGGCACGGTGGCGGCGGGGGCGCAGAACGCCGGTACACCGGTGGCGGCACGGCTGCGCGAGCGGCGGGCCGGCGGCGCGGCGACCGACAGCGCGTCCGTGCCGTGGTCGGACACCTGACGCTCGACGGCGGTCTCGACGGCGGGCGCCTCCGCGGTCTCGGCGGCCGGCGCGGACTTGGTGGTCTTGGCCGACTTCGTCGTCTTGGCGGTCTTCGTCGCCTTGGCGGCAGGGGCCTTCTTCGC
>JADGOZ010000150.1 GCA_017882705.1 Candidatus Nanopelagicales bacterium | reverse complement strand
CGCTTCGACCTCCCGATCCACGTGCGCTCGTCGTTCTCCGACAAGACCGGCACGCTCGTGGTCAGCGACTCATCAGCACCCGAAGGGGACGACGTGGAGCAGCCGATCATCGCCGGAGTGGCGCACGACATGGGCGACGCCAAGATCACCGTGGTCGGCGTCCCCGACAAGCCGGGCATGGCGGCGCGGATCTTCCGCGCCCTCGCCGACGCCGAGATCAACCTCGACATGATCGTGCAGAACGTCTCGGCCGCGGCCACCGGACGCACCGACGTCACCTTCACCTGCCCGCAGGCCGACGGCCAGACGGCCCTCGCCGCGCTCGAGAAGGTCAAGCACGAGATCGAGTTCGAGGACCTGCGCTACGACGACGGCATCGCGAAGATCTCGCTCGTCGGTGCCGGCATGCGCTCGCACCCCGGCGTCTCGGCGACGTTCTTCGCCGCCCTGTCCGACGCCGGCGTCAACGTCGAGATGATCTCGACCTCGGAGATCCGCATCTCTGTCGTCACCCGCACGGAGAGCGCGGCCACCGCCGTGCAGGCCGTGCACACCGCCTTCGGCCTCGACGCCGACGGCGAGGCAGTCGTCTACGGCGGCACCGGCCGCTGACCGCCGTACCCCGTTCTGCGTGTAACAGCAGGAAGTGCTCAGTTCTGGGGACGAAAACCGGCACATGCGGCTGTTACACGAGGAACTAGCCTGAGCTCAGAGGAGTGAGGACATGAGTCGCAAGCCCGTCGTCGCCGTCGTCGGCGCCACCGGTCAGGTCGGTGCGGTCATGCGCCGCCTGCTCGACGAGCGCGACTTCCCGCTCGAGAGCGTGCGGTTCTTCGCCTCCGCCCGCTCCGCGGGTACGACGCTGCCCTGGCGCGGGACCGAGATCGTGGTCGAGGACGCCGCCACGGCCGATCCCACCGGCATCGACATCGCGCTGTTCTCCGCGGGTGGCGCGACCTCGAAGGCGCTGGCGCCGAAGTACGCCGCGGCCGGTGCCGTCGTCATCGACAACTCCTCGGCCTGGCGGATGGACCCCGACGTCCCGCTCGTCGTGAGCGAGGTCAACCCCGAGGCGATCGCCGAGGTCCGCAAGGGCATCATCGCCAACCCGAACTGCACGACCATGGCCGCCATGCCGGTGCTGCGTCCCCTGCACGGCGAGGCCGGTCTGCGCCGCCTCGTCGTGAGCACCTACCAGGCCGTGTCGGGCAGCGGCCTCGCCGGTGTCGAGGAGCTCGACACCCAGGTCCGCGCCGCTGTCGAGCAGGACACCACCGCCCTCGTCCACGACGGGGCCGCGGTGATCCTCCCCGAGCCGAAGAAGTACGTCCGTCCGATCGCCTTCGACGTCGTGCCGCTGGCCGGTTCGATCGTCGACGACGGATCGTTCGAGACCGACGAGGAGCAGAAGCTCCGCAACGAGAGCCGCAAGATCCTCGGCATCCCCGACCTGCTCGTGAGCGGCACGTGCGTACGCGTGCCGGTCTTCACCGGCCACTCGCTGTCGATCAACGCCGAGTTCGACTCCGCGCTCTCGGTGGAGCGGGCGCTCGAGCTGCTCGCCGCGGCACCGGGAGTCGAGGTCACCGACGTCCCGACCCCGCTGCAGGCTGCGGGCCAGGACCCGTCGTACGTCGGTCGTGTCCGGCAGGACTCGAGCGTCGCCGACGGCAAGGGCCTCGTGCTGTTCGTGAGCAACGACAACCTGCGCAAGGGCGCGGCCCTCAACGCCGTGCAGATCGCGGAGCTCGTCGCCGCCTCGCTGTGACGGCCTCGCGGCACGACCGTGCCGACGTGGCTCGCGAGTACGGAGAGCCCGAGCTGCGGCCCTGCTCGTCATCGACGCACCGGCCACGTCCGTCTCGACGCTCACTCTCGCCGGCCCCAGCAGCGTGACGATCGGCACCGCCCTGAGCCTGACGGGCACGTTGTCCACTCACCGTCCTCGTTCCGACCTGGTCGGTGCGACGCAGTGCTACGACGGCCCCGGCCCGAGGTGTGCCGGTCGCGAGCACGCCGGACACGGTGTAGGCAGTCCCGCGCGTCCCTGTGGCGGGAGCGATGAGGGTGAGCGTGCTCGTCCGCTTGACGACGAGGACCTTCGCGACGGCGACGGCGGCGGAGCGCCCCCGTCGCCGGCGTAGGTCGCGGTGTAGGTCGCGTCCGTCGACCCGACGGTGTCGGAGACGGAGTACGACCCATCCGCCGCCGTCGTCACGTCGGGCAGCGTCTCCGTGCCCGCGGCGTCGGACCGGGTCACGCCGAGCACGGCACCGACCACCGGCCCGACCGGGGGTCCAGATCGGTGGTGCCCGCCGCGCATCGGTGCCGGCCCAGCGGTTGGATGAAGGCGTCGGCTCAGGGGAGCCGGGGCAAGGGGGTCCCACCATTGCCTGACGACCACGGCGTCCGGCGGCTACGCGTATCGCGACGTGCCGACCATCGGCGGCCCGGTCACCTGGACGGCGTCGTGGGCCGGTGATGCGACCTATGCGTCGGTGTCGACCACCGGGAAGGTAAAGATCGCGCGCCTCGCCACCGCCCTCACCATCAGGACCTCGGCCACGACGTACGTCTACCGGGCACGCGCGACGGTGACCGTGCACCTCGGCACGACCTTCAACCGACGCGACGTCTACATCTACGCGCGGCCGCTCGGTACGTCGCTCAAGGCGCCCGGGACGCTGCTCGCGCACGTGCGGGTGAACTCGCTCGGCAGCGCCGTCGTGAGCTACACGATGCGCCGGCGTACGACGTTCACGGCGAGTGGTGCGTGGCGGTCGGTGCCGGCGTTCTCCTGCGGCATCCTCGACTCGAGCTCGCGCGGCTACGCCGCGCTGTCCAGCAACCGGCCCCGCGGGGTCACGGTGCGCATCCGCGCCTTCGTGCCCAACGACAGCGTCTCGCAGACGCTCGGAGCGACCAGCGCGTGGGTCTACCTGAAGTTCACCTGATCGTCAGACGCGGCCGGCGCCGATCAGGGCGGCGCTGGTGAGCTTCGCGCCGTTGACCGCGTCGTCGACGGTGACGAGGAAGCGTCGGCCGTCCTTGAAGTCGAGCTGGATGCCGGGGCCCGTGCGGATCACGGCGGCGGTCGCGTGCGCACGTGGGTTCCAGCGGTAGCCCCAGCCGCCCCACTGCATCGGCTCGACCATGACGGCGCTGGCGTCCTCGACCTGGGAGAGGTCGACGACGCGGCGGGGCCAGCCGAACGGGCCGTAGGCGACGGTCAGCGTGTCCTCGGTGACGCGCACCTCGAGCGAGGACAGCAGGTAGCCGAAGGCCCCCACGACGAGGCCGACGCCGGCGACGAGCCAGCCGACCCAGGTGGGGGCTCCCGAGCCGCGGAGCGCGATCGCCGTGCCCACGCCGATGGCCACCATCACGAGGGTCAGGCCGATCCCGAGCAGGGCGAGCCCGCGGCTCGCGCAGCGTCCGGTCCAGAGCGTCGTCACGGGTCAACGTTACGACGCGATGAAGTGTCGGGATCCGACAGCCCCGAACGGGTGGAGTTCCCCCGGCCCTGTGCGGAACCCACCTACGCTGCGCCGGTGCGCATCGTCCTGTTCGGGGTCCGTGGCTCGACCCCCGCTCCCGGTCCCGACTTCGTCCGCTACGGCGGCCACACGTCCTGCGTGGGCGTGGTGCCCGAGGGCGGCATGACACCGAGCCTCGTGCTCGACGCGGGAACCGGGCTGCGCGAGCTCACGCCGCACCTCGCGGGCGAGCCGTTCCGCGGCTCGATCCTGGTGAGCCACCTGCACTGGGACCACGTGCAGGGCCTGCCGTTCTTCGCCGCGGGCGACCGACCGGACGCGAAGGTCGACCTCTACGTCCCGGCGCAGAACGCGCGCAGCGGCCGCGACCTGCTCGCCGCGGCGATGGCACCGCCGAACTTCCCGATCACGCCCGAGGGCCTCGAGGGGGCGTGGACGTTCAACGCCATCGACGCGGGCTACCACGCGATCGAGCGCTTCCGGATCCGAGCGACCGACGTCGAGCACAAGGGCGGTCGCACGTTCGGCTACCGCATCAGCGACGAGACCGGCTCGCTCGCCTACATCCCCGACCACGTCGTCTCGCACGGCATCGACGACGCGGTGCGCGACCTCATCCTCGACGTCGACGTGCTGCTGCACGACGCGCAGTTCCTCGACCGCGAGCGCCCGACAGCCGACAACTACGGCCACTCCACCGTCGAGGACGCGGTCCGGCTCGCACGCGAGTGCGGCGTGCGCCACCTCGTGCTGTTCCACCACAGTCCGGCGCGCAAGGACGACGCGCTCGACGAGATCGCCGGCATGTACCCGTCGGACTTCGTCACCGTCGCGACCCAGGGCACCGAGATCCAGGTCAGCAGGCCCTGAGCCCGGTCGGTCCGCGTCTCCTCAGCGGAATACGCCGCCGGACCCGTCCAGGACGGCGCGGGCCGCCGCGCGGCCGGACTCGACCATCTGGTCGAGCTGGTGGAACTCGAGCAGACCGACACCCATCGTCGAGGGTGTGACGACGACGGCACCGGCGGCGCGTGCGGTCTCCACCGCCCCGCCGCTGCCGATGAAGATCGTGCGCATGAGCGTCTCGCCGAGTGCGGGGATGCGCACGGGTCGCGGCGGTGCTGCAGCGGCACCCGGGCCCTGGCTCGGGCGCGGAGCACCGTTGCCGCCCATCCCGATGTTCACCGCGAGCACGGGTCCCTCGTCCCGGTCGGTGAGCAGACCGACCGGGAGGTTGTCGAGGATGCCGCCGTCGGCCAGCAGTCGCTGGCCCGAGCGCCGGGGCGGGAAGAGCACCGGCAGCGCCACCGACGCCAGGACGGCGTCGACGACAGGACCCCGACGTAGGGCGAAGGGCTGGCGGGACTGCAGGTCGGTGCTCTGGCAGACGAGCCTGCGCGGCAGCTCCTCGATCGTGAGGTCACCGAAGTGGCGGCGCAGCGCCCTCTCGACGCGCCTGCCCTTGGCGACGGAGGCGATCGGCAGGGTGTAGTCGCTGAACGGGCGGCCGCGGACCATCTCGGCGTAGACGGCGTCCTCGACCTCCTGCGGCGTTCGGCCCGACGCCCAGAGCGCAGCGACGATCGAGCCGACGCTCGCGCCGGCCACCCGGTCGATGACGATGCCGGCCTCGGTGAGCTCGTGCAGCACGCCGATGTGCGCGAACGCTCGCGCACCGCCTCCGGCCATCACCACACCGAGGGACCGCCCGGCGATCCGCGCGCCGAGCGCGCGCAGGTCGGTCCCCAGCGCGAGGCCGTCGCTCACCGTGATCTTCCACGGCGCGATCGCGGCCTCCCACGCGCGGACGGCCTCCGTCGTCGCGCGAGGCGTCCCGACGAGCACGAGGTCGGCATCGGTGCGACCGAGCGGCGGGGCGTCGAGGACGCGTTGGTCGGCACGCCCGACGAGCACGAGGTGGTCGGCCTGGCGCACGCACATCGCCCACCAGTCCGGGTCGCCGTCGGGGTCCTCGGCGACGAGCAGCACGCGGTCGTGGTCGCGCTCGGCGCGCTCGAGGCCGTCGGGCTCGACATGGCCGGGCGTGCCCACGCGCAGGGAGCGGCTCAGCTGCGCCGCGAGGTGGTCGGCGACCTCCGCCGCGGGCGCGTCCGGTGCGAGCGCGACGACGGCGACGAGGCGGGGCTGCGGCACGTCGGCCGGCTGCGCAGCGGCCGCCGGGCCGCCGCTCTGCAGCTGCTCGGCGAGCACCCCCGCGAGCGCCGAGAGCGCCACCGGGTCCTGGCCCACGGACGACTCGAACGCCGCCCGCGAGACACGGAGCAGCCTGCTGTCGCGGCGGGCCCGGATCGACGCGGAGCGCGCGCCGCCGGTGAGGAGCGCGAGCTCCCCGATCACGGCACCCGCGCCCATCTGGCGCACGACCGTGCCGCCGACGAGGACGTCGAGCCGACCGGCCTTGACGACGTAGAGGTCGTCGGCCGCGTCGCCCTCGCGGAAGAGGAACTCGCCGGCCGCGAGGTCGACATGTTCGGCCCCGGCCTCGAGCCGGGCGCGGGCGTCGGCGGGGAGGCGCGACAGCAACGGCGCCGCGGCGAGGGCGCCGGCGCCGGTCGCGACCGCGGTTCGACGATCTGGGAGGGCGACGACCGCGGGCGCGCTCTCCTCGACGTCGTCCTCGCCCTTCGTGCCCGCGTGGACGCGGCCGAGGAAGAGCGCGACGACCGCGGTGATCGCGAAGGTGATCGACGAGAAGACCCACCCGTGCCGCAGGCCGTCGATGACCGCCGCGGGTGAGCCCGACGTCGGGTTGCCGACGAGGATGACCAGGACGGCGATGCCGAGCACGGCGCCGATCTGCCGGGCGCTGGAGTTCACCGCGGACGCCGTCGCGAACCGGCCACCCGGCACGGCGGCGAGCGCCGCGCTCCCCAGCACCGGCAGGGTCATGCCGACGCCGATGCCGCTGAGGATCTGCCCCGGCAGCCAGCTCCCGAGGAAGTCCGGCGTGACCGGCACCTTGACGACGTACCAGACGTAGGCCAGTGCCCAGACGATCGCGCCCGGCACGATGACGAGGCGGTAGCCGCGCTTCTCCGCGACCGGGCCGAGCACCGCCGCGAGCACGGCCGCGACGAGCGCGCCCGGCACGACGGCGAGACCGGCGGTGAGGACCGTGTAGCCCCAGACGTACTGCAGCCACAGGATGTTGCAGAGCAGGTAGGCGTAGAAGCCGGCGCCCGCGACGATCGTCGCGACGTTGCCGACGACGAACGACCGGATGCGCAGCAGTGCGGGATCGAGCAGCGGCGAGCGCGCCGCCCGCGAGCTCAGCACGAAGGCCACGAGCAGGACCGCGGAGCCGGCGAAGCAGCCGATCACCCCGAGGCTCATCCAGCCCCAGTCGGCACCCTTGACGAGCCCGAGGGTGAGCAGCCCGAGCATGAGCGCCGACAGCGTCGCGCCCCGGAGGTCCGGCGTACGCCGTCGTCCTGGTGCGCGGCTCTCGACCAGCAGGTGGCGCCCCGCCCAGAGCGCCGCGAGCCCGAAGGGGATGTTCACGAGGAAGGCCCAGCGCCAGCCGCCGGCCTCGACGAGCGCTCCGCCGATGGGCGGCCCGAGGCCCGAGGCGAGCGCGGCCGAGGCGCCCCACAGTCCGACGGCGTGGGACCGGCGGGCGACCGGGAACGCCTGGACGACCAGCGCGAGGGACGCGGGCACGAGGATCGCGGCGCCGAGGGCCTGGACCACCCGGGCGACGACGAGGAAGCCGACGGATCCCGCCGCGGCGCAGATCGCCGAGGCGACGGTGAAGACGAGCACGCCGGAGGTGAAGGCCCACCGGCGGCCGAGGAGGTCGGCCAGGCGGCCGGAGACGACCAGGAAGGCGGCGAACACGATGCTGTAGGCGTTGAGGATCCACGACAGCGACGAGATCGAGGAGTCCGGGAAGGACCGCTGGATGCTCGGGAAGGCGACGTTGACGATGGTGGCGTCGAGGAAGGCGAGGAAGGCGCCGAACGAGGCGACGAGCAGCACGGTCCGATCCGGGATGCGGCCCTTGGGCCGCGGCAGCGCCGGCACCGACACCGTCGTCATAGGGTCCCCTTCCTCCCAGCAGCGCAGCATTACACGACGGCGCGTCCCGTAAGGCGAGGATCGGGGAAGTGCCCCACGACCTGGCGGCGGGCAGGGTCGGCGCGACGCCGGTCTTGGCAGAACCTTGACCTCGAAAGTCGTTGGCCCCGTTGCCGAGTGCTTCGGTTAGGGTTACCTTCCCATCCAGGCCACCCAAGGCTGGGTGCGCCAGGCGGCTCGCTCGGGGTAGGGCGCCATCGCGCCGACAGCGGCACTGATCGACGGACGCTCCGCGTCCGCCTCTGCCCCCGGTGAACCCGAGCAGCAGGAGGACGCATGACAGGCAACGGACCGAGACGCATCATGCTCGCGTCGCTCGCCGCGGTGACCACGACGGTGTGGGTCGTCGGCGGTGCGACACCGGCGTCCGCCCACGACGGGCACGACGGGCGGGACGCGCTGTACGTGTCGCCGGCCGGCTCGTCGTCGGGGTCGGGGTGGTCGTGCGACACCGCCACCTTCTCGTCGATCAACGCCGCGGTCGCGGCAGCACCGGCATGGTCGACGGTCGTGGTGTGCCCCGGCACCTACGCCGAGGACGTCATCATCTCGAAGCCGCTGACGCTGGTCGGTCGTCAGGCGACGATCGACGCCACCGGGCTGGAGAACGCGATCCAGGTGGTCGCGTCCCACGTGACCGTACGTCGGCTGACGCTCGAGAACGCCAACGGCGAGGGCCTGCTCGCAGGGATCGACTCGTTCGCGGACATCGGGATGCTCCCACCCGGACCACCGGTGCTGAGCGACATCGCCGTCGAGAACGTCCGTGCGATCGACAACGACAAGGGCTTCAACGGGACCGAGAACGGCAGCTGCAAGTACCCCGGTGACTGCGGCGGCGGAATCCACTTCAACGTGGTGACCACCTCGCGGATCACCGACTCGCGCGTCGTCGGCAACGCCGACGGCATCCTGCTCACCGACGACTACGGTCCCAACTCGCACAACGTCGTGTCCGACAACTACGTGGCCGACAACACCCACGAGTGCGGCATCGTCCTCCCGTCGCACAACCCCGGGGCCGTGAGCTTCGACCCCGCCACGATGGCGGTCACCGGTCGTCACCCCGAGGTCGGCGGCGTGTTCGACAACCTCGTGACCGACAACGTGGTTCTCCGTAACGGCACCGACAAGGCCCCGCCGCAGTTCGGTGGCGGGGGCTCGGGAGCCGGTGTGGGGATCTTCGGCTCGGGTCCCGGGACCGGTGCCTACGACAACGTCGTCCGTGGCAACGACATCTCCGGGAGCGGGATGGCCGGTTTCACCATCCACGCCCACCTGCCCGGCGGCGAGGACGTCAACGGCAACAAGGTGGTCGACAACACGTTCGGCACCAACAACGTCGGTGGTGACGGCTTCGACGGACCGCCAGGCCCGACGGACTTCGCGACCACGGCCATCGCCGTCTACTCCGCTCCGACGGTCGAGATGACCATCCGCGGGAACCGCATCAGGGACAACGCGATCGGCATCTGGCTCAGCACCACCGTCACGGCGCACGGTCTCGCTGCCAACCACTTCCACCACGTGCTCACCCACGTCGTGACCGGGTAGCGCGGGCGGCCGCCGGACCCGCAACGGCACCAGCCGGTGTCTCTGACCTGCAGAGACACCGGCTGGTTCTTGTCGGGGTGGCGGGATTCGAACCCACGACCTCTTCGTCCCGAACGAAGCGCGCTACCAAGCTGCGCCACACCCCGGTGGAGCGGATGGAGTCTACGGGGCGCACCGGCAGCGACCAAAACGGGTCCCTCGGAGGCCCGAAACGCGGTCGAGGGCGCTCGGTGGCGCGTGGTGGGATGGCGGCATGCCCGCCACCCGGTGCCGTCGGACCCGCGGGTGAGGTCGCCCGCGGGGCTCCTGCCGGAGCCCGGCCCGCAGCGCACGATGGCCCTGGTGACGCTGGTGAACACCACCGGCAACGGCATGTTCCTCACCGTCGGCGCTCTCTACTTCACCCAGGTGGTCGGCCTGTCCGCCGGCCAGGTAGGCCTCGGCCTCACCGTTGCCGCGGTGCTCGGTCTCGCGGTCTCCACCCCGATGGGGCACGTCGCCGACGTCCGCGGTCCGCGCGGGGTCTACCTCGCTCTCACCGCCGCTCTCGGCATCTCGTCGCTCGGCTACCTCGTGGTCGGCTCGTTCACCGGGTTCCTCGTGGTCGCCACGGTGGTGACGGTGATCGACCGCGCGTCGAGCGCGGCGCGGGGCGCGATGACGGCGGCGGTCGCGGTCGGCGAGGACCGGGTCCGGCTGCGGGCCTACCTGCGTGCCGTCACCAACGTCGGCGTCAGCCTCGGCGGCGTGGCGGGCGGCCTCGCGCTGGCGATCGGCACCCCTGCGGCGTACCGCACGATGATCGGGCTGGACGCGTTGACCTTCCTTCTGGCTGCGCTGCTCTCGCGCCCGCTCCCGCACGTGCCGCCGGTCCCGCACACGGGCGACGGTCCCCGGCTCGTCGCCCTGCGCGACCGACCGTTCCTCGTCGTCACCGGGCTCACCGCCGTGATGGCGCTGCACTACGGGCTGATGGACGTCGCGCTCCCGCTCTGGATCGTCGAGCGCACCACGGCGCCCACCTGGGTCGTCGGCGTCCTCGTCCTCGCGAACACGGTCACCGTCGTGCTGTTCCAGGTGCGGGTCAGCCGAGGGATCGGCACGGTGCGCCAGGGTGCCCGCGCCAACACCCAGGCTGGGTTCGTGCTCGCGCTGGCCTGCGTCGTGTTCGCCACGTCGGCCACGGGCGGGGAGTGGCTCGCGGTCGCGTTGCTCGTCCTCGGCGCCCTCGTGCAGGTGGCTGGTGAGCTCCTCCAGGCGGCGGGGTCCTGGGCGATCGGGTTCGGCCTCGCGCCCGACGACGCCCAGGGGCAGTACCAGGGGATGTACGCGACCGGCTTCTCGCTGAGCGCGATGCTCGCGCCCGCCGTCCTCGTCGCCCTCGTCGTGACCGGTGGCTGGCCCGGTTGGGTGCTCCTGGGGCTGGTGTTCGTCGTCACCGGCCTGCTCGTCCCGCCGGCGACCGCCTGGGCGTTGCGCGTGCCGCCGACCACGGGGTCGCCACGCTCCGCCGTGGTCGGCGGACAGGACTCGGCGGGCTAGGTGTGCTGCTGGCCGGTCAGGCGACCGGGGTGAGGGTGATCAGGGTCGCCTCGGGCGGGCAGGCGAAGCGGACCGGGGCGTACGGCGAGGTGCCGAGACCGGCGGAGACGTGCAGCACGGCGCCGCGCCCGTCGACGCCGCCCAGGCCCGGGTCGCCCGTGCCGTCCCACGGGCGGCCGTGCCGGGAGAGGCCCTTGGCCTGGGCGGGGGGCAGGTCGCAGTTGGTGACGATCGCGCCGTAGCCGGGGATGGCGAGCTGGCCGCCGTGGGTGTGGCCGGCGAGCACGAGGCCGGCGCCGTCGCCGACCATGCCGTCGAGGATGCGGCGGTAGGGAGCGTGCGTGACGCCGAGCGCGAGGTCCGCCGCGGAGTCGAACGGACCGGCGACGTCGGCGTAGCGGTCGCGATGGATGTGCGGGTCGTCGACGCCGCGGACGTCGATCTCGCGCCCGTCGACGGTGAGGCGGGCGCGGGAGTTCGACAGGTCGGTCCAGCCCGCCTCGGACAGGCCCTTCACCAGGTCGCCCCACGGCAGCAGCGCGCGGTGCTCCTGGACCTTCGAGGGCGCGGTCAGGTAGAGCCACGGCCTGACCGGCACCGGGGCGTAGTAGTCGTTGCTGCCCAGGACGAACAGGCCGGGTCGCTCGAGCAGCGGGCCGAGCGCCGTGAGCACCGACGGCACGGCCTCCTGGTGCGCGAGGAAGTCGCCGGTGACGACGACGAGGTCCGGCTCCAGGGCGTCGAGGGCCGACACCCACGCCATCCGGCCGGTGTGCCGCGGGGTGAGGTGCAGGTCGGACAGGTGCAGCACGCGCAGCGTGGGCTGTCCCGCGGGCAGCACCGGCGCCTCGGTGCGCCGCAGCGTGTAGCGGTGCGCCTCGGCGACCGAGTAGGCGAGCCCGGCCGCGCCGAGCCCGGCGACGGTCAGGAGGGTGCGGGAGAGGCGGGCCACGCCCCCACGATCCCATGAGGCGGCGCGGCCGGGCGACCCGTCACCGACCCGCAGCGATGTGTCGACGCCGCGGTCCTGCGGTGTGCGGGCACATCGCCGGAGCGTCCCGGCTGGTGGATGGGGGAGGATCGTGGCATGGACGCCCTCGAGACCCGCCTGCACGACGACCTGACCACCGCCATCCGGGCCCGCGACGAGGTGATCTCCGCGACCCTGCGGATGGCGCTCACCGCGGTGAAGAACGAGGCGGTGTCGGGAACGGAGGCGCGCGAGCTCAGCGACGCCGACGTCGTGGTCGTGCTCGGCCGCGAGGCGAAGAAGCGCCGCGAGTCGGCGACGGCCTACGACGACGCGCACCGACCCGAGCTCGCCGCGCGTGAGCGCGCCGAGCTCGTCGTGCTCGAGGCCTACCTGCCCGCCCAGCTCGACGACGCGGAGCTCGCCGAGCTCGTCGCTGCTGCCGTGGCGGAGACCGGTGCCGAGTCGCCGAAGCAGATGGGCCAGGTCATGAAGGTGCTCACGCCGCGCATCGCGGGGCGCGCCGACGGCGCCCGGGTGGCCGCGGCGGTGCGTTCGGCCCTCGGCGCCTGAGCGCGCCGACGGCGCAGCCGGGTCGCTAGGTCGTGCTGGGCTTCGGGCTCGGCGAGGTCGTCGGCTTGGGGCCCGGCGAGGTCGTGGGCGTCGGGCTCGGCGAACCGCCCGGCACGGGGCTCCCGCTCGGCGTCGGCGTCGCCGTCACGGGCGGCGGCGGGACGTAGGTGCCGAGGCCGTCGAGGGTCTGCAGGTCGAACGGCGTCTTCGGTGTGGTCGCGAGCGCAGCGAGCATGGCGGTGCGCCAGATCGGGCCGGGGATGGAACGGCCGAAGACCTGGGCGTAGTACTGGCCGCCGATGCTGATGTTCTTCATCGGGTGGCCGTAACCCCCGCGCGGGTCGTAGGTCGCGACCGCGGCGGCGAGGTCGGGCGTGAAGCCGACGAACCACACGGCGGCGGAGTCGTTGATGGTGCCGGTCTTGCCCGCGGCGTCGCGACCGAGCGACATCGTCTGGCCGGTGCGGCCCGGGAGCGGACCGTCGATCACCTGGCTGAGGATGCTCGTGACCGAGTCGGCGACCTTGCGGTCGATGACGCGGGTGCACGCCGCCTTCGGGACCGGGAGGCCCTTCCCGTCGCGGTCGGTCACCTGCAGGATCGACACCGGGTCGCAGCGGATGCCGTGGTTCGCGAAGGTGGAGTAGGCCGACGACATCGCGAGCGGCGTGACCTCGTCGGTGCCGAGCGTGAACGACGGGTTCGACTGCACGGGCGTGCCGTTGCCACGCGTCACGCCGAGCGCCGTCGCCGCCGCGGCAGCCGCGCACTGGGTCGCCTTCTCCTCGAGCGCCATGAAGTAGGTGTTGATGGAGTAGGCCGTGCCGGAGAGCATGTTGAACGTGCCGGCACCGGTCGAGTTGTTGACCGTGTAGGGCGCGTAGGGCGCACCGGTCTTGCAGTTCTTGAAGTCCTTGAAGGTCGCGGTCTGCGGCGCCTTGAGGTACTCGTACGGCGACAGGCCCTGCTGCAGCGCCGCGGTGAGGGTGAACGCCTTGAACGTCGATCCCGCCTGCGCCCCGATGCTGCCGCCGTCCTTCGTGCCGACGTTGAAGTTGTACGTCGTGTTGCCGTTGCCGGTCGTGCCCCAGGAGCGGTTCTGCGCCATGGCGATGATCTGCCCGCTGTTCGGCACGATCATCGTGATCGCGGCCAGCTTGCGGCTCTTGTCCTTGCGCGGGATGTACTGGTCGACCGCCGCCTGCGCGGCCTTCTGCGTCGCGGGGACCAGGCTGGTGCGGATGGTGAGCCCGCCGCGCCTGAGCAGGGCGTCGCGGGCCGCGGGCGTCGTCCCGAACGCCGGGTTGCTGCTCAGCTGCCGATAGACGTAGTCGCAGAAGAACGGGGCGTAGGACGTCGTGCAGCCGTTGCGCGTCGAGCTCGGCTTGAGGAACTTCTTGGTGGGGATCTTCGCCGTCGCGTCCGCGAGTGCCGGGGTGATGTCGCCGACGTCGGCCATCGCGTTGAGCACCTGCGTCCGGCGTCGCTGCGAGGAGTTCGGGTTGCGCAGCGGGTCGTACGCGACCGGCTGCTGGACAGCACCTGCCAGGGTGGCGGCCTGCGCCAGCGTCAGCTTGCTCGCATGCACGGAGAAGTAGCGGAGCGAGGCTGCCTCGATGCCGTAGGCGCCGGCACCGAAGTAGGCGATGTTGAGGTAGCGCTCGAGGATCTGGTCCTTGGTGAGCACGCGTTCGAGCGCGAGGGCGTAGCGCATCTCCTTGAGCTTGCGCGTCACGTTGCGCGCGCGGGCCGCGGTCGCCTCCTCCGGCGTCGCCGCGCTCTCCACGAAGACGTTCTTGACGTACTGCTGGGTGAGGGTCGAACCGCCCTGGGTCGAGCCACCGCCCGAGCTGTTGCCCACGAGCGCCCGGAGCAGGCCGCGCGGGTCGACGCCGCTGTGCTCGTAGAAGCGCCGGTCCTCGATCGCCACGATCGCCTGGCGCATCACCGGGGCCACCGCGGAGAGCGGCACCTCGATGCGGTTCTGCTCGTAGATCGTGGCGAGCAGCGACCCGTCGGAGGCGAGGATGCGCGAGCGCTGCGGCAGCGGCGGGGTGGTGAGCTGCGACGGCAGCGACTCGTAGCTCTCGATCCCGGTGCGCACGGCCACGCCAGCTCCGCCGACGAACGGGAGCGCCGCCCCCGCGACCAGCATCCCGGCGACGAGGCTCACGAGCACGAAGAGGCCGAGGCGCGCGAGGGAGGCCACCAGGCGTGGGCTGCGACGCGGCACGGCGTACGGGGTCGGCGACGGGGAGGACATGGCTCCACGAGGGTAGTCGAGGTGACGTGTCGCACGACATCGACCGGCCGACGTCGCGCCGGCTCCGATGACCACCGTGCCTGGAAAGTGGTTGTTGAGGCCCACGTCTATGGCACGAAATGACCATAAGATATGGTCACTAGTGACCTGCCTGAACGATCTTGATCTGCGTAGCGTCAGTGACGTCGGAGCAACGTCGCTCCGGCCCGGTCCCAGCACCGGCGGACGGCACGAACCCGACATTTCGGGCTCTGCCGGCTCTCGTTGCTCCGGTGAGCCACTGTCTGCGGGGGTGTCTGCTCGATGACCTGGACATCGGACTGGACCACGTCGGCGGCTTGTCGCTCCAGCGACCCGGACGCCCTCTTCGTGCAGGGTGCCGCCCAGAACCGGGCCAAGGCGATCTGTCTCGCGTGCCCGGTGCGCACCGAGTGCCTCGCCGACGCCCTGGACAACCACATCGAGTTCGGGGTGTGGGGCGGCATGACCGAGCGCGAGCGTCGCGCGCTGCTCCGTCGCCGTCCTCAGGTCACGTCCTGGCGTCGCCTGCTCGAGACCGCGCGCGAGGAGTACGACGTCACCATCGACCTGACCCAGGTCGTCTCCGCCAGCGCCTGACCCGCGTCCGCGCGGCTGTGTCAGGGGCCGACGGCCATCGCTGCACCGACCGTGCGCAGCCCGTCGAGGTCCACCACGTCGCCGGCCAGCGCCGGGACCGACGCCACCCGCACGCCGCGGTGCGCCGCCGTGAACCGCTCCGCGAGCCGGCGCTGCCGGTCGAGTGTGGCGACCCGGTCGGCGTGGATCCGCAGCAGCGCCGCCGTGACCGAGGAGTGCTCGCCCTGCTCGAGCCGGGCGGCGGCGGCGGTCGCCGTCGCGGCGTCGAGGTCGGGCACGTCGGTGGTCTGCACCCGGTTGAGCACCAGCCCGGCGAGCGGCATGGAGTCGGCCTCGAGCCGGTCGACGAAGTACGACGCCTCGCGCAGCGCGTCGCGCTCGGGGGCGGCCACGACGAGGAACGCCGTGTCGTCGGCCTGGAGCATGGCGAACGTGTCGTCGGCGCGCTGCCGGAACCCGCCGAACAGGGTGTCGACCGACGCCACGAAGGTCTGCACGTCGACGAGCACCTGGCCGCCGATCACCTTCGAGAGCACGGACGTGAACATCCCGAACCCGGCCGACAGCACCTTGAAGTAGGCCCGGCCACCGGCCCTCGCCGGTGCGGCGAGGATGCGGATGAGCCGACCGTCGAGGAACGACCCGAGCCGGCGTGGAGCGTCGAGGAAGTCGAGCGCCGACCGTGACGGCGGCGTGTCGACGACGATGAGGTCCCACGACTTCTCAGCCTCCGCGCGGGCGCGCAGCTGGCCGAGCTTCTCCATCGCCATGTACTCCTGCGTGCCGGAGAACGAGCTCGAGAGCGAGAGGTAGAACGGGTTCTCGAGGATCACGGCGGCGCGCTCGGGATCGGCGTTGGACTCGACGAACTCGTCGAACGTCCGCTTCATGTCGAGCATCATCGCGGCCAGCGAGCCGGTGCCGTTGACGCCCGCGACGGGCCGGGGGTCGTTGTCGAGCTCGGTGAGCCCGAGTGACTGGGCGAGGCGCCGCGCGGGGTCGATGGTGAGGACGACGACGTCGCGGCCCCGGTCCGCGGCGCGCAGCCCGAGGGCGGCCGCGGTCGTGGTCTTGCCGACGCCGCCGGACCCGCAGCAGACGATGACCTTGATCGCGCGGTCGTCGAGCAGGGCGTCGACGTCGAGGTTGGGGCTGCGCGGGGCGATCTCGCTGGGCGGTGTCATGCGAGCCCCTGGCTGCGCAGCTGCTCGGCGATGTCGTAGAGCGCACCGACGTCGACCCCGTCGGGCAGGTAGGGCAGCTCGTACGTCGGCCGCTCCAGTCCCTCGAGGTTGTCGCGCTCGCGCTGCTCGAGGGCGACGCGCTCCGCGTGGTCGGCGCCCTCGGCGGCGAGCGCCGTGACGACCTCGGCGGTGAGGACCATGCCGTGCGAGCCGGCGAGGGCACCGGACGGTGTGACGACGCCGACCGTCTCGAGGTCGGACTCGATGGCGGAGCGGTCGAGCCGGCCCTTGCGGGCCTTCGTCTGCGCCCCGGCCGACAGCAGCGGGCGGCGTACCTGGTTGACGATGATGCCGCCGACCGGGAGGCCGGCAGCCTCGAGGTCACGCACTCCGTCGGCGGTCTCCTGCACCGGCATCTCCTCGAGCAGGGTGACGAGGTGCACCGCGGTGATCCTGGAGGCGATCACGTCCATCACGGCATCGGCCTGCGACCGGATCGGCCCGGTGCGGGCAAGACCGGCGACCTCGGTGTTGACGTTGAGGAAGCGTGCGATGCGGCCGGTGGGCGGCGCGTCCATGACGACGGCGTCGTAGACGTACTTCCCGCCGACCTTGCGTCGGACGGCCTCCTTCGCCTTGCCCGTGAGCAGGACGTCACGCACCCCGGGTGCGACGGTGGTCGCGAAGTCGATGGCGCCCATCTTGCGCAGCGCCGTGCCGGCCCGGCGCAGGTTGTAGAACATCTCGAGGTACTCGATGAGCGCTTCCTCGGGGTCGATCGCGAGGGCGAACACCTCGCCGCCGCCCGGGGCGACGGCCACGCGCCGCTCGGCGTAGGGCAGCGGGGGCACGTCGAAGATCTGGGCCAGGCCCTGGCGGTTCTCCACCTCGACGACGAGCACCTTGCGGCCGTCGGTCGCCAGGGCCAGCGCCAGCGCGGCCGCGACGGTGGTCTTGCCGGTGCCGCCCTTGCCGGACACGACGTGGAGCCGGACCGACGGCCAGTCGGTGGAGCGGTCTCCTGAGGCGTCAGGGTCGGTCGCGGGCACGGGGTCGAGCGTACGTGGCGGGAGGCCCTAGGGTCGCACCATGCAGCAATGGGAGTACGCGACCGCCCCCCTGCTCGTCCACGCCACCAAGCAGATCCTGGACTCGTGGGGCCAGGACGGCTGGGAGCTGGTGCAGGTGGTGCCCGGTCCCAACGCCGAGAGCCTCGTGGCCTACTTCAAACGACCGAAGGGCTGATCCGATGTCCGCAGTCCCGATGAGTGCCGTGGAGTCCCGTCTCGCCGAGCTCGGCCTGACCGTCCCCGAGGTCGTCCCTCCGGTGGCCGCCTACGTGCCGGCCGTCCGTACGGGCAACTACGTCTACACCTCCGGCCAGCTGCCGATGGTCGCCGGCGCGATGCCCGCCACCGGGAAGGTCGGCGGGGCGGTGACGCCGGAGCAGGGCAAGGAGCTCGCGCAGGCCTGTGCGCTCAATGCCATCGCGGCCGTGAAGGCGCTCATCGGCGACCTCGACAAGGTCGTGCGCGTGGTCAAGGTCGTCGGCTTCGTCGCGAGCGTGCCGGAGTTCACCGGGCAGCCGCAGGTCGTCAACGGCGCGAGCGAGCTGCTCGGCAAGGCCTTCGGCGACGCCGGCATCCACGCCCGGTCGGCGGTCGGCGTCGTCGCTCTCCCGCTCGACGCCCCGGTCGAGGTCGAGATCGTCGTCGAGGTCGCCGACTGAGCACCGGGGGCATGGACACGTCCCGCCTGCCGCAGCGGATGCGCGAGCGGGCGGAGTCCGTGGCGCGCGGCGAGAGCGACTGGACCGTGCCGGTCCCGCGCGACGCCGCGACCGTCTGCGTCCTGCGCGACGGCCCGGACGGGCTCGAGGTCTTCCTGATGCGGCGTACGACGTCGATGGCGTTCGCCGCGGGCATGCACGTCTACCCCGGCGGCGCCGTGGAGCCGTCCGACTCGCACGTCCCGCTCGCGGGTCGCGCCGACCTCGACGTGGTCGCAGCGCGGACCTTCAGCGACGACCCGCGGGCGATGCTCGTCGCAGCCGCGCGGGAGACGTTCGAGGAGTGCGGCGTTCTCATCGCGGTCGACTCCGACGGTGCGACGGCGGAGGTCGACGCCGACCTGGAGGCGGAGCGGGCCGCGCTCGACGCCGGCGAGGTGACCTTCGCGTCGATCCTCGAACGACGTGACCTCCGGGTCGACGACGCCGCGATCGTGCCGTTCGCCCACTGGGTCACCCCCGAGGTGGAGGACCGGCGCTACGACACCCGCTTCTTCATGACCGCGCAGCCCGCCGGGCAGCAGGCGGTCTACATCGCCGGCGAGTCCGACCGGTCGGCGTGGTGGCGTCCGGGCGACGCCCTCGCGGCGTCGGCCGAGGGCCGGATGGCGATGCTGCCGCCGACCGCAGCGACCCTCGCGCTGCTCGCGTCGTACGCCGATGCGGCGACGGCCCTCGCGGCTGCGGCGACGGTCGAGGCCGCGCCGATCCTTCCCGCGCCGTATCTCGAACCGGACGGCTCCGTCTCGTGGCACCTGCTCCACGACCGCACGCGCGTGGTGCTACGCCTCGGCGGCGAGCCGACGGCGAGCGAGACGGACGGTGCCGGCACGGGGCCGCGAGGACCGGAGTCGTGAGCGGGGCCGTCGTACCCCTCGGCGACGGGGGGCCGTGGACCGGGGGAGCCGTGGGGGAGCGCGCCGTGTGCGTGCTCGCCGGCAACCCGGGGCCGATGACGCTCGACGGCACCAACACCTGGGTGCTCCGCGAGCCGGGCTCGGCCCAGGCCGTCGTGGTGGACCCGGGGCCCGACGACGTCGCCCACCTCGATGCCATCGTGGCGGCGCTCGACGGCGCCCGGGTGCCGCGGATCCTGCTGACGCACGGGCATCCCGACCACTCGGAGGGTGCGCGGGCGCTGGCCGAGCGGCTGCACGCGTCGGTGGCCGCGCTCGACCCGGCGCACCGCCTCGGCGACGAGGGCCTGGCCGACGGCGACGTGCTCTCGGTCGGCGGCCTCGAGCTCGTCGTCGTCGGCACCCCCGGACACACCGGCGACTCGCTGTCGTTCCACCTGCCGGCCGACGGCGCGATGCTGACCGGCGACACCGTGCTCGGCCGCGGGTCGACCGTGGTGGCGCACCCCGACGGACGGCTCGGCGACTACCTCGGCTCGCTCGTGCGGCTTCGTCGGCTCGCGGAGTCGACGCAGGCGCGGCACGTCCTGCCCGGGCACGGACCCGCCCTCGCGCGGCCGGCCGACGCGGTCTCGGCGTACCTCGCCCACCGCGAGGAGCGGCTCGCGCAGGTGCGCAAGGCCCTCGAACGTCTCGGCGTCACCGCCGGCGCGGCATCGGAGGCGATCGACGCGGGACCCGGGACGGACTGGTGGCACTCGCGCGAGCACCTCGAGCCCGACCTCGCCGACCAGGTCGTCGCCGACGTCTACGCCGACGTCCCGCGCGAGGTCTGGCCCGCCGCGAGACTGTCCGTCCTCGCCCAGCTCGCCTACCTCCGCGACACCTGACGAGCACGTCGTGCCCGCCGATCTGTCGCTTCCGGAGCCCGATCGAGCCCGGGAGACGACAGCGTGCTGGCAAGGACGAGGGGGTTAGCGGGCCCTGCGCTGGAGGCGTTCTACGTCGAGGAGCACGACCGAGCGGCTCTCGAGGCGGAGCCAGCCGCGGGAGGCGAAGTCGGCGAGGGCCTTGTTGACCGTCTCGCGGCTCGCGCCGACGAGCTGCGCGAGCTCCTCCTGGGTCATGTCGTGCGTGACGTGGAGGCCGTCGGGCTGGGACTGCCCGAAGCGCTCACCGAGGTCGAGCAGCGCCTTGGCGACGCGGCCGGGGACGTCGGAGAACACGAGGTCGGCCAGGGCGTCGTTGGTACGCCGGAGGCGCTGGGCCAGCGCCTGCAGCAGCGACTCGGCGACCTCCGGACGCCCGGTCAGCCACGGACGCAGCGCCTGGTGGCCGAGCCCGAGCACGGTGACGTCGGTGAGCGCGGTGGCCGTCGCGGTGCGGGGGCCGGGGTCGAACAGCGACAGCTCGCCGAACATCTCGCCCTCGCCCATCACGGCGAGCAGCGACTCGCGTCCGTCGCCCGAGGCGTGCCCGAGCTTGATCTTCCCCTCGGTCACGACGTAGAGACGGTCGCCGGGGTCGCCCTCGGCGAAGAGGATGTCCCCCTTGAGCAGTCGGCGCTCGTCCATCGACGCCTTGAGGGCCGCGGCGGCCTCGACGTCGAGAGCGGCGAACAAGGGCGCGCTCATGAGCACGTCGTCCACGAAGGTCCTCCCAGCGGGCTGCCGCGTCTCCGCGGCGTGATCTGCGAAGGACAGTGTGGCCTATCCCACCCCGGGTGAGTGCCGAAGGTCCCGACCGGTCGGGTCAGTTTTCGGTCCGGACTTCGGTTCGCCGCGCCGGTCAGGACGTCGGATGCCGGTGCAGCGGGTCGTCCGGGAGGATCTGCAGCGCCAGCAGCGGCTGCTCGCGGTAGCGGGCGATGAGCTCGTTGGTGACCAGGTCGATCCGTCGGTGCAGCTCGCGGCGGAAGGTCGACAGCTCCTGCTCGGCGGCGCTGAGGTCGCGCTCCAGCCGCGCCAAGGCCCTCGGGTCGCTGCGGTCGACCTGGCGGGACCAGATCTCGGCCAGGTCGGGCAGCGGGGGGATGTCGTCGACGGGCTGCACGTCGATGTGCGCGAGACGGCGGACCGAGCCGCGGGCGTCGGTGAGCACGCGGGTCAGGTCGGCGACCCGCTCGCTGTCGGGCACGTCGCTGCGGACGACATCGAGGCGGGCCTGGATGATCCGGCGCCAGTAGGAGACGCGCGTCTCCTCGTCGCCGAGCTCGGACCGCGCCGCACGCAGGTCGTCGAGCGAGAGGCCGTCGTAGGTCGAGTCCCTCTCGGGCGGCGGTGTCGCGGCCCGAGCGGCCTTGCGGGCGGCTCGGGCCGCCTTCGCGTCGGCGGCGCGCTGCTCGGCGGCTGCGGCCGCCTCGGCGTCGGGCTCCGTCGACCTCATAGGTGCTGCCACGACCCCCGCCTGCCGGCTCCGGGCCCTGGAGGGGCCCTTGCGTCAGCAACGGTAGAGGAGTCCTGGCGCTGACGTACGGTCGAGCGAGGAGCGTTCGGTTCACACCGAGGCTCACGGGAGGGACGGGACGGGACGGAGCGGTCGGGCGGTCGACGTAGGCTGCTCCGGTGCCAGCCGCCGCCGAGACGACGCCCACCGGGGAGACCCGTACGGCGCTGGTCCGGCGTGCCCGGCGGATGAACCGGCTGCTCGCCGAGACCTATCCGGACGCCCACTGCGAGCTCGACTTCACCACGCCGCTCGAGCTCGTGGTGGCCACGATCCTCTCGGCGCAGTGCACCGACCGCCGCGTCAACCTCGTCACCCCGACGCTCTTCGGCCGCTACCCCACGGCCGCCGACTACGCCGGCGCCGACCGCGACGAGCTCGAGGACCTGATCCGCTCGACCGGCTTCTTCCGCAACAAGGCCACGTCGATCATCGGCCTCGGGCAGGCCCTGGCGGAGCGCTACGCCGGCGAGGTCCCCGGACGGATGCAGGACCTCGTGACGCTCCCCGGCGTCGGCCGCAAGACGGCCAACGTCGTGCTGGGCAACGCCTTCGACGTTCCGGGCATCACCGTCGACACCCACTTCGGCCGGCTGGTCCGCCGTTTCGGCTGGACCGTGGAGACCGACCCGGACAAGGTCGAGGCGGAGATCGGCACCCTGATCCCCCGGCGTGACTGGACGATGCTGTCGCACCACGTCGTGTGGCACGGACGGCGCTGCTGCCACGCGAAAAAGCCGGCGTGCGGTGCGTGCCCGCTGGCCCGCCTGTGCCCGTCGTTCGGCGAGGGCCCGACCGACCCGGTCGAGTCCGCGGCGCTGCTCACCACCCAGGGCCCGCGATGAGCCCTACGCCGACGGCGCTCCGCCTCGCCGCCGGGCTGGCCCTCGCCGCGGTCCTCAGCGGCTGCGCCGCCACGTCCGGCGACGCCGGCGTGCGGGTGACGCCCTCCGACTCTGCCGTGCCGACCGTGGGCTCCACAGCTGCGGCCACGGCACCGGCCGACCTCGTGGCGGCGGCCGACCTCGCCGACTGCCCCGGATCCGACCCGATGGTCGCGCCGCGCGAGGCCGGGCTCCCCGACGTCGTGCTGCCGTGCCTCGGCGACGGGCCCGGGGTCCGGCTCGCCGGCCTGCGCGGGACGCCGACCGTCGTCAACGTCTGGGCGTCCTGGTGCGGCCCGTGCCGCGAGGAGCTCGCGCTGTTCGCCGACCTCGCGGGGTCGGCCGGCGCGACCCTCCACGTGCTCGGCGTCGACGCCACCGACGACCCGCCGTCGGCCCTGTCCCTGCTCACCGACGCGGGCGTCCACTACGCGTCGGTGCGCGACGACTCCGGCGAGACGAAGGCGTCGATGGGGTGGGGATCCGGCCTCCCGGTCACCTACTTCGTCGATGCCGACGGCCGCGTCGTGTTCACGAGGCACGGCGCCATCACGAGCGCCGACGAGATGAACCGCCTGGTGTCCGACCACCTCGGCGTGACGGTGCCCGCATGAGCACCGGCGTGACCCTGCCGTCCTGGCTGCAACCGGTCGCCGACGTCGCCGGCAGCATCCGGCCCGAGCAGCTCTCGAGGTTCCTCCCGCCCGACGAGGGCGGTCGCGAGTCCGCGGTGCTGCTCCTCTTCGGCGAGGGTCCCGACGGACCCGACCTGCTGCTGATCGAGCGGGCCTCGACCGTCTCGAGCCATGCCGGCCAGCCGGCCTTCCCCGGCGGCGCGGTGGACGACACCGATGCCGACGTCGTCGCCGCGGCGCTGCGCGAGGCGCACGAGGAGACCGGCCTCGACCCCGTCGGCGTGCACGTGTTCGCGACCCTCCCGGCGCTGTGGCTGCCGCCGAGCGGCTTCGTCGTCACGCCGGTGCTCGGCTGGTGGCGCGAGGAGTCGCCCGTCGGCGTCGTCGACCCGGGCGAGATCGCAGCCGTCATCCGCGTGCCGTTGGCCGAGCTGCTCGATCCCGCGAACCGGGTGTCGGTGAGCCACCCCTCCGGCTTCGTCGGCCCGGCCTTCGACGTAGGCGGGCTGCTGGTCTGGGGGTTCACGGCGGGTCTGCTCTCGCGGCTGCTCGCCCTGGCCGGGCTCGAGCGGCCGTGGGACGCGTCGGTCACCCGCCCTCTCCCGGACCTGCTGTGAACGTCGCCGACTACGTCCTCGTCGCGTTCGCGGTGCTGGCCGTGCTCTCCGGCTGGCGCAACGGGCTGCTCAGCGGCGTGCTGTCGTTCGCCGGGTTCCTCGGGGGTGCGTTCGTCGGTGCGCTCGTGGCGCCGCGCCTGCTCGGGTCGATGTCCGGGCTGCCCGCCGCGATCCTCGGCGTCGGCATCGTGGTGGTGGGCGCCGGGCTCGGGAACGCGCTGGCCGGGCTCGTCGGCAGCCGGCTCCGCGATGCGCTCCCGTGGCGCCCGGTGCGGCTGGTCGACTCCGCCGGCGGCTCGCTGTTCGGGCTCCTCACCCTCGCCCTCGTGGCCTGGGTGGTCGCCTCGGCGCTGCTCGCCGCGCCCCTCGGTGCGGTGTCCACGCAGGTGCGCGGGTCGGCGGTGCTGGGCACCATCGACACGGTCATGCCGCAGGCGCCGCGCGACTGGCTCAGCGGCCTGCGCTCGACCCTGGACACGACCGGCTTCCCGCAGGCGTTCGGCGGCTTCACCCTCGACCCGGTGATCCCGGTCGACGCCCCGGATCCCGCGCTGCTCAAGGACCCGGCGGTGCACGCGGCGTGGAACTCGCTGGTGAAGGTCGAGGGCATCGCGCCCGACTGCGGCACACAGGTCGACGGGTCCGGCTTCGTGTTCGCCAAGGACCGCGTCATGACCAATGCCCACGTCGTCGCGGGCGTGGACAACCCGGGCGTGCTGGTGCGCGGCGTCGGGAAGCTGTGGGAGGCCCACGTCGTCTACGTCGACCCGCAGGTCGACGTCGCGGTCCTCGAGGTCCCCGGCCTCGACGCCCCGGTCCTGACGTTCGCCGCTGCGGCGGAGCGGGGTGACGCGGCCGTCGTCGCCGGCTTCCCCGGCGGTGGATCGCTCGCTGCGTCGGCCGCACGCATCCGCGGCCGGATCACCGCGCGCGGCACCGACATCTACGGCCACGGGCTGGTGAGCCGCGACGTCTACGCCGTGCGCGGCACGATCCGTCCGGGCAACTCCGGCGGTCCGCTGCTCGCACCCGACGGGCGCGTCGACGGCGTCGTGTTCGCCTCGTCGGTCGAGGACCCCGAGACCGGCTACGCCCTCACGGCCGACCAGGTCGCCGCCGCAGCGCGGGCGGGCGCCACGGCGACGGGCTCGGTCGCGACCGGCTCCTGCGCGACACGCTGAGGACCGGTCAGCCGGTCGCCGCGAGGGCCTGCGTCTGCTGCGCGACGAACTGGTCGATCACCTGCTGGTCGCCGCTCGTGACCGACGTGGCCTGGTTCGTCCAGACGATGCTGAGGTACTGACCCTTGCGCTGCACCGTCGAGGTCGACGTCCCGGAGAACGGCGTGCCGTCGGAGGCGTGGCCGCTGACGGTCATGACGGCGCGGTAGCCGGAGATGCCGGCGGGGAGGCCGGTCATCCGCTCCGACGACGTGACGGTCTGCGCCGTGCTCGTGCCGTCCTCGTCGATCGTGACACCGGTGCAGGCCCGGGTCTTCGCGGTGAACTCGGCCAGTGCCGCTGCGGCCTGCGCGGGCGAGGCGTAGGCGACCGCTTCGATGGAGAGCCCGATCGACTGGCCGTTCTGGGTCAACGCCCACTGGCGGCGGGCGATGCGGTCCTTCTCCGTGGCGTAGCTGCTCGAGCACCAGCCGTCGAGGGTCTTCTCGCCCTGGGCGACGTCGCCCTGCGGGATGAGCGTCGCAGCCACTCCGGCGGGCAGGCCCCTGGTGGACGGCTTGAACGTCTCGAGCACCTTCGCGGCCTCGACGGCCGACGCCGCGGTCCCGCTGCCGCTGGACCCGGACCCTCCGGTGCCGGAGGCCGAGGGCGCCGGCGTGGTGGGCGCTGCGGACGTCGGGGACGGCGAGGACGACGAGGCCGTGCGCCCGCCCGTGCCGGGGCCGAGGCCCTTCACCAGCAGCGCCGCCGCGACGGCGACCACGACCACGAGCGACCCGATGAGCGCGATGACGCCCCAGCCGACCCCGCGGCCCCGCGGCTGCCGTGCCGGCGGCACGCCGGAGTCGTCGTACGCCGTGCCCAGGGGGTAGACGGCCGTGTCGGTCAGTGCCTCCTGGTCGGGCGCGGTGAAGGGCGCGACGAAGTCGGGCGTCTGCGGCGCGACCGGCAGCACGACCGTCTCGGCTCCGGGGGCGGCGTAGGCCGGGACCTGCGGGGCGGGGGTCAGGTCCGTGAGCGGCATCGCGTGCTCGGTCCACGACGATCCGTCCCACCACCGGGCCGACGTCGACGGCGACGCCGGGTCGGGGTACCAGCCGGCGGGCACGTTCATGGATCCCCCTGAATCTGGTCGGCGGTGCCTCGTGAGGCGCCGCCGCCTGAGGTGCTGCGTGGACCAGCGGTCTGCCCCGATCCTGCCACCGGCGCCCCGTCAGTCGCGGGGCAGCGTCTCGATCCAGGGAAGCAGGGCGGCGTCGAACGCAGCCGGGTCCTCCTCGTGCGGGAAGTGACCGACCCCGGCGAGGTCGACCCGCGTGTAGCCAGCGGCGGCGTAGGCCTCCGAGCCGTCGACGCTCTCGAGCAGGACCGCCCCGTCGTCGACGCCGTGGATCTGGAGGACGGGGACGGCGACCGGAGTCGCGACGGCGGACTGGAAGCGCCGGCCGTCGCGGCGCGGGACCGAGCGGATGGCCCAGCGGTGGAACTCGACCGAGCAGTGCGCGGTGTTGGGGACGAGCATCGCCGCGCGGAAGACGTCGGCGGTCTCCGGGTCGGGCCAGGCCGACCCGGACCATCGGTGCAGGTACGTCTCGACGAGCGCGGCGTCGTCGCGCGTCAGCTGGCGCTCGGGCACGAACGGTCGCTGGAACCCGACGGCGTAGCGGCCGAGGCGGCGCTGATGCGGGTCGCCGATGAACGCGTTGCGCAGCAGCACCGGGTGCGGCATGCCGACGGGGACGAGGCCGCGGACGACGTCGGGATGCTGGGTGGCCGCGGTCCACGCGATGAGGCCGCCCCAGCCCTGGCCGACCACGACCGCCGACGGCTCGCCGAGCGTGCGGATCACGCCGGCGACGTCGGCGGCGAGGGTGAGCGGGTCGTAGCCGTGCGGGGTGTGGTCGCTGCCGCCGTAGCCGCGCAGGTCCATCGCCGCGGCGCGGTAGCCGGCCGCGGCGAGGCTGCGCAGCTGGTGGCGCCAGGTCCACCAGAACGTCGGGAATCCGTGCAGGAGCAGGACGAGCGGACCGTCGCCGGCCTCGTCGACGAGGAAGCGGCAGGCGTTGGCGACGACGTCGCGGTGGGTCCAGGGACCGTCGGCGCGGACGACCTCGAACGGATCCGGCAGCACGTTGGGCGACCTACCCGAGGTCGTCGACGACCGGCGCGACGGCGTCGAGCGGCGGCTTGCGCGACAGGACCGCCTTGGTCTTCTCGATCGAGGCCTGCGAGCGCTCCGGGCCGGTGACCGTGTCGAGGCGCTTCTTGCCGAGGACGCCGGCGACCACCGCGACGATGATGAGCAGGAGCGTCACGATGCCGAACCCGGCCCACGTGGGCAGGCCGAGCTGCACGAGCACCCAGGCGAGGGTGAGCAGCAGGAAGATGATCGCGAGGAACGCGGTGACGCCCGCGACGACAAGCAGGACGCCGCCGTTGGCTGCGGTCTTCGCGGTGTCGCGGAGCTCGGTCTTGGCGAGCTCGATCTCGCCGCGCACGAGCGTGGAGATGTCCTCGGTGACGCCCTTGACCATCGCGCCGAGGGACTGCTGCTCGCTCACGTCGCCGGACCTCCCTGCCGTCCCCACCCTGGGGCCGTCCCCAGAGGCTATCGACTGTCCGGCGAGTTGGGGTCGGTGCCGTACACGTCGGGCACGCCGTCCCCGTCCTCGTCGCGCTCCTCGATCTCCGCCAGGGCGGCGTAGGCCCTCTTGCGCAGGCCCAGCGCGACGGAGGCGAGCAGGGCCGCGACGACCGACGCGAGCAGGACCCCGATCTTCGCGGCGGTGAGTCTCACGGGGTCGGCCTCGAAGGCGAGCTCGTCGATGAGCAGCGACACCGTGAAGCCGATGCCCGCGAGGACGCCGACCGCGAGCACGTCGGCCCAGCGCAGGGACGACGACAACGAGGCTCGGGTGAACCGGGCCACCGTCCAGGCGCCACCGAACACGCCGAGCGGCTTGCCGATCACGAGCCCGACCACGATCGCGACGGCCACCGGCTCGGTGATCGCCGAGCCGCCGAGGCCGATGAAGGTGACTCCGGCGGAGAAGAACGCGAAGAGCGGCACGCAGAGCCCGGCCGAGACGGGCCGGACGGCGTGCTCGTAGCGGTCGGCCGGCGCCTCCGTCTCCCCCGGGTCCGGGCGCACGCGGGTGAGCAGGCCGAGGGAGACGCCGGCGACGGTGGCGTGCACGCCGCTCGCGTGCATGAGACCCCACACCACGAGGGCGAGAGGGACGTAGACGAGCCAGGAGTCGACGCGGCGCTGCTGGAGGAACCAGTAGAGGAGGAGGCCGAGGATCGCCAGGACGAAGGGGACCGGGGAGAAGCCGTGGTTGTAGAACACGGCGATGACCAGGATCGCCCCGAGGTCGTCGACCACGGCGAGGGTGAGGAGGAACGCGCGCAGCGCGACGGGCAGCTTCGCGCCCATCACCGCGAGGACGGCAAGGGCGAAGGCGATGTCGGTCGCCATCGGGATTCCCCAGCCGACGGCGGCCTCGGCGTCGCCCATGGCGCGGACCGTGCCGACGTAGAGGAGGGCTGGCACGACCATCCCGCACAGCGCGGCGACCACCGGGACGACGGCCCGCGACGGCTTGCTCAGCGTGCCGAGGACCAGCTCGTGCTTGAGCTCGAGACCGGCGACGAAGAAGAAGACGGCGAGCAGGCCGTCGGCCGCCCACGTCTGCAGCGTGAGGTTCAGGTGCAGCGCCTCGGGCCCGACCACCGTGCTCGCCAGGTCCTGGTAGCCAGCTCGCCACGGCGAGTTCGCCCAGACCAGAGCCAGCACCGCAGCGCCGAGCAGCAGCGCGCCACCGACCGTCTCCTGCCGCAGCGCGGACATGAGCCGCGACCGCTCGGTGAGCGGGAGACGGTCGAAGACGACCTTCGGCTCGCTCACCGCACCTCCCGTCTCCGCCGTCCTGCGGCGCCAGCCTGCCACAGCCCCGCGCGTCGGATGCTGGATCGGTCCTCCGTGCGGCTGTGCCGGAAGTGCCGCCGTCGACGGGGCCGGTGCTCGCTAGTGTCGGCACACGTCGACCGCGAGGAGCTGGCCATGAACGACGCCGCCGCACCCGTCCTGCTCGACGTCGTCGACGCCGTCGCGACGATCACCCTCAACCGGCCAGACCGGCTCAACGCCATGACGCCCGGCCTCGTCGCAGCCCTCGTGACCGCGCTCGAGGACGTCGCTGCCGCGCCATCAGTGCGGGTCGTCGTGCTCACCGGTGCGGGCCGTGGGTTCTGCTCGGGTGGCGACCTCGACGCCGGCCTGTCGGCCATGGTCGGCCCGCCCCCGCTGACCCGCCAGGCCGGCGGGATGCGCGCGAAGGTGCGCGTCGTGCAGCTGCTGCACGACATGCCGCAGGTGACCCTGGCGGCGCTCAACGGCACTGCGGCCGGTGCGGGGCTCTCGCTCGCGCTGGCGTGCGACCTGCGGGTCGCGACGGAGCGCGCGAAGCTCGGCACGTCGTTCCTGACCGCGGGCGTGAGCGGCGACTTCGGCGGGATCTGGTTCGCCACCCGGCTGCTCGGCGGCGCTCGGGCGCGCGAGCTGTTCCTGCTGCCCGAGGTGATCACGGCGACCGAGGCGGCGCGGCTCGGGCTCGTGACCCGGGTCGTCCCCGACGCGGACTATGTCGACGGGCTCGCGGGGCTCGTCGCGACCCTCGCGGCCCGTGCGCCGATCGCGCTGGCGGCGCTGAAGGAGAACCTCCGGGACGCCGAGCGGCTCGACCTCGCGGCGTACCTCGACGTCGAGACGGAGCGCATGGTGGGCACGGTGGCCACCGACGACGCAGCCGAGGCGACCGACGCCTTCCTGGCCAAGCGGGCGCCACGGTTCCTCGGTCGCTGACGCGGGAACCGCGGCTCGCCGGCGTCAGTCCTCGGTGCCCGCGTTCTTCTCGAGGCCCTGGCCGATCAGGGTCATGACGTTGGCGTCGGCGAGAGTGGTGACGTCGCCGACGTCGCGGTGCTCGGCGATGTCGCGGAGCAGGCGACGCATGATCTTGCCGGAGCGGGTCTTGGGGAGCTCGGCGACGAGCAGGATCTGGCGGGGCTTGGCGATCGGGCCGATCTCGTGGGCGACGTGGTTGCGCAGGTCCGCGATCACGTGCTCGCCGGGGTCGACGCCCTCGCGGAGGATGACGAAGGCGACGATGCCCTGGCCGGTGGTGTCGTCGGTGGCGCCGACGACGGCCGACTCGGCGACGAGCGGGTGGGACACGAGCGCGGACTCGACCTCGGTCGTGGAGATGCGGTGGCCGGAGACGTTCATGACGTCGTCGACGCGGCCGAGCAGCCAGACGGCGCCGTCGTCGTCGAGCTTGGCGCCGTCGCCGGCGAAGTAGAGGCCCTTCCAGCGCGACCAGTACGTGTCGACGTAGCGCTGGTTGTCGCCCCAGATGCCGCGCAGCATCGACGGCCACGGCTCGGTGAGGACGAGGTAGCCGCCGCCGCCGTTGCCGACCGGGTGGGCCTCGTCGTCGACGACCTCGGCGCCGATGCCGGGCAGCGGGCCCATCGCGGAGCCGGGCTTGGTGGCGGTGACGCCGGGCAGCGGGCTGATCATGATGGCGCCGGTCTCGGTCTGCCACCAGGTGTCGACGATCGGGCAGCGCTCGCCGCCGATGACCTTGCGGTACCACATCCAGGCCTCGGGGTTGATCG
>JADGOZ010000149.1 GCA_017882705.1 Candidatus Nanopelagicales bacterium | reverse complement strand
GGATCACTGCTGCGCACGCCGGGATTGCCTCGACGAATGTAGAACGGCGCCGCACACAAGAGTGATACCGCGACTATCACGCACAACCAGAACAGCAAGGGAACCTCCGTGCCTGGGCCTGTCATTCGGTATGGCGGCCGGCCAGCAGCTGATGTGACCGTCTCACCAACCGACCAAGATCGTACGGGGTCGCTGACGAAGCGCGCCGAAGTGCCGTTCTCGTTCGCTCGTTGGTTAGTGAAGTGGCTGGGGGCGGCATTCGTTGTCCGCCTTCCTGCGGACTCCGTGACGCTCAGGCGGCACTGATCTGCTGACGTAGCTCCGCCACCCCGACGTTTGCCCAGTGGCGCACGCCGTGCCCGTGCTCGTCGGTGTGGATGAAGTGGAACTGCTCGATGTCCACCGAACGGCCAGTGGCGGGCACCCCGAAGAGCTGTTGGCCGGTGTGGGTTCCGGTCATGCGCACCCGCGCCGCAACGGTGTTGCCCTCCGCGACGATGTCTTCGACGCTTGCCAACAGGTCGGGCATGGCGTCACGGAACATCGTGATGGCTGCCTTCAAGTGCTCGCGGAAATCTGCTTCGCCGGGCTCGAAGGGATGCCGGTCGACAGCGTCCGGAGACAGTGCTTCGTCGACGACGTCGAGGCGGCCCTGGCTGAATCCTTCGTCGAACACGCGGCGGACGGTGGCCTTGTTGCGCTCAAGCAGGTCCATGGGATGCCCTCCAATATTTCATTCCAGTGACTCTGGAATGAATGCTTAGTACAGTGGCGCTGATGTCCGGACCTGTCAAGAGACGCCCTTACACCTCGACGCTCCGCGCCGAGCAGGCCGCCGCGACCAGGACCCGCATTGTCGACTCGGCCGGCGCCCTGTTCGTGGAGCAGGGCTACCCGGCCACGACGCTGACCCAGGTCGCCGACGCAGCTGGGGTGGCCGCCGACACGGTGCTTCACATCTTCGGGAGCAAGAAGGGCCTGCTCAAGGCCGTCCTCGACGTCGTGGTCGGCGGCGACGAGGCTCCGGTGCCGGTGCTCGACCGTCCCGGCCCTCAAGCGATGCGCAGTGAGACCGACCAGCGCCGCCAGGTTGCGATGCTCGCCCGCGGCATCGCCGAGCAAGCCGAGCGGATCCAGCCCCTCGATGACATCTTGCGTTCGGCCGCCGTCGTCGACACCGAGGCCCGCGCGCTTCGGGACGACATCCAACTCCGGCAACGTCGTCAAGCCATGACCCAGGTCGTCTCCTGGATCGCTGACAACGGCGACCTCAAAAACAGCATGAGTGTCGAGGCCGCGGCAGACATCGTCTGGACCATGACCAGCCCGGAAGTCCACCACCTCCTGCGTCGGCAGTGCGGATGGGACGCCGAGAAGTACCAGGCATGGCTGCACGACACGCTGGCGTCGGCGCTCCTGTCCACTCGGACCTCGCGCGAGCGAAGAACCACCCGCGCATAGGTGCCGTTCTCGTTCGCTTCTTGATAGGGGAACCGGCATTCGCGCTCGGTGAGCGAGTAAGCCAAGAACGCGGTGTGCCAGTGTCGCAGCGCCGCGAACGTCCTCACAGCCACGGCGCGTCTCGTTTGTCGAGCCGCGTGTCTCACGCTCCTGGCGACTCGCGGCCCTGCCAGGTGGTCAGGCACGCGCGGTTGCCCTGCGGGTCGGCGAGCACCCAGAACGCGGGGGCGGCGGTGTCGTCGACCAGCTCGCCGCCGGCCTCGATCGCGGCGGCGATGCGGTCCTCGACCACCTCGGGCGGGATGCGCAGGTCGAGGTGCCAGCGCTGCCGCGGAACATCGTGGGCTTCGGTGGGCTGGAACCAGATCGTCGCCCGACGCCCGGTGGCGTCGCGGATCTGGATCTCCCCCCAGGCCTCGACCGTCTCGTAGTCGAGCAGGGCCGCCCAGAACGGTCTGATCTCTGCCTCGTCGGCCGTATCGAGGCCAAGTTCGAGCACGCTGGTGCGCTCCGGGTGCGGCGTGGCTCCGGCAGCCAGGGCCAGCTCGCTGATGGCCTGGGCCAGCAGTACGTCGCGCGAGGTCACGCCACCGACGTCGTGACTGGTCAGCCGGACGTCGAGTCGCCCGTAGGCCAGGTCGAGGTCGGGATGGTGGTCCATCTCCTCGGCGGCCAGCGTGATGGCGTCGACGAGCTTGACCGCCGTAACGAAGTCGCCGGTGTCGAAGCTGGCGTGCAGCCGGTCGATCAGCATCCGCCAGTCGGGCAGCTGTTCGTCGACCAACTCCAGCTCCGTCAGCGTGCGCTTCGGGTCGGGCGGGGTCTCGTTCTTGTAGCTCACTCACGTCACCTTCCGTCTGATCGGCGGGGTTGTAGGCGCCTCCTCAGCGGAAGTCGTCGGGGTCTCCGATTCTGGCACGGGCCACCGACCCACCTTGCCGAACGGACGTTGGCAAGACCGAAGGCGAAGCCCGTCGCGCGCTCAAGCGCCACATCATCGACCTGGTCTTCGCGACCATCACCGCCGACACCGAGCGCGCACAGCGGAGCCCGGGACGACAAGTGGGGGCGACTCGTGAATCCAGCGCGGCTGGCCAATCCCCTACGGCCAACACTTCGGAGAGGTCAGTTCCCGGGCTCCGAAAGCAGGCTACGCCTTGCGTCGCTTGACACACAGAGGCTTCGTTAGCGTGCACGCTCAGGGTGCACGCGATGTGCCGATCTGCATCGCTTCTAGATCAACGAACCTGCATTCGCGTGCGCAGTTGCGGTTACCCTCTCGACTCTCGAGGGGCCGGCCGACGAGGACTGACTCACTCGATGGACCAACAGGTTCGCCGGTAGGTGTGCACGGCATGCGCTGGCGAGTATGGTCCCGGGACACGAAGCATCTTCACGCTGGCCCGGTGCGGGTCCAGGTGACTCGGCTGGAGGCGTCATGTACGCATGGGCTCGTAACTGGGTCGGCACGTTGACGGGGGCGCTCGTCCTGGGTTCCACGGTGATCGGAGCCGCTCCCCCAGCCACCGCGCTGCCAGTCGTCCCGACCGCGACCGCAGCCCGGGGGTGCCAGATCATCACCACGGCGCAGGCCACCGCGATCCTGGGCAAGCCAGCTGCGAAGATCCACGAGACCAACCTCGCGACCCCCACCAAGCTCGTGGTACTCAACCGAGGCTGCTCCTACAAGAGCGCCGCCGGCAGCTTTGGCTACACCGTAACGACGTACAGGACCCTCGCCTTCGCCAAACTCTTTTACTCGATGGCCGCCACAGCAACGGCCAAGGCACCGAACCTCGTCGTGAAGAAGAACGTCGCGATCGGCAACGGCGCCTTCGTCCGCGTCTACAAGGTCACCGGTGCCCGCCCGTTCATGGACCAGATCGAGATGCGCAAGGGCTCGATGCTGTTCATCACCAACATCGCAGTCGCCAAGAACGACGGCGGGGCGAAAGCCATCGCCGCGGCCAAGGGCGCCCTCCCACGCATGTAGTGCGCAGGGCTGCAGGAGAGGTCCATCCGCTGCCGCGGTTGCCCGGCTGAGCGTGCGGTCAACGACGTCGTGGGAGTGATCCGAGGGTTGGTCACGCTCCTCCTCCGAGGGTGCGCACCCCCGGGCGGATGGCCGGCCCCCTGTCGACAGCGTGCCGGTTTGCTGCGCGCAGAGGCTTCGTTAGAGTGCCGCTGAGGCTGCACGCGATGCCGTTCTGAATCACATCCAGATGAAGGCACCGGCGTTGTCAGTCGCCTCGGCTGCTGTCGCGGAACCTACTAGGCCGGACCGAACGCATACGGTCCGCTTCGACATCTCTGCTGGCCCTGGCCGCAAGGGTCGGGTGGTCAACATCCCCGCGACGACGGCCGAACCAGGCGACGCCCACGACGATCAGGACGCAGATTCCCAACAGGATCAGGAACTCCACGGCCGGACCTCCTCGGGCCGCGGATCAGGGATCCCTAAGCCTCCTCGGCCCCCAAGACCCGGTCAAGGGCAATGGCCCGGGCCTGCCAGGCGAGGCCACCCCGATGTGCCGTTCTCGCTCACCCCTCGTCACGAGATCCGGCATTCGCGCTTGCAGGTTCGGCGCGGGGATCGGACTGAGACTGGTGCGAGGGACCGCCGTGATGTTTCGACCGGGCGTGGTCAGGGTGCGCCGGGTCAGCAGGGTAGGGCGGCGGCTGTGTAGCCGCGACGCGCTGCGACGTTCAGGAACTGGTCGACCACCTGCGGGGTCTGGGGGACCCAGTCGTGGAACACGATGATCGCGCCCGGTTGGAGACCTGCGAGTGCCCTGGCCAGATCGACGGTTACCGGCGCACCGGTCCAGTCCTTCGACTCGGTGGTCCACAAGTACTGGGTCAGATGCAGGGCGGTTGCGACGGCGTCGACGATCGCGTTGGTCTCACCGAACGGCGGACGGAAACATCGCGCCGGTGCGCCCAGGCTGCGGATCAAGTCACGGGTACTGGCCAGTTGGTCGGTGATCGCTACCGGGGAGAGCGTGCGCAGGTGAGGATGAGTCCAGGTGTGCCCGCCGACGCTGTCCCCAGCAGCGATCTCCATCCGCACCACCCCCGGGTACGCCGCGACGTTCTTCCCGATGTCGAAGAAGGTCGCCTTCGCGAAGTGACGTTGCAGCACAGTGAGCACGGCCTGCGTGCCGATGAGTGAAGGACCGTCGTCGAAGGTGACATAGACCACCGGGTGCCCGTGGATCCGGAACGCGCGCACGGGCAACCGGGCAGCGAGGTACCTAGACGACCACGTCGTCCTGCCCGCAGCACCAATCGACCCCAGCACGGCGGACGAGGTCGGCGGTGATGACACGGGGGCCGAGGGACCGGCGTCAGGCGCGTAGGTTCCGCTCCCACATCCAGCCGTCAACAGCACGACGACGAGGACTGGCGCTGACCACAGGACGCGGGGGCGTATGCGGCGGGCGAGGTGGCGGAACACTGCCCAAGGATACGGGGCGTCCAGGAGTGGCGCCGCCGCCGCGTTCGGCGGCCGACCGCCACCGGTGAGCCGCCGTCGTGGGTGCTCGTAGAGTTCGATCAGGGTGCACGCGAAGTGATGCTCCTACTTCGCCCGCTCCCGCGTCGACTGAGAGGGTCAGGTCCATCAGGCTGCTGGTGCCTGTCGGCCGTGAGGCCGCCGTTCGGACGTGTCGTCGAGGGTCTCGTCCTCGGGGTCCGTGGGTGTCGAGTGTGATGAGCCGATCGGCGACGGCCGACATGGAGACAGGGGAACACGGCCTACGCAGTGGGAGGTGCGACTGGTTCTGGCTCTGCGAAGCGCGCCAGGACGACAGCACCTCCGAGAGTCAACGCGAAACCGGCAAGGGCAATCCCGGCGAAGCCCGATCTCGCCGTATCACCCAGCAGGAGCACGCCGAAGATGGCGGGCAGGAGGGTCTCTACACCGGCGGTCACCGCCGCCGTGGTCGTGACTGAACCGCGCTGCAGCGACATGGCGAACAGCAGCAGGGCGGAACCCCCGTAACCGACGATCGTCCAGGCGAGCGGCTCGACGAGCAGGTGCCACAACGGCTGAGGAACGACCAGGGTGCGAGCGGCGATCCCGACCCCGCCGAACGCCGCACCTGCCGCTGCCGCGAGACCCGCGCACGCCCACCGGTCCGGGAGCCGCGTGGCTCCGACGCCGAGCATCAGCAGAAGGGCCACCCCGGCCAGGAGCATCCATTCCTGGGCCGCCCCCAGCGGCAGTCCCGGGCCGTTCTCAGCACTGATCGCCAGCAGAACAAGGCCGGCACCCAGCGCCACGAGAGCACTGAGTTCCAGCCGCCCGAGCCGAGCGCCTAGGAACCAGACGGCGCACAACGCCGTGACCCCGACGCTCGATGCCACGGCGGCCTGAACGAGGAACAGCGGGAGAGAGCGAAGGGCAACGATCGAGGCGAGGAATCCGACCGCCTCCACCACCAGACTGGCGAGATAGGGAGTCTGCGCGATCAGCGAGCCGAACATCCGCACATCCACCCCGCGGGTGCGGTCGGTTCGTCGGGCCGCGACGGCCTGCAGCACCGTGCCGACGCCGTAGCACACCGAAGTCGCCAGCGCTCCGAGGAAGCCCCACATCACGTGCGCCATCCTGCCCGAGCGTGACGCGACGCCCGACTGATCCCTGGTCACCTCGGTGGAGAATCGACCCCGTCGTCCGGCGTGGGGTGCTTCGTGATCGACCCGCCGTCGCCAGCAGCGCTGCGGCGTCCCGAGTCTGCGTCGCCGGGCTCTCCCTGTCGTCCGATGGGCATCTGGCATGCATCGGCTGCGCCATCCTGTGTCGGCTGGACGCTCACGCGGTTGCTGCTGACTCCCCGGCCCAGGGTGTCGAGTCACTCGTAATCCGCTGGTTCGGGGGGCCACGGCGGTAAAGGATCACAGGGTTCGGGTCCGATGCGGGCCGTCCCGCTTGCCTGTGAGGTAGCTGTCGTGCTCGTTGCCGATCCCGTGCCGCAGGACCCGAGGTCCGAAGTCTGCGCGGACGCTGGGAGGCTGCGCGGGAACCGTGATGCTGGTGTGACGGTGTTCCTTGGCATTCCGTTTGCCGCGCCCCCGGTCGGCGAGTTTCGCTTCGCCGCGCCGCAACCGGTGCAGGGCTGGAGCGGGGTACGGGACGCCCTCTCGTACGGTCCTCCGCCGCCGCAGGGCGGCCATTTCGGCATGGACGCGCTGTCGCAGGACGGGGCTGACGACTGGCTGACGCTGAACGTCTGGTCACCCGAACCCGACCCGGGCGCGGGACTGCCGGTGATGGTGTGGATCCAGGGCGGCGGCTACGTCGTCGGCATGTCCAGCCTCCCCGAGTACGACGGTGCCCGGCTCGCGCGCGACGGTGGCGTCGTCGTGGTGACGTTCAACTACCGGGTGGGGATCGAGGGTTTCGCGCAGATCGAGGGAGTTCCTGCCAATCGGGGTCTGCTGGACCAGGTGGCCGCGCTCGAATGGGTGCGGGACAACATCCGGGTCTTCGGCGGCGACCCGGACCGGGTCACCGTGTTCGGTCAGTCGGCCGGCGGGGGTTCGGTCGCTGCTCTGCTGGCGACGGACCGTGCGGCGGGTCTGTTCGGCCGGGCGGTCGTCCAGAGTGCACCCGGCACGTTCTTCTCCCCCGAGCTCGCCGCAGACATCGCCGCCGCCTGCGCCGCCGAGCTGGGGCTGCAGCCCACAGCGGTCGACCTGTCGAGAATCGACCCTCGCCAACTGTCCACCGTCGCTGACACGGTCGGCGCCACGATGGGCCAGTGGACGCACCGTTGGGGTCTGCCCGCGCACCGAGCCATCCCCTTCTCACCCGTTGTCGACGGTGAGGTCCTGTCGGTCACGCCGTGGCAGGCCCTGGCCGACGGCGCCGCCAGTGGTGTCGACCTTCTCGTCGGCCACACCCGCGACGAGCAGCGCCTCTTCTCCGCCATGACCGGGCTCCTCGGTGAGGTGAGCGAGGAGCAGGCAGCGACAGCCCTGCGTGTCTTCGCGCCCGGCCGGGACGGCGAGCGCCGCTACCGCGACGCCTACCCGACGGCGGGACGGGACCGGCTGTACGAACTGGTCCATTCCGACTGGCTGTTCCGTATGCCCTCGCTCCACCTCGCCGAGGCCCAGGCAGCTGGCGGCGGCCGCGCGCACGTGTTTGAGCTGACCTGGCAGGCACCCGGCATGGGCGGCGTCCTCGGCGCCTGCCACGGCCTCGACGTCCCCCTCGTCTTCGGCAACCTGGACCGTGGTCAGCCCGCCCTGCTCATCGGCCAGGCACCCTTCCCGGAGGCAGAAGCCCTGTCGGCCCGGATGCGCGCCGCGTGGACGTCCTTCGCCGCAGACGGCGACCCCGGTTGGCCGACCTACGACACCGACCAGCGTTCCACGATGCTCTTCGACACCCCGTCGGCAGTCACCGTCTACCCGGAAGAGCCGTCCCGACAGATCTGGCAGGACCACGCCTTCGCGGCGCTCCCACTCAGACAGTGAGCGCGGCACGATCTGAGTCGCGCGCCGATCCCGCTCACGAGCAGGGGCGCCGAAGTGCCGATCGTGCTCGCTTTCGCGGAGGCGACACGAGAGTCTTGGCCCACTAGGGCGAAGGGGGCAGGCATGGCGCTCGGACTCGGCTCGGATGCGTCCACCGAGAACGGTTCGTCGCGGCGTCTTGGCGTGGTGGCGCTTCTCGTGGCGGGCGCGATCGTGCTTGCGTTCGTCGGCTACGTCGTGGGGAGCCACCGCGCAGGTACGCGCGCCGTGACCGGGCCCGCCCAGGTCGGCGACCACGAGGTCACGATGACCGTCGACGACACGGCGTATGGATTCAGCGACAGCATGCCGTGGATCGACGCGACGGGCTCCTACCACGAGGGCGGCTGGCCGAGCTGCCTCGGCAGCATGACGACGCTGCCCTCCGTCACGTTCGGCGTCACGCGTGTCGACTACCCCGACGGCGGCTGGACCGACCAGGTCGTCTACGTCGACTGCCGCCCCTGACGAGCGCGGGGCGGTGGCCGCCCGGTCGCCGTCAGCCGCGCGTGATCCACCAGCGCAGGCCGAGGTCGGTGTCCTCGCCGCGCACGGTGACGGCGACCGGCGGCTCGCCCTCGGTGAAGCTCGTCGCGAGCACCTCGTCGGCCACGGACGGACCGTGCTCGCGCAGGGCCTCGCCGAGCTCGGCGTCGTCGCTGGTCCACGCGAAGGAGATCCGGTCGCTCACCGCGAAGCCCGCGGACTTGCGGGCCTCCTGCACGAGTCGGACCGTCTCGCGCGCGAGGCCGGCACGGCGCAGCGCCGGGGTGAGCTCGAGGTCGAGGGCCACCGTCTCGCCGCCGTCGCTCGCGACCGCCCAGCCGACGCGCGGGGTCTCGGTGACCAGCACGTCGTCGTCGCCGAGCTCGACGTCGGCACCGTCGACGACCACGGTCGCCGTGCCCGCGGCGCGCAGCGACGCCACGAGCTCAGCGGCGTCGGCGTCCGCGATCGCCTGCGCCACAGGGGGAGTGTCCTTGCCGAAGCGCTTGCCGAGGACGCGGAAGTTCGCCTTCACGCTGACATCGACAAGATCGCCGGCGGTCGCGCCGAGGGCGATCAGCTCGCCGACGTTCAGCTCGTCGGACACCTCGGCGCGCAGATCGGCCGGGAGCCGCTCCCAGCCGGTCGTTGCCACCAGCGCGCGTCCGAGCGGCTGACGCGTGCGCACGCTCGACGTCGCGCGGGCCGCACGACCGAGCTCCACGAGACGGCGTACGAGCGACATCTGCTCGGCGAGCTCGTCGTCGACGAGAGCGCCGTCGACCTCGGGCCACGAGGCGAGGTGCACCGAGTCGGGCAGCTCACTGCTCGTCGAGGCGAACAGGTCCTGCCACACCTGCTCGGTGATGAACGGCGTGAACGGCGCCATGAGCAGCGTGACGACGTAGAGGCACTCGTGCAGCGTCGCGAGCGCCGCGGGGTCTCCGGCCCAGAATCGACGGCGCGAGCGGCGGACGTACCAGTTCGACAGGTCGTCGACGTACGCAGACAGCAGCCGGCCGGCCCTCTGGGTGTCGTAGGCCGCGAGTGCCGCGTCGACGTCGCGCGCGAGCCGGTGCGCCTCGGACAGCGCCCACCGGTCGAGCACGGAACGCTCGGTGACCGGGGGAGCGGGCGTGGTGCTCGGGTCGAAGCCGGACTCGCGCGCGTACAACGCCTGGAACGACACGGTGTTCCAGTAGGTCAGCAGCGTCTTGCGCACGACCTCCTGGATCGTCGAGTGCCCGACCCTTCGGGCCTGCCACGGTGACCCGCCGGCGAGCATGAACCAGCGCACGGCGTCCGCGCCGTGCTGGTCCATCAGCGGGATTGGCTCGAGGACGTTGCCGAGGTGCTTGCTCATCTTGCGGCCCTCCTCATCGAGGATGTGGCCGAGGCAGAGCACCGTCTTGTACGACGACCTCTCGAACACGAGCGTGCCGATCGCCATGAGCGTGTAGAACCACCCGCGCGTCTGGTCGATCGCCTCGCAGATGAAGTCGGCGGGGTAGCGCGTCGCGAACTCCTCGGCCCCGCGGTGCGGATACCCGAACTGCGCGAAGGGCATCGCGCCGCTGTCGTACCACGCGTCGATCACCTCGGGCACGCGCGTCGAGATGCCCCCGCACTCCGCGCACGGGAAGGTGACGTCGTCGACGAACGGCCGGTGCGGGTCGAGGTTCGACAGGTCCTCCCCGGCGCGCGCGCCGAGATCGGCGAGCGACTCGACGCAGGCAAGATGGCCCGCCTCGCAGCGCCAGATCGGAAGAGGCGTGCCCCAGTAGCGGCTGCGCGACAGCGCCCAGTCGATGTTGTTGTTCAGCCAGTCGCCGTAGCGGCCCCACTGGATGGTCTTGGGGTGCCAGTCCGTCGCCTCGTTCTCGGCGAGCAGGGCGTCCTTCACCGCGGTGGTGCGGATGTACCAGGACGGCTGCGCGTAGTAGACGAGCGGCGTGTGGCACCGCCAGCAGTGCGGGTAGGTGTGCTCGTAGGGCACGTGCCTGAACAGCAGCCCGCGCGCCTGCAGGTCGTCGACGAGGACGGCGTCGGCCTTCTTGAAGAACATGCCGCCGACGAGGGCGACCTCTGGCTCGAACGTGCCGTCGGGTCGCAGCGGGTTCACGACCGGGAGGCCGTAGCTGCGGCACAGCGCGAGGTCCTCGGCGCCGAACGCCGGAGCCTCGTGCACGATGCCCGAGCCGTCCTCGGTCGTGACGAAGTCGGCCGCGAGCACCGTGTGCAGCGGCGCGTCGGTCTCGGGGAAGTCCACCACCGTGAAGGGCCGGGAGTACGGCGTCCCCACGACGGCCTCGCCGCGGACCGTCTCGAGCACCTCGGAGTCCTCGCCGAGCACGGCGACGCGCAACGCCTCCGCGACGAGCAGCGTCTCGCCGGCAGCCGTGCGCGTCACGACGTAGTCGACGTCGGGGTTCACCGCGCACGCGGTGTTCGACACGAGCGTCCACGGCGTCGTGGTCCACACGAGCAGCGCGAGACCCGGGTGCTGGGCGACGAGGTCGCCGCCCGTGACGGGCATGCGGATGAAGACCGACGGGTCGACGACCGTCTCGTAGCCCTGCGCGAGCTCGTGGTCGGACAGCCCCGTGCCGCAGCGCGGGCAGTACGGCGACACCCGGTGGTCCTGCACGAGCAGGCCCTTGTCGAAGATCTGCTTGAGCGACCACCACACGCTCTCGACGTACTGCGGGTCCATCGTCCAGTAGGCGTCGCCCGTGTCGACCCAGTAGCCCATGCGCTCGGTGAGGTCGGCGAACGCGCCGACGTGGCGCAGCACCGACTCGCGGCACTTCGCGTTGAACTCGGCGATGCCGTAGTCCTCGATGTCCTTCTTGCCGGAGAAGCCGAGCTCCTTCTCGACGGCGAGCTCCACCGGGAGGCCGTGGCAGTCCCACCCGGCCTTGCGCGGGACGTGGTAGCCCTTCATCGTCCGGTAGCGCGGGAAGACGTCCTTGAAGACGCGCGCCTCGACGTGGTGGGTGCCCGGCATGCCGTTGGCGGTGGGCGGGCCCTCGTTGAACACCCAGAGCGGGCGGCCCTCGGTCGCGGCCAGCGACCGCGCGAACACGTCCTTCTCGCGCCACAGGTCGAGGACCTCGTGGTCGAGCGCGGCCAGGTCGACCTGCGGGGGCACCGGGCGGTACATCCATCCTCCGTCGTCGTGCGTCTGCCCGGTCGCGGGGAGGCGACCGGACGTGCTCGGGACGAAGGGACGAGACGCTCGACCGGTGTCCGGTCGGCACCCCGCGGTACCACCCTCCTTGGACCGACCCGTCGGCGGACGGAGTGCGCCGGTCCCTCTCGCGCGTCGCAGGCGTCGGGTCTACCCCGCGGTCTCCCGCGGCTCTTCCGAGACGCTCGGGGTGATCTTCGCCCCGCGCACACCCTCGGGCTCGCACCGTCCCCGAGTCGCTCCTGGCTGCGTGCGGGACTACTCGTCCCCGTCCTAGCCGTGCCTGGACGGAGCACAGCCTAACGGTCGTCGAGGGTGGCAGGCTTGCGCGTATGTCCGCACCCGCGCGCCTCGTCGTCCGGGTGCGGCCCGGGGCGTCCCGGACGAGGGTCGGGGGACGCTACGGCGATGGAGCCGACGCCACGCTCGTGGTCGCCGTCTCGGCGCGGGCCGTGGACGGCGCGGCGACCGAGGCGGTCCTCGGCGCGGTGGCCGAGGCGCTCGGCGTACGACCGTGGCAGGTGACGCTGGTGCGTGGGCGGACAAGTCGGGACAAAATGCTCGAAATCGCCGAACCTCCGGATGATCTCGACGTCCGGCTCGCCGCCCTGCTCGGACCGCCCGCGTCCTGATCGCGGACGACCCGGACGGCGCGCCTTGTTGATCATGACGCGGGCCGCCCCTATCCTCGGGCGACTCGTGCCGCTGACCGGCGTGGCAAAGGTTCTCGGGCCCCGCCGGTCGCCGTGCGGCACGGCCACGAGAAGGAGGCCTGCGATGGCCGTGCCCGCGAAGAAGACCGCGCCCGCCGCGAAGGCGACGCCCGCGAAGAAGGCCGCCCCCGTGAAGGCCGTCGCCGCCAAGGCCGCTGCAGCGAAGAAGGCTGCCCCCGCGAAGAAGGCCGCGCCCGCGAAGAAGGCCGTGCCCGCGAAGAAGGCCGCGCCCGCGAAGAAGGCCGCCGCCCCGGCGAGGAAGGCCGCCCCTGTGAAGGCCGCGCCTGCGAAGAAGGCCGCCGCCCCGGCGAGGAAGGCCGCCGCGGTCAAGTCCGCCCCGGCGAAGAAGGCGGCCCCGGTGAAGGCGGCGCCGGCGAGGAAGGCGGCCCCGGTGAAGGCGGCGCCGGCGAGGAAGGCGGCCCCGGTGAAGGCCGCACCCGCGCCGAAGGCGACCCCGGCCGCCTCACCCGCGAAGGTGCCGGCCGCTCCCAGGCCCGGGACCAAGGCGGCCCAGGCGCTCGCCGTCCGCGAGGACGAGTCGCCCTGGACGCCGAAGGAGCTCGCGGAGGTCCGCGCCGAGCTCGAGTTCGAGATCGGACGGCTCAAGTACCAGATCGCCGAGGCGGAGGAGGGCATCGCCGACCTGCTGCGCGACTCCGGCGACGGCGCGGGCGACGACCAGGCCGACGCCGGGACGAAGACGTTCGAGCGCGAGCACGAGATGTCGCTGGCGAACAACGCCCGCGAGCTGCTCCTGCAGAACGAGCGCGCGCTCGTCCGGCTCGACGACCAGTCCTACGGGATCTGCGAGCGCTGCGGGAACCCGATCGGCAAGCTGCGCCTGCAGGCGTTCCCGCGCGCCACGATGTGCATGTCGTGCAAGCAGCTCGAGGAGCGTCGCTGACGGCGATTCGTCGGTGACGCGCCGGGCCACGTACCCTCGCGTCTCGTGAGCGACGACGTCCTCGAGTCACCCCCGGTGGTGACCGGCAACCGGCACCTGGTGCGGGTGACCTTCGGTGTCGCCCTGGCCGTGGTGCTGATCGACCAGCTGTCGAAGTACCTCGTCGTCACCCGTCTCAAGGACCAGCCGCCGATCAAGGTCATCGGCACCTGGCTCCAGTTCGAGTACCTGCGCAACTCCGGTGCCGCGTTCAGCTTCGGCACCAGCTTCACGTTCGTGTTCACGGCCATCGCCGTGGCGGTGGTCGTGGTGATCGTGCGGACCTCGCGCAAGCTCGGCAGCCTCGGCTGGGCGATCGCGCTCGGGGGGCTGCTCGGCGGTGCCGTCGGCAACCTCATCGACCGGGTCTTCCGTGACCCCGGCTTCCTGCGCGGCCACGTCGTCGACTTCGTCTACGTGCAGAACTTCGCGACCTTCAACCTCGCCGACTCCGCGATCGTCTGCTCCGCGATCCTCATGGTGATCCTCTCGCTGCGCGGCATCGAGCTCGACGGCCGGCGGTCCTGACCGTGGGAGAGCACCGCAGCCTCCCGGTCCCGGAGGGACTGGAGGGGGAGCGCGTCGACGCAGCCCTCGCCCGGCTGTTCGGGCTGTCGCGGACCAAGGCCGCGGACCTCGCGGCCGACGGCCAGGTGCTGCTCGACGGCGAGACCGTCGGCAAGTCGGCGCGCGTGGTCGCCGGCAGCTGGCTCGAGGTCACGCTCCCCGATCCGTCCGAGCCGGTGCGCATCGTGGCGCAGACCGTCGCGGGCCTGCGCATCGTGTTCGACGACGACGACGTCGTGGTCGTCGACAAGCCCGTCGGCGTGGCCGCCCACCCGTCGCCCGGCTGGACCGGTCGGACCGTCATCGGCGGCCTCGCCGGCGCCGGCTACCGCATCTCGACCTCCGGTGCGGACGAGCGCCAGGGCGTCGTGCACCGTCTCGACGTGGGCACGACCGGCCTCATGGTGGTGGCCAAGAGCGAGCGCGCCTACACCTCGCTCAAGCGGCAGTTCAAGGAGCGCACGGTCGACAAGACCTACCACACGCTCGTGCAGGGCCAGATCGACCCGCCACGCGGCACGATCGACGCGCCGATCGACCGGCACCCGCAGCACGAGTACCGATGGGCGGTGGTGAGCGACGGCAAGCCGAGCGTCACGCACTACGAGACCCTCGAGGTCTTCCGGCACGCGTCCCTGCTCGAGGTCCACCTCGAGACGGGGCGCACGCACCAGATCCGCGTGCACATGTCGGCGATGCGCCACCCGTGCGCCGGCGATCTCACCTACGGCGCGGATCCCGTGCTGGCCAAGCGATTGGGGCTGCAGCGCCAGTGGCTGCACGCCCACCGCCTCGCGTTCGACCATCCCGGCAGCGGAGCCCGCGTCGAGTTCTCCTCGCCGTACGCGCCGGACCTCCAGCGGGCGCTGGAGATCGTCAGCGCCGGCTGACGGTCTGTGGGCCCCCGCTGAGCGGAGCGCAGCAGGGGAGTCAGCGCCGGCTGAGTGGTTGGATCCGCGCATGGACGTCTCGCGCGCTGCTGCCCTGACCGACGAGCGGATGGCCGCGTTCCGCGCGGAGGTCGACGCCCCCGCGGTCGCCTACGGCCTGGTGAAGGACGGCGTGCTCGTGCACGCCTCCGGGGTCGGTGCGCTCGCCGACGGCCGCGTCCCCGGACCCGACGACGTCTTCCGCATCGCGTCGATGACGAAGTCGTTCACGGCGTCGGCGGTCCTCTTGCTGCGCGACCGCGGCCGGCTGCGGCTCGACGACGAGCTGGCGACGTACCTCCCACGGACGGCGGGGCTCACCGCGGCGGCCGGCGGTCCCGCGATCCGCATCGGCGACCTGCTCTCGATGAACGCCGGCTTCCCGACCGACGACCCGTGGGGCGACCGGCACGAGAGCCTCGCTATCTCCGCCTTCGACGCGCTGGTCGAGAACGGCATCACGTCCGCACGTCCGCCGAGGACCGGCTACGAGTACTCCAACCTCGGCTACGCCCTGCTGGGCCGGGTCGTCGCGGTCGTGAGCGGCGCCGACTACCGCGACCTCGTGCACGCCGAGCTGCTCGACCCGCTCGGCCTCACCGCCACCCGCTACGACGCGCGCACGGTCCCCTCCGACCGGTTGGTCCAGGGCTACGCGCCCACGGACGCCGGCCTCGTCCCGGAGCCGCTCACCGCGCCGGGCGCCTTCAGCCCGATGGGCGGCCTGCACAGCTCGGTCCAGGACCTCGCTACCTGGGTCGGCGGGTTCCAGGCGGCGTGGGCCCCGGGTGCCGCGCACCCGCTCGACCGGTGGAGCCGTCGCGAGATGCAGGAGCAGCACTCGTACATCGCGGCGGCGGTCCTGCCGGCGTCCGGCGACGTGCCCGAGCGGGTCGTGGCCGCGTCCTACGGCTACGGCCTCGTCGTCGAGGACGACGCGCGTCTCGGTCGGCTCGTGTCGCACTCCGGCGGCTACCCCGGCTTCGGGTCGCACATGCGCTGGCACCCGGCCAGCGGCTGGGGCGTGATCGCCCTGGGCAACCGCACGTACTTCCCGGCGCGCCGGATCTGCGGCACGGTGCTCTCGGCCATCGTGGAGCAGCACCGCGGTGAGAACGCCGTGGACGCGCTCGAGTCCGTGTGGCCGCGCACGCGCGAGGCGATGGCCGTCGTGGAGTCGCTCGTCGAGTCGTGGGACGACTCGGTGGCCGACCGCTGGTTCGCGCCGAACATGGACCTCGACCGGCCGCGCGCCGAGCGCCGGGCGGCCGTGGAGGGCGTGCGGTCGCGCATCGGCGCGTCCTCCCGGGCGGCGACCCCGGTCGTGTCGACGACGCCGGCGATGGCGCGCTGGTGGCTCGACGGGACCGAGGGGACGGCGTACGCCGAGGTCCTGCTGTCGCCGGACCGCGAGCCGCTGATCCAGTCGCTCACCGTCTCCACCGAACCGGTGCCCGAGACGACCTGGGACTGACCAGCCGACCGCGGTCGCCGCCCGGCGGGGGGCCGGGGAGGATGGGGGCATGACCGACACGCAGCCCGTCCTCTCATCCGGCACGTTCGCGATCGGCGGCGACCTCGAGGTGCGCCGCCTCGGCTACGGCGCCATGCAGATCCTCGGCGAAGGCCGATGGGGCGAGCCCGACGACCACGACGGCGCGATCGCGGTCCTGCGCCGCGCGGTCGAGCTCGGCGTCGACTTCATCGACACCGCCGACTCCTACGGCCCGTTCGTGTCCGAGGACCTCATCCGCGAGGCGCTGCACCCTTACGGCCACGTGCGGATCGCGACGAAGGCCGGCTTCACGCGGCAGGGCCCGAACGTCTGGACGATGTGCGGGCAGCCGGCCTATCTCCGCCAGTGCGCCGAGATGTCCTTGCGCCGCCTCGGCATCGAGACGATCGACCTCTACCAGCTGCACCGCATCGACCCGGACTACCCGCTCGAGGACCAGGTCGGCCTGTTCTCCGACCTCGTCACGGAGGGCAAGGTCCGCCACGTGGGCCTGTCCGAGGTCTCCGTCGACGATCTCGCCGCGGCACAGGCGATCACGCCGATCGCGACGGTGCAGAACCTCTACAACGTCGCGAACCGGCAGAGCGAGGCGCTGCTCGACGCCTGCACCGAGCAGGGCATCGGCTTCATCCCGTGGTTCCCCGTCGCGTCCGGCAAGGTCGCCGCACCCTACGGCCCGCTCACCGCGATCGCGGAGCGTACCGGGCACACGCCTGCGCAGCTCTCCCTCGCGTGGCTCCTGCGGCGCTCGCCGGTGATGATGCCGATCCCGGGCACGAAGTCGCTGGCCCACGTCGAGGAGAACTGCGCGGCGGCGCTCGTCGTCCTCGACGACGCGACCGTCGCCGAGCTCGACGCGCTCGCGGCCGCCTGAGCCGCGTGGGGCACACTCAGCGGGTGATCCCGAGGCCACGCCGTACGACGACGGCCCTGCTCGTCGTGCCCGTGGTGCTGGCCCTGGCCGGGTGCTCGATCTCCACCACCACGAGCGCGGCGCCCGTGTCGGTGGCCCCCACGCCGTCGGCGTCGCCGACCCCCGTGCTCGACCTCCAGCTGCGGCCGGTGCTCGACATCGCCACCGCCACGGCAGGACAGTGCGGTGCCACCCCACCGCCGTCGCCCGACCCCGCGCAGCCGGCCCAGGTCTGCTCGCAGGACGGGACGCTGCTGCTGTCGCTCGGCCCGGCGGCCGTGACCGGCCAGCACGTCACCGGGCTCGACGCCACCATGACCTCGCGCCAGCCGCAGCTGCAGGTGAAGCTCGACGCCCAGGGCGGAGCGAGCCTCACCCGGGTCACGGCCGAGGGCATGACGCAGGCCGCACCGCGCAACCAGCTCGCGCTCGTGAGCCACGGCCGAGTCCAGTCCGCGCCCGCGATCACCGAGGCGATCGACGGCGCTGTGATCGTGTTCACCGGCTTCGCCAGCGTCGACGACGCCCAGAAGGCGCTCGACTTCCTGACCTCCTGACCGGTCCTCGGACCGGCGGCGGGCCGCCTCGTCAGCGGCTTCGCCCGACCGCTCCGCGGACCAAGATCACCGACACGCCGAGCCACCTGCGCGGCTCCGTCCCGCGACCGGACCGTCGGTCTTGCGGGTTAGGGTGAGGACTCCCGAACCGCCGACTTCCCCCGGTACGCGTCGGGGGTGATCGCCCGTCCTCGAAGGCCGGGTTCGACGGCGTCGGCGAGGGGAGGGCACGTGTCGGGCGAGCAGTTCGTGCACCTGCACGTGCACACCGAGTACTCCATGCTCGACGGCGCCGCCCGGCTCGGCGACCTGTTCAGCGAGGCGTCGCGGCTGGGGATGCCGGCGCTCGCGATGAGCGACCACGGCAACGTCTACGGCGCCTACGACTTCTACAAGCGCGGCAAGGCCGCCGGCGTGAAGCCGATCATCGGCATCGAGGGCTACTACGCCCCGCAGGGCCGGTTCGAGCGCAGCCCCTTCGACTTCGGCGGCGGCTACGACGAGGGCACCGGCGAGGACGGCGAGAGCACCGGCAAGGGGCGCCAAGCCTACACCCACATGACCATGTGGGCCGAGACCACCGAGGGCCTGCACAACCTCTTCCGGCTCTCCAGCCTGTCGAGCCTCGAGGGCTTCTACCGCAAGCCGCGCATCGACCGCGACCTGCTGCAGACCTACGGCAAGGGCATCATCGGCACCACCGGCTGCCCCTCCGGCGAGGTCAACCGCTGGCTGCAGGCCGGCAACTACGACCGGGCCATCGCGGCGGCGGCCGACTTCCGCGACATCCTCGGCAAGGACAACTACTTCTGCGAGCTGATGGACCACGGGCTCGGCATCGAGACCCGGCACCGCGCGGACCTGCTGAAGATCGCCCGCCAGCTCGACATCCCGCTGCTCGCCACCAACGACCTGCACTACGTCTATCCCGGCGACGCCGACTCGCACGACGTCCTGCTGTGCATCGGCACGCGCACCACCATGGACGACCCGAAGCGGTTCCGCTTCTCCGCGCGCGACTTCTACCTCAAGTCCGCCGAGGAGATGCGCGCCGTCTGGGCCGAGCTCCCCGAGGCCTGCGACAACACCCTGCTCGTCGCCGAGCGCTGCAACGTCGAGTTCAACGAGGGCGCCAACCTCATGCCGCGCTTCCCCGTGCCCGAGGGGGAGAACGAGGAGTCCTGGCTCGTCAAGGAGGTCGAGCGCGGCCTCGCGCAGCGCTTCCCGAACGGCGTCCCCGAGACCCACCGGGTGCAGGCGGCCTACGAGGTGGGCGTCATCATCCAGATGGGCTTCCCGGGCTACTTCCTCGTCACCGCCGACCTCGTGCGCCACGCGAAGGAGGCCGGCATCCGCGTCGGTCCCGGTCGCGGCTCCGCGGCGGGCGCCCTCATCGCCTACGCGCTCGGCATCACCGAGCTGGACCCGATCGCCCACGGCCTGCTGTTCGAGCGGTTCCTCAACCCCGAGCGCGTGTCGATGCCTGACATCGACATGGACTTCGACGAACGTCGCCGCGGCGACATGATCCGCTACGCCACCGAGAAGTACGGCGAGGAGCGCGTCGCGCAGATCATCACCTACGGCTCGATCAAGGCGAAGGCGGCGATCAAGGACTCCGCACGAGCCCTCGGCTACCCGTTCCAGATCGGCGAGCGCATCACCAAGGCCATGCCGCCCGCGGTCATGGGGAAGGACATCCCGCTGGCCGGCATCTTCGACAAGTCCCACGGCCGCTACAACGAGGCGTCGGAGTTCCGCGCGCTCTACGAGGCGGACGCCGACGTACGCAAGGTCGTCGACACGGCCAAGGGACTGGAGGGCCTCAAGCGCCAGCCCGGCGTGCACGCCGCGGGCGTCATCCTGTGCAGCGAGCCGCTGCTCGACGTCATCCCGATCTGGCGGCGCGACCAGGACGGCGCGATCATCACGCAGTTCGACATGGGCGTGTGCGAGACCCTGGGCCTGCTCAAGATGGACTTCCTCGGCCTGCGCAACCTCACTGTGCTCGACGACTGCCTGCGCAACATCGCGAGCAACCGCGGCGAGACGATCGTGCTCGAGGACCTCACCCTCGACGACCCCGCCACGTATGCCCTGCTCTCGCGCGGCGACACCCTCGGCGTCTTCCAGCTCGACGGCGGCCCGATGCGCGCGCTGCTGCGCTCGATGGCACCGGACAACTTCGAGGACATCTCCGCCGTCCTCGCGCTCTACCGGCCCGGTCCGATGGGCGCCAACGCCCACAACGACTACGCCGACCGCAAGAACGGCCGCAAGCCGGTCGAGCCGATCCACCCCGAGCTCGCCGAGCCGCTGTCGGAGATCCTGGGCGACACCTACGGGTTGATCGTCTACCAGGAGCAGGTCATGGCGATCGCCCAGAAGCTCGCGGGCTACAGCCTGGGCAACGCCGACCTGCTGCGCCGCGCGATGGGCAAGAAGAAGAAGGAGATCCTCGACAAGGAGTACGTCCCCTTCAGCGGCGGCATGAAGGCCAACGGCTACTCCGACGCGGCCATCAAGACGCTGTGGGAGATCCTGGTCCCGTTCTCCGACTACGCCTTCAACAAGGCGCACACCGCCGGCTACGGCCTGGTGTCCTACTGGACGGCGTTCCTCAAGGCGAACTACCCCGCGGAGTACATGGCCGCGCTCCTGCAGAGCGTCAAGGACGACAAGGACAAGTCCGCCGTCTATCTCGGCGAGTGTCGGCACATGGGCATCAAGGTGCTCCCGCCGGACGTCAACGACTCCGACTTCGACTACACCCCGCGCGGCACCGACATCCGCTTCGGCCTCTCGGCCGTCCGCAACGTCGGCGCCAACGTCGTCGAGAGCCTCATCGAGGCACGCTCGTCGAAGGGACGCTTCGGCGGCTTCGACGACTTCCTCGAGAAGGTCCCGATCTCGGTCGTCAACAAGCGCGTCGTCGAGTCGCTCATCAAGGCCGGTGCCTTCGACTCGCTGGGGGAGTCGCGCAAGGGCCTGCTCACCGTCCACGAGCTGCGCATCGACTCCATCCTGGACATCAAGCGCAACGAGGCGATCGGGCAGGACTCCCTGTTCGGCGGCCTCGACGACGACTCCGCAGCCGTCACCTGGTCGCCGCCGCCGATCCCGACCGCCGAGTGGGACAAGGGCACCCTGCTCGGCTACGAGCGGGAGATGCTCGGCCTCTACGTCTCCGACCACCCGCTCAACGGCGTCGAGCACGTGCTGTCGGCCTCGACCGACGTCTCGATCGCCGCCGTCCACACCGACGACGTCGCCGACGGCCGCGTCCTCGTGGTGGGCGGGCTCGTCACGAGCGTTCAGCGCAAGGTCACCAAGCAGGGCAACGTCTGGGCGATCGCCACCCTCGAGGACCTCGAGGCCTCGATCGACGTCATGATCTTCCCGCAGACCTATCAGCTCGTCGGGCCGCACGTCGTCCCCGACGCCGTGCTGCTCATCAAGGGCCGCGTCGGCAAGAGCGACGAGGAGGCCACCAAGGTCATCGCGATGGAGATCACGGTCCCCGACCTGTCCACGGGGGAGTCAGGCCCGGTCGTCGTCACGATCCCCGCCGCACGCTGCATCCCGCCGGTCATCGAGCGGTTCAAGGACGTCCTCGGGGCGCACCCGGGCGTCATCGAGGTGCGGCTCGCCATGCAGAACGGTCCGCGCACCACCGTGGTGCGCCTCGACGACCGGCTGCGGGTCGCCCCGTCGCCGGCGCTCTACGCCGACCTCAAGGCGCTGCTCGGCCCGTCCTGCCTGCAGTAGGGCGGCCCCGGGGTGTGTCGGTGCTCACGGGCGGTGGACGCCCGGAGGGGTTCTCGACGCGAGAGGATGACGTCATGAACGCGCTTACATCGGCAGCCGACCTCCTCGCGGCCAACCCGCTGGTCCTGCTGAGCATCCTGCTCGCCGTCGGCAGCATGATCGGCGCGATCACGCTCGGCCGCTTCTCCCTCGGCCCCGCGGCCGTGCTGTTCCTGGCCCTGGCCCTCTCGGCCTACGACGAGCGGCTCAAGATCCCGGTCGTGGTCGGCCAGCTCGGCCTGGCCCTGTTCGCCTACTGCATCGGCGTCTCCGCCGGCCCGTCGTTCTTCTCCGCCGTGCGCACCGGTGGCCGCGTGCTGTCGACGGTCGTCGTCCTGCTCGTCGTCGCCGCCGGTGTCACGCTCGTCATGGGCAAGCTGCTCGGCCTGTCCGGTCCGATCCTGTCCGGCGTCTACGCCGGTTCGCTCACGAACACGCCCGCGCTCGCCGCCAGCTCCTCGCTGTGGAAGTCCCAGCAGCCGGTCGTCGGCTACTCCGTCACCTACCTCGGCGGTGTCCTCGGCATGCTGCTCGCCGCGGGGATCGCCGCCCGCCTGCGGCGTCCCGCCGACGCCCGTCGCGAGCCGACTCAGGCGCCGAGCGAGCTGTCCCGCGCGACCGTCCGCGTCGACGCCGGCGACCTGCCGGACCTGGCGGCCCTCGCCGCCCGCTACGACGACCGCGTGGTGTTCTCCCGACTCATGGTCGGCGACGAGCCGGGCCACCCGGGCACGCTCGACCTGCCGTCGCCCGGCACCGAGCCGCACCCCGGCGACATCCTCACCGTCGTCGGCGACAAGGAGACGGTCGCGCGCGTCGTGGCCGACCTCGGCCACCCGTCGACGGTGACCCTCGTGCTCGACCGTTCGCACCTCGACTTCCGCCGGATGGCGGTCTCGAGCCACGAGGTCGCGGGCCGGGCGCTCGGCGACCTCGACCTGCCGGGCCGGTTCACCGCGACGGCCACGCGCGTGCGCCGCGGCGACGTCGACCTGCTGGCCACCGAGGACCTCGTCCTGACGCTCGGCGACCGCGTGCGCGTCGTCGCGCCCCGCGAACGCCTCAAGGAGGTCGCGGCCTTCCTCGGCGACTCCGAGCGCGGTGCCAGCGACATCAACCCGATCGGCCTGTTCCTCGGCCTCGGCCTCGGCCTGCTCCTCGGTCTCGTCGTCGTCCCGCTCCCCGGTGGCCAGACGCTGTCGCTCGGGGTCGCCGGCGGGCCGCTCCTGGTCGGCCTCGTCCTCGGCCGGCTGCAGCGCTCGGGTCCGGTGCTCTGGTCGCTGCCGCACTCGGTCTCGTCGACCCTGTCGCAGTTCGGGATGCTCGCGTTCCTCGCCTACGCCGGGTCCACGTCGGGCAACGCCCTCGCGAAGGCGCTCGCCTCGGACATCGGACCGCGCCTGCTCATCGCCGGCCTGGTCGTCACGGCGTTCACCGCGGTCGGCCTGCTCCTGTCGCGCCACTTCACCGGGGCGTACGGCGCCGCGCTCGCCGGAGTCGTCGCCGGCACGCAGACTCAGCCGGCGGTCCTGGCCTACTCCAACGACATCACCAAGGCCGACCCTCGGGTGAACCTCGGCTACGCCCTCGTCTACCCGGTCGCGATGATCACCAAGGTCATCCTCGCCCCGTTCCTCGGCGGAATCATCTAGCCGTCCCGGCCCAGCAACGCGTCGCCTCCGGCCGTGATCCCGCCTGGGAGACGACAGATCGCTGGGCAGCGACGCGGGTGGGGACGCGGGTCGCCTGGAACCGGAGTCGGGCATCGGGCTGGCACCGACGGGTCGACGCGGCCGGTGGGCCTCGCGCTGCTCGCGGCGATGGCCGTGATCGGCGTCGTGGTCCGCGAGCGGGGCTGGCCGTGGCTCGCCCTGACGGTGCTGTCGGCGACGGTCGCCGTGTTCGTCCTGGTGTCCGACGCCGCCAACCCGGCCCTCCGTTCCTGGTCTCCGGCGTCGTGCTGCTGGCGACCGCCGGAGGAGCCGCACGGCTGGGCCGAGGGAGGACCCCGCACCCCGCCTAGCCCTCGCGGGCTATCGGGGCTGTCACCGCTGACGTCTGGGCCACCAGGTCGGTCGGTGCGAGACCGAGGTCGAAGCCGCGACGTCCGCCGCTGACGTAGACGGCGTCGAACGCCAGCGCGGTCTCGTCGAGGACCGTGCGCAGCGCCTTGCGCTGGCCCAGGGGGCTGATGCCGCCGACGACGTAGCCCGTAGTTCGTTCCGCGACGTGCGGGTCGGCCATCGCGGCCCTCTTGCCGCCGACCGCGGCCGCGAGGGCCTTGAGGTCGAGCTTGCCCCCGACCGGCACGATCGCCACGACCAGCGCGCCGTCGACGTCGGCCAGCAGCGTCTTGAAGACCTGCTCCGGCGGGAGTCCCAGCACCTCGGCCGCCTCGAGGCCGTACGACGGGGCCGCAGGGTCGTGCTCGTAGGAGTGCGTCGTGAACGCGACGCCCGCGCGGGTCAGGGCCACGGTGGCCGGCGTACCGCCGGGGGAGGACTTCTTCGCCACGGGGCGATCCTGGCGCAGCCGGTGCGGATCGCCCGCAGCGGGTCAGTTCAGGCCGATGACGGCCCGGGCGAGGTCGACGGCGGGGAGCGAGGGGAGCTCGGCCATCAGCATCGTCTCGCGCGCCAGCAGCGCCACCTCGATGCGCAGCCGATCGCGCGTGGTCGCCGCCTCGAGCAGCATCTGGCGGTCGGACAGGTCGAGCACCATCGCGACGGCGACGAGGTAGGACAGGAACCGCGCGTCCGCGGGCATCTCGAGCATCTGAGCCGCCTCCACCGCGCCGGCGGCCGACACCGCCGCGCGGTAGGCGTCGAAGCGGCGCCCGACGCCGGCGGCCAGCAGCGACGCCTCGGCGCCGTCTCCCGGCGCGTCCTCCGCCAGCCACTCGACCTCGGCCATGAGGTAGGGCGCGTCGGACTCGGCGAGGGCGAGGATCCGGAACCGCGCGTCGCCGTTGGTGACGATGTCGTAGCGCCCGTCCGGGTAGGGCACCATCTCGCGTACGACGGCCAGCGTGCCGACGTCGTACATCGCGGTGACTCCCTCCTCGCCGACCTCCCAGCCCTCGCGGATGGCGACCGCGCCGAAGACCCGGTCGTCGTCGCGGCGGGTCTGCAGGTCGGTCATCAGCCGCCGGTAGCGCGGCTCGAAGATGTGCAGCGGGAGCACGAGGCCGGGCACGAGGACGGTGCCGAGCGGGAACAGCGGGATGACCGCTCGCGCGCCCACCTGTCGTCCCGTCACACAGGCACCCTTGCCGATGCGAGGCCCGCTCGCATCCCGTGTCGGGCCATCCGGCGCTGATCCCTAGAATGGGGGCGTGATCCGCCGCATCGACCTCCGCGGGTCGGCCATCGACCCCCGCGACGTGCTGCCGCGCGCCTCCGTCGACGTGGAGAGCGTGCTCGCGACCGTGCGGCCGATCGTCGACGACGTCCGCGACCGCGGCGAGGAGGCGGTCCTCGCGTGGGGCGAGCGTCTCGACGGCGTACGCCCGCCCTCGCTGCGCGTGCCGCAGAGCGCGCTCGACGACGCCCTCGCGGCGCTCGACCCGGTGGTCCGCACCGCGCTCGAGGAGTCGATCCGCCGGGCCCGGATCGTGCACGAGGACCAGCGGCGCGTCGACACGATCACCCACGTCGTACCCGGCGGCAGCGTGATGGAGCGCTGGCTGCCGGTCGACCGGGTGGGGCTGTACGTCCCCGGCGGCCGCGCGGTCTACCCGAGCTCGGTCATCATGAACGTCGTGCCCGCGCTCGTCGCGGGTGTGGAGTCGTTCGCCGTCGCGAGCCCGCCGCAGAAGGACTTCGGCGGCCTTCCGCACCCCACGATCCTCGCCGCGTGCGCGCTGCTCGGCGTCCACGAGGTCTACGCCGCCGGCGGTGCCCAGGCGGTCGCGATGTTCGCCTACGGCACGGCCGGCCCGGACGGCTGCCGTCCCACGAACATGGTCACCGGCCCGGGGAACATCTACGTCACCGCGGCCAAGCGCATGCTCAAGGGCCGCATCGGCATCGACTCCGAGGCCGGCCCGACCGAGATCGCGATCCTCGCCGACGAGACGGCCGACGCCGCGTTCGTGGCCGCCGACCTGATCAGCCAGGCGGAGCACGACGTGATCGCGGCCTCCGTCCTCGTCACGACGAGCATCGAGCTCGCCGACGCCGTCGAGGCCGAGCTCGCCGTGCAGGTGCCGGCCACCAAGCACAGCGAGCGCATCGCCGAGGCGCTGCGCGGGCCGCAGAGCGGGATCGTCCTCGTCGACGACATCGAGGCCGGTCTCGGCGTGGTCAACGCCTATGCCGCCGAGCACCTGGAGGTCCACACGCGCGAGGCGCGCGACGTCGCCATGCGGGTGCGCAACGCAGGTGCGATCTTCGTCGGCCCGTGGTCCCCGGTGTCCCTGGGCGACTACGCCGCCGGCTCGAACCACGTGCTGCCCACTGGGGGCTGCGCCTGCCACTCGTCGGGACTGTCGGTGCAGACCTTCCTGCGCGGCATCCACGTCGTCGACTACGACGAGGCCGCGCTGCTCGACGTCGCGCCGCACGTCGTCGCGCTCGCCAACGCCGAGGACCTGCCGGGTCACGCGGCCGCCGTCGAGGTCCGCGTCCAGCCCCGCACCGGGGGCTGACGTGCCCGACCTCGACGACCTCCCGGTCCGTGACGACCTGCGGGGGCAGGTGCCCTACGGCGCTCCGCAGCTCGATGTCCCCGTGCGCCTGAACGTCAACGAGAACCCGTACGCCCCGAGCGAGGGTCTCGTCGCCGACGTCGGGGCCGCGGCGGCCGACGCCACGCGCACCCTCAACCGCTATCCCGACCGCGACGCGCGGGCGCTGCGCGCCGACCTCGCCGCCTATCTCGGACGCGAGTCGGGCGTCGCGCTCACGGCCGACCAGGTGTGGGCGGCCAACGGCAGCAACGAGGTGATGCTGCAGCTGTTCCAGACGTTCGGCGGCCCGGGCCGCACGGCGCTCGGATTCTCGCCGACGTACTCGATGTACCCGGACTACTGCCGCGACACGTTCACCGACTACGTCACCGTGCCGCGTCGCGAGGACTTCGGCGTCGACGTCGACGTCGCGCGCGCCGCCATCGCCGAGCACGCCCCTTCGGTCGTCCTCCTCGCATCACCCAACAACCCGACGGGCACGGCGCTCCCGCTCGACACGGTCCGCGCCGTCCTCGACGTCGCGCCCGGCATGGTCGTCGTCGACGAGGCCTACGCCGAGTTCCGCCACGACTCGACGCCGAGCAGCCTCGAGCTGCTGGCCGACCACCCCCGCCTCGTCGTGACCCGCACGATGAGCAAGGCGTTCGGCCTCGCGGGCGCCCGACTCGGCTACCTCGCCGCGTCGCCCGCCGTCGTCGACGCCGTGCAGCTCGTGCGCCTGCCCTACCACCTCTCGGCCGTCACCCAGGCCGTGGCCCGCACAGCCCTCGCGCACGCCGACGAGCTGCAGGCGCAGGTCGCCCTGATCCGCGACGAGCGCGACGCCCTGGTGGCGTGGCTGCGCGGCCGTGGCCACGCCGTCGCCGAGAGCGACGCGAACTTCGTGCTGTTCGGCCACTTCGCCGACCGGCACGCCGTCTGGCAGGGTCTGCTCGACCGCGGGGTCCTGATCCGGGAGACAGGTCCCGACACGTGGTTGCGGGTGAGCGTCGGCACGCCCGAGGAGAACGCCGCGTTCCGCGCGGCGTTGGAGGAGGTCACGGCATGAGCAGGTTCGCGCGCGTGCAGCGCACGACCAAGGAGAGCGACGTCCTCGTCGAGCTCGAGATCGACGGCACCGGCAGGACCGACATCGAGACCGGGGTCGCGTTCTTCGACCACATGCTCGACCAGCTCGGCCGCCACGGCGGTCTCGACCTCACCGTGCGCACGAAGGGCGACCTGCACATCGACGCCCACCACACCGTCGAGGACACCTCGCTCGCGGTCGGCCAGGCGCTGCGCGAGGCGCTCGGCGACAAGGCCGGCATCCGTCGCTTCGGCGACGCGCTCGTGCCCCTCGACGAGGCGCTCGTGCAGTGCGCGGTCGACCTCTCCGGCCGCCCCTACCTCGTGCACGACGAGCCCGAGCTCATCGAGCTCATCGGCAACTACGACACCACGCTGACCAAGCACATCTTCGAGTCGCTCGTCGCCTCGGCGCAGATCTGCATCCACGTCCGCGTCCTGTCCGGTCGCAACGCGCACCACGTCGTCGAGACGCAGTTCAAGTCGTTCGCGCGCGCCCTCCGCGACGCTGCGTCGCTCGACCCCCGCGTGGTCGGCGTGCCCAGCACGAAGGGCTCGTTGTAGTCCCGTGATGGTCGCGATGCTCGTGCTCGCCGGGCTCCTGCTCGGCGGCGTCTACTCGTTCGCCCGCAAGAAGCAGGGGCTCTTCGCCGTGATCCTGCTCGCCGCGGCCGGGCTCGCTCTCGCCGCGGCGGTCGCGTGGTCGGGGAGCAGCCGATGAGCCCGCGCGTCGTCGTGCTCGACTACGGCTCGGGCAACCTGCGCTCCGCCGAGCGCGCTCTCGTGCGCGCCGGCGCCGACGTCAGCGTGACCGCTGATCGGCACGAGGCGGCCGAGTGCGACGGTCTCGTGGTGCCCGGCGTCGGTGCCTTCGCCGCGTGCATGGCGGGCATCCGCGACGTCCGTGGCGGCGAGATCGTCGACCGTCGGCTCGCGGGCGGACGCCCGGTTCTCGGCATCTGCGTCGGCATGCAGGTGCTCTTCGAGCACGGCGTCGAGCACGGCGTCGACACCGTGGGGCTGGGGGAGTGGCCGGGCACCGTCGAGGAGCTGCAGGCGCCCGTGCTCCCGCACATGGGCTGGAACACCGTCGACGTGCCCGACGGCTCGACCCTGTTCCGCGGCGTCGAGGACGAGCGCTTCTACTTCGTGCACTCCTACGCCGTGCGCCGGTGGGAGCTCGTCGTCGACAGCGAGAACCCGATGCCGCCGCCTCGGGTCACCTGGGCCACCCACGGCGAGCCGTTCGTCGCCGCGGTGGAGAACGGCCCGCTGTGCGCCACCCAGTTCCACCCGGAGAAGTCCGGCGACGCGGGCGCCCGCCTGCTGGCGAACTGGGTCGCGTCGCTGTCATGAGCCCTCGCTCGTGAGCAGGGACCGCGCTCGCCGCCGTCAGGAGCGGGAGGCGGCAGCCGCCGCGGAACGCGAGCGGCGCGCGGCGAAGCGCCGTCGGGCGGAGGCCCGGGCGAGCGTGGTCGGGTCGGTCACGTCGCCCGCGGCCAGGGCGCAGAACCGGTTCGCGCGATGGTGGCGGCGTACCTATCCGCCGCAGGACCCGTTCGCGCGTCGTCGGCGTCGTCAGGCGCTCGTCGTCCTCGGGATCTTCGTCGTCGTGCAGGCGCTCGCGTGGTGGCTGCTCGGGTCGTGGGGTGCGCGCGGCCTCGTGCTGCTCGTGTCGCTCTTCCTGCTGCCGGTCGTGCGGGTCCTGCTGTTCGACCAGCGCTGACTCGCCCTCGGTAGGGTTGGCGGCATGACGAACGACGAGAACCTACCGCCCGCCGTGCTCGAGCTCCTCCCCGCTGTCGACGTCGCGGACGGCCAGGCGGTGCGCCTGGTGCAGGGCGCCGCCGGCAGCGAGACGTCCTACGGAGACCCGATCGAGGCGGCGCTCACCTGGCAGGAGCAGGGCGCCGAGTGGATCCACCTCGTCGACCTCGACGCCGCGTTCGGTCGCGGGTCCAACGCGGTGCTGCTCGCGGAGGTCGTCGGCCGCATGGACATCCAGGTCGAGATGTCGGGCGGGATCCGGGACGACGAGTCGTTGCGCGCGGCGCTCGCCACCGGCTGCACCCGCGTCAACATCGGCACGGCGGCGCTGGAGAACCCCGAGTGGTGTGCGAGGGCGATCGCCGAGTTCGGCGACCGGGTCGCTGTCGGCCTCGACGTCCGCGGCACGACGCTCGCGGCGCGCGGCTGGACCGAGGAGGGCGGCGAGCTCTTCGAGGTGCTGGCGCGTCTCGACGCGGAGGGCTGCGCACGCTATGTCGTCACCGACGTCGCGAAGGACGGCACGCTGACCGGTCCGAACCTCGAGCTGCTGCGTCGCGTGTGCGAGGCCACCGACCGTCCGGTCGTCGCGTCCGGCGGCGTCGGCTCGCTCGCGGACCTGCACGCGATCGCCTCGCTCGTCTCCCAGGGCGTCGAGGGCGCCATCATCGGCAAGGCGCTCTATGCAGGCGCCTTCACCCTGCCCGAAGCGCTCGCGGCGGTGGCACCGCGCGTCGAGGCGTGGGACTCGCCGTTCCGCCGCGGCGACGAGATCCCGGGCGTGATGCCGTGACCGCGGACCGGCGTATCACCTCGGGCGGTCCGTGGGAGGACGTCGTCGGCTACTCGCGCGCCGTCGTCGCGGGACCGTGGGTGCTCGTGTCGGGGTCGACCTCGACCATCGACGGCGAGGTGCGTCACGTCGGCGACCCCTACGCCCAGACGCTCGAGGCCTTCGGCGTCGTACGCCGTGCCCTGGAGCAGGCCGGGCTGTCGCTCGACGACGTCGTGCGCACCCGCATGTTCATCTCCGACATGAGCAACGAGGCCGACGTCGCGCGCGCCCACAAGGAGCTCTTCGACCACGTGCGGCCGGCCGCCACGATGGTCGAGATCTCCCGCTTCATCGACCCTCGCATGCTCGTCGAGGTCGAAGTCGACGCCTACAAGGCGTGACTCCGATGCCCGCGCCCGAGCTCACCGACGGTCGCGTGCTGCTGCGCTCGCTGCGCGAGAGCGATCGCGACGAGCGGCAGGCGCACGGCTGGCACGCCGAGATCGAGCGCGGCTACGGCCACGTCGTCGAGTCCGGCCCGATGACCGACGCGCAGGCGCAGGAGTGGTACGCCGAAGGACTCACCCACCGCGACGAGCCGTCGTGGGCGATCGACGTCGACGGGCTCCTCGCGGGTCACGTGTTCCTGCACTCGCACGCGGTCGAGGACCGGCGCGCCCGCTTCGCGATCGGGCTCCTCTCGCCCGGGCAGCAGGGTCGCGGCATCGGCCGCGCCGCGACGATCCTCGTCCTGCGCCACGCCTTCACGACTCTGGGCCTGGACCGCGTCGACCTGCGCGTGCTCGAGTTCAACACCGGTGCGATCGCGTGCTACCGATCCTGCGGCTTCGTCGAGGAGGGCCGCGAGCGCGAGAGCTGCCTGCTCGACGGCCAGTGGTACGACGACATCCTCATGGGGGTCCTCGAGCACGAGTTCCGCGCACTCGTCGATGTGTGACGCAGCGTCGGGAGCTCGCGGTCCACTACCTGGCGGGACTGACAGCCGGGGCTCGATCAGAGGTACCTCTGTGAGTAGTCCGTTGGTCGGCGTTGGAGGGTGCGTGGCCGCATGCGGACTCGCCCGAGGTCGCGCGGATCGCCGACCGGGTCGCGCGTCGTGGCGCGATGCGTGCGCGGTTGGATACAGCACTCCAGATCGAGGTGTCGGACGCGACGGTCGCGGGGCTGGTCGCGATCGATCCGCACGTCCTGGACCGGAAGGCGCGGCTGCGCCACGTCCTGCTCTGCGACCGGGTCTCCGCGTGGTGCCAGGCCCACGCCGCGACGGCGCTCGCGGTCTACGTCGGTCCCGCGGGCGATCCCGACGGTGACGCCTCAACGGAGGCGCGGCGTGATCGTCAGCTGCGTCTCGAGGTCCGGGTCGCACGGAGGATCAGCGATGATGCGGCGGCGCGGGACAGCGCGCTGCAGGTCGTGATCGACCTCGCGACCTTGCTCGGTCTGGCCGACAACCCGGCGCTGCTCGCCGGGCAGCCCGTCCCCGCCGGCCTGGCCCGTGAGCTCGCGAGCGAGTGCGGGTCGCTGCGCCGGATCGTGACCGACCCGGTCGACGGGCACCTCCTCGACTACGGCACCCGCACCTACCTGCCCCAAGCGTTGAAGGACCACGTCGCCGCGAGAGACGGGACGTGTCGGGCACCCGGCTGTCACCAGCCCGCGGACCGGGCGAGATGGACCACGTCACCCCGTTCCCGCACGGGCCCTCCGACGTGGGCAACACCCACACGCTCTGCCGACGCGACCACGCCACCAAGACCGACGGCGATCTGCAGATCCTCGACCACCGCCCCGACGGCACCACGACATGGCGCACGAGAGACGGCCAGACCGGCGTCACACAACCACGCCCGTACCTCCCCCAGGCGTCACCACCACCTGCCCCACCCGACGACGGCCCCTGCCCCTTCTGAGCCGTCGGGCCTGGTGGGTTGCGGCGGGCGTGGTCGAGATGAACGCCACGAAGGCGTCCCGGAACGAGGAAGAACCGGCATCAGACGCGGATGCCGGTGGGGCATGATCCTGCGCGTGGCCAAGGCGTCGGTGGCATTCGGCGCGCCACAGTTGCGCGTTGTCGACAGTGCGAACTCGCATGTACTGGTCAGTGCCGAGGATGTTCGGGTGCCTACTCGCTCACGTGAGCGGGCGACGATCGCTCGCGGAGGCGCATGCTGGACTCCACTCGGTGGAACGGGGTTGGCATGATCGTGACTGAGGGCCTCACCCGCCGCTTCGGTACCGTGCTCGCAGTGGATGATGTGTCCCTGGAGATCGCGGACGGGGAGATCTTCGGTCTGCTGGGACCGAACGCTGCCGGTAAGACGACAACGGTGCGTATGCTCGCGGGTCTGATCGGCGCTTCCTCCGGGCGCGCACTCGTCGCCGGGCTTGACGTGACTGACCCTTCGCAGGTCCGGGAGGTGCGGCGGCTGGTGGGTGTGCTTCCCGAGGAAGCAGGACTGTACGGAGATCTGTCGGCGGCCAGGACGCTGGAGTTCTTCGGTCGCCTCTACCGGATGAGCAAGGCGGCCCGGAGCGAGCGGACCGAGTTGCTGCTGACCCGGTTGGGGCTGTGGGGGCGTCGCGACGATCCCGCGGCGACCCTGTCGAAGGGGCTCAAGCAACGGCTGGCGCTGGCGCGGGCACTGATCCACGACCCGCAGGTCGTGCTGCTCGATGAGCCCACCGCGAACCTCGACCCAGAGGCGGCCTCCGTCGTCCGGGACGTGCTGCTGGACCTCAAGGCCCAGGGTCGCACCATCGTGGTCAACACTCACCGGTTGGAGGAGGCCGAACGGGTCTGCGATCGGGTCGGGATCCTGCGCACCCGGCTCTTGCGCGTGGGTACGCCGCACGATCTGAGGACGGCGATGACGAAGTCCCGCACGATCGCCATCGAACTCGAGACCGTACGCGACTCCGACCTCGCTGTCCTGCGTGACCTCGGTGCTGACGCGACAGTCGTGACCGGGAACCGGATCGAGATCCCGCTGCCTTCCCTTGGCACCTCCTCGGCCGACCTCGTCGCCGCGCTCGTCGCCGGCGGCGCCCGGGTCACTGGCGTGTCCGCCGCGGAGGAATCACTGGAGGACGCGTACCTCACGATCCTGGGAGACCTGGCGTGATGCTCGCCGACGTGCTGACCATCGCAGCCAAGGACGTGTCGGTGACGATGCGACGCCGGAGCATCGTGGCCGCCCTGGTGGCGTTCCCGCTCCGGGTGGGCGTGGGCCTGCCGTTGGTGCTGGTGTTTGCCGGGCGCAAGACCGGGGGGCTGCCACCCGCTGACGTCCTGGAGCGCTTGCTGACCTCGTTCCAGTTCTTCTTCGTGATCGGGGCCGCCACCCTGCCGACTGCGATCGCGGCCTACTCGTTCGTCGGGGAGAAGGTGGAACGAAGCCTCGAACCATTGCTCGCCACCCCGGTGACCGACGTCGACGTGCTGCTCGGCAAGGCGCTCGCCGCTGTCGTCCCGTCGGTCGTGTCGATGTGGATCGGCGTGACCGTCTTCATGACGATCACCGACATCCAGGCCCACGGCACGCTCGGCTACTGGTTCTTCCCCAACACCACCGCGCTGCTCGCGATGCTGCTCCTGGTCCCGCTGGTCGCCGCAGCCAGCGCCGAGGTGAGCGTGCTGGTCTCCGCTCGATCTACCGATGTGCGGTCCGCCCAGCAACTGGGAGCACTCATCGTGATCCCGTTCGCAGCCATCTATGTGTCCTCCGAGATCGGGGTCCTCACCCTCGATCCCGCTTCGATGCTCGCGCTGGCCGGCGGGCTCGCGGCGCTGGTAGTCGTCCTGTTCTTCGCGGCGCGAGCGGCCTTCAACCGCGAAGAGATCCTCACCAGGTGGAAGTAGCGGCACCGCCACGGTTGAGCCGGACCCGGTCCTCGACGTGGAAGTCGCGTCATGACCAGAACCGGCACCGACGTTGCAGGGCCGGCTCAGGCGGGCGTCACCGACTCGCGTGGGTGTCGGCGGCGTCAGCCGTCCGCACGTCGATCGGCGAGAGCGCCTCCGGCGATGTCGCTGCGATGGTCGTCGGTCGGCTGGGTGACCCCTTCACGAGGAGCCAGACGCCCACGGCGAGCTCGAACGGCATGTACGCCACGTAGAGCAGCATCGAGGGCTGCAGATCGGCGTCCCACACGTCGAGCAGGGTTGCCACGCCCACCAGGGACATGGACGCGAGCCCCCAGACGCCCAGCCACCGTGGGACGAACCGAGCTCGGATGAACAGCGAGTACCAGAGCAACGCTCCGACGCTGGCGAACAGCATGCCCATGCTCGCAGCGTGATCGTTCAGGCCGAGGGCGAAGCTGCCGACGACGGCATCGGACAGCGCGAGCGGCGATCCTGGGGCGACGCTCGTGGCGCCGAGGTCGAGCAGCTCGTAGAGACCGAGCATGCTCACGGCGAGAACAGTCGCCTCCGCGAGCCAGAGAGCGAAAGCAACGGTCGCCATCCACCGGACCGTGCGACGCAGGGCGACATAGAGAAGCGACGTCAGAGCGATGACTCCGACGCTGGTGGACAGCTCGAGCATGATGATGAACCGCAGCCGCGCGGCATCCGCGCCTGCGGCACCGATCACGTCGCTCACATCGCCCGACAGCATCGAGCGGGACAGCAGCCCGGCAGCGAGGCTGGTGCAGAACTGGAAGACGAAGGCGGCACCCACGTATCGCGGGACCGACGACTCCGACACGGCGGCCATGTGCTCATCTCCCGAACGGCAGACGCAGCCCAGGACCCGACGTCCCGGGTCACCGTCGCCAGCCTATTTCGCCGGGGCACATGACCCGAGCCCAAGAGGGCAACCGTGCCGCTATCCGGTGTCGCCCTGGCTGTCGGAGCTCGCCGCGAGCCTGGATCACGCAGTCCTCGTCGTCCTGCTGGGCTGCGAGAGCAGTCGAGCCAGCACTAGCCTCGTCGTATGGGCAGCATGGCTCGCCCGGCCGCAGGGCGGCCTCGGATGGTCGTGTTGGCCGTCGGGGGAGCGGCGGGATTCTGGTTGGTCAACTTCGTCATCTCGCTGACTCCGCTGGCCGCGGAGTATCGGGCTGCGCTCTCGATCGCCTATCTGCCGATGCTTCTCGAAGCCCTTCTCGGCGGCCTGATCATCGGGATGTGCGTCAGCTTCTGCTTGCTCCGGTTCTTCGACAGGATCCCGGCGAACAGCCCGATGGCGAAGTCGCTGGTGCTCGCCTCCATCGGCGTCGTCGTCGCCACCCTGGCCCTCGACGTTCCGGCCAAGTTCATGACCGGCTTGAGCGATCCGGTGCGCTACTTCCTGATGGGCACCGTGATCAACGGGCTCCGATTCATGGCCCTGGGGGCGGTCGTCGGCTATCTGTACGGCCGGCTCGATGGGCGCACGAGAACGTGACGGCATCACCGCGTCATGGCTCCTACGGTCCGGGCAAGGAGCCTGCCCGCCGGTGCAGCCCGCGTGCGCCGAGGATGATGCGTCGTTCCGCCGGGTCGCCGTCGAGATCCTCTGCCCTGACCGACCATGGACGGGGCACTGCGGGCGCGATCAGCGCATTCGCGCGGCGAGGGCGCGGATGTCCTCGCCGCGCAGCGACAGCGTCGTGTCGACCTCGATGACCTCGCCGATCGCGAGCGGAGCCGCCGTGGCCAGCCACGCGTCGAGCTGCTCGAGGTTGTCGTCGTCGAAGTGCCCGGGATGCCGTACCCGTGCGCGGTACCGCGCACGCACGACGTCGGCCTCGGCGCGGCACCACACCTCCACGAGGCGGTCGATCCTCGCCCGGGCGAGGCCGGCCGCCACGATCCCACGGTCGGGGACCCAGGTGTCGAGCACCACCGGCACTGACGACTCCCCGATCACCGTCCAGCAGACTTCGCCGGCCGCGGCACCGACCCGACGCGACTCCTCGCGGTCGGCGTAGCCGAGCAGGTCCAGCAGCGTCTCCTTGATCGCGTCCTTCGAGACCAGCGGCCGTCCGAGCTCCGCGGCGAGGGCCGCCGCGAGCGTCGACTTCCCGGACGCGGGTACGCCGTGCACGAGCACGAGCTGCCGCACGTCGTCGCCGTCGTCGCTGCGCATCACGGGATCAGGCGCGCGGGCGCTTCTTCTGGGGGTCGTAGACGCACCACGGTGCGACGGTCGCGCTGACTCCGCCGACCTCGACGACGTCGCCGTCCTCGACGGCGCCGGCGCGCAGCACCGCGGAGCCGAGCACGCCGAACGTCGGCGACGTCGACCCCGCGCGAAAGGTGCCGACCTCGACGCCGTCACGCGTGACCGGCGTACGCCGCTCGGGGAGCTCGCCGTCGAAGAGCAGCGTGCGATAGACGTTCGGCGGCTCGGCGGCGACGGCGACGAGCGCGTCCCGCCCGACGAAGTGGCCCTTGTCGAGCTTGACGAACTTCTCGAGCCCGCAGTCGTACGGCGTCGTCACTCCCGGGTCGTAGTCGAGACCGGCGATCACGAGCCCCGCCTCGATGCGCAGCGGGTAGATCGCCGCGGTGCCGAAGGGCGTGACGCCGAGCGCGACGAGCGCGTCGAAGAGCGTGACGATGCCCGAGGCGTCGGTGAAGAACTCGTAGCCCATCTCGCCGCCGTAGCCGGTGCGGGCGAGGATCCCGGTCGCCCCGCCGACGACGACCGGCTCCGGGACGAAGCGGAAGTAGCCCAGCGTCGCGAGGTCGACGTCGGTCAACGACTGCAGCACCTCGCGGGAGCGCGGTCCCTGCACCGACAGGTGCGGCATGTCGTGGACGATGTTCGCGACGGCGACGTCGAACCCCGAGAGGTGCTCGGCCCAGTAGTCCTCGTGCTTCTGGCCGTTGGTCATCACGAGCACGCGGTCCTCCGACACGCGGTAGGTCGTGGCGTCGTCGACCACCCCGCCGTCGGCGTTGAGCAGCGGTCCGTAACGCACCTGACCGATCGCGAGCGTCATGAGGTCGTTGCCGTTGACGTGGTTCGCCGCTGCGAGCGCGTCGGGGCCGCGGAAGTCCCACTTGACCAGGGGCGAGAGGTCCCAGACGCCGACGTCGGTGCGGACCGCGCGGTACTCCGCCTCCCAGTCGCCGAGGCCCTGGATCCACCACCAGCCGTCGTCGTTCTGGAACGTCCCGCCGAGCGCCTCGAGCCGATCGTGCAGCGGGGTGCGAACGGCGTCGTCCATGGGGTCTCCTCGAGTCGTCCGCGGGTGCGCCACCGTAGCGCGACGACCGAACGCGAGGACACGAACCCGCTCGAGGGCTGTCGGCGACCCATCGGGGGTAGTGCGGTGCCACCATCGGCACCGGGGAGTCCCGACGGATCCGAGGGGGGCGCCATGAGGGTCTTCGCGCCGGTCCCTGCGCAGCGCGCCGTCGAGGCCACCCCAGCCGACCGTGACCGCGTGGTCGACGCCGCGCGAGCGGTCAGCCTCGTGGTCGTCGTGGCCGGCCACTCGATCATGGCGGTGGTCGCCTGGCCCGACGGCGTCCCCGTGCTCGGCAACCTGCTCGCGGCCTTCCCCTGGACGCAGGCGCTGACCTGGGTCCTCCAGATCATGCCGCTCTTCTTCGTCGCCGGCGGCGCGGCCAACGCCCTGTCGTGGGAGCGGCACCAGGCCCGCGGCGGCGACTACGCGACATGGCTCTGGGCCCGCGCAGACCGGCTCCTGCGCCCGGCCTGGGTCTACCTCGCGATCATGGCGGTCGTGGCCGCGCTCGTGACGGTGCTCGCCCCGGCCCGCACCGCCGAGCCCTTGATGGTCCTGGTGACCCAGCTCCTCTGGTTCCTCGGCGCCTACCTCCTCGTCACGGCGCTCACCCCGCTCTTCCGGCCTACGACGCCGGGGCGCGCGGTCCTCGTCACCGTCGGCCTGCTCGCCCTCGTGGCCCTCGTCGACGCCGCGCGCTTCTTCTGGGGATTCCCGGACGCCCTCGGGCTGGTCAACTTCGTGCTGGTGTGGACGGTGCCCGCCTACCTCGGCTCGCTGCGCGCCCACGGCACCGCGGCGGCGTTCCCGCGGTGGTCACTCGTCCTCGCCGTCCTCGTTGCGGTGGCGCTCAACGGGGCGCTGATCTACCTCGGGCCGTGGCCGGTCTCCCTGGTCGGCATGCCCGGCGAGGCCGTGAGCAACATGGCGCCGCCGACCGTCGTGCTGGCGATCCACTCGTTCGCCCTGTTCTGCATCCTCACCCTGCTCAGCGCGCCGCTGGCGCGGCTGCTCGAGCGTCCCTCGGTGTGGCGCCCGGTGACGGCCGTGAACCTCGCCGCGATGACGCTCTACCTGTGGCACCTGCCCGTGCTCGTCGCCGTGACGACCCTCGGTCACGCGCTGCACCTCGACCGTCCCGTCGCGCTCGACGGCCACGGCTGGCCCGTGCCCGACGGCTGGGGCTACGCGTTCGCGTCCGCCCTGTTCTGGACCGTCTACGGCGTCGGCGTGTGGGCCGTCGTACGCCTGATGTGGCCGTTCGAGCACGCACCCCTGTGGTGGTGGGACGCGGCGCCGCGGGCGAAGGCGCCCGCACCGGCCACGGCGACGTGGGTCGCGGCGCTCGGCACGGCCGGGGTGGGCGTCTCGACGCTCGTGCTGTCCGCGACGGGCCTGGCCGGCTTCCCCGGCAAGGTCGTCGACTACGCCGGTCTCCCGCTCAACTCGGCCGGTGCTCTCGCCGTGCTCGTGGGCTCCGGCGCCCTCATCCGGTGGGCAGGCTCGCCGCGCGTGCGCAGCGGTGCGAGCGTCGGCCAGCCGGTGGTTGCGGCTGCGCCGCTCAGGCGGCGTCGGCCTCCGGCACGCTGATCTCGATCACGACGTGGCCGCGAGCCCGACGGAACAGCGATGCGAAGCCGTCGAACAGCCGGAACTGCAGGCCGTACTTCGCCCGGTGCAGCCTCCTGAGCCGCTCGACGTCGGACGTCGTGCCGAGCACGACCGCGGTGCCCGCGACCTGGGCGCCCTGCAGGCCGCCGCGCGAGTCGCACGGCGCCAGGAGGACGCGGCCGTTGTTCCTGAGCCGCTTGATCTTCCCGGCGTCGGTCTCGGTCCATACGTAGAGGTGCTCGCCGTCCTTGCTGGCCCAGACCGGGGTCGCGACGGGCGTCCCGTCCTTGCGGAACGTCGTGAGCGACAGGTAGGTCGCGGCACCGAGCCGCTCGATCTCGGCGTTGGTCGATGCGCTCATGCTCCGAACGCTACGTGAGCACCGCGCCCGCCGCACGGTGAGCGGAGGTCCGTAGGCTGGCCGCATGTCGGTGGCCGTGCGGGTGATCCCGTGTCTCGACGTCGACGCCGGCCGCGTGGTCAAGGGCGTCAACTTCGTCGACCTGCGCGACGCCGGTGACCCGGTGGAGCTCGCCCGCGCCTACGACCTGCAGGGCGCCGACGAGCTCGTGTTCCTCGACATCACCGCGAGCAGCGGCGACCGCGAGACGACCTACGACGTGGTCCGGCGTACGGCGGAGCAGGTCTTCATCCCGCTGACGGTCGGCGGTGGCGTGCGCGAGCCGGACGACATCGACCGGCTGCTGCGCGCCGGCGCCGACAAGGTCGGCGTGAACACCGCGGCCATCGCGCGTCCCGAGCTGCTGCGCGAGGCCGCCGACCGCTTCGGCGCGCAGTGCGTGGTGCTCTCGATCGACGCGCGACGCTGCCCCGGGGGCGTCGTGACCGCGTCCGGCTGGGAGGTCACGACCCACGGCGGGCGTCGCTCCACCGGCATCGACGCGCTCGGCTGGGCCGTGCGTGCCGCCGAGCTCGGGGCGGGGGAGATCCTGCTCAACTCGATGGACGCCGACGGCACGAGGGACGGCTACGACCTCGACCTGATCCGCGCCGTCCGGACCGAGGTCAGCGTGCCCGTGATCGCGAGCGGGGGCGCCGGCAAGCTCGAGGACTTCGCTCCGGCGGTCGACGCGGGCGCCGACGCCGTGCTCGCGGCCAGCGTGTTCCACTTCGGCGTCCTCACGATCGGCGAGGTGAAGCGCGCGCTCGCGGACTCCGGGCACGCCGTGCGCCGTGCCCCGGACCCGTCGGTCCTGGCTCGCTAGCTAGCGCGGGAACGCGAGGAACGCCGCGACGTCCGCGTCGTCCCCGCCGATCTCGAGGCCGCGCGTCACGCGCCCGTACGTCGCCAGCACGATCTCGCCCACCGGTCCGGCGAGCACCACCGCGCGCTCGCCCTTCCTCGCCACGTGGCGGGTCCCGGCCGCGGGTCCTTCCGTCGGGGCGTAGACGACGCCGACGGGAGAGCGGCGCAGCAGGAAGCCTCCGGCCCGCTGGGCCTGCGACCAGAGCGTGGCGACATCGGCCGCAGGCAGCTCGCGCGGCTCCCACGGGTCGGTCGCGCGGCGCACGTCCTCGAGGTGGACGAAGTACTCGACGGTGTTGGTCGCCGCGTCGACGGCCGCGAGCGACACCGGGGACCAGCGCGGCGGGCCCTGACGGACCTCCGCGACGATGGAGCGCCAGTCGCGTCGTCCGACCGCGGCCATGACCTTGTCGGTGTAGCCGGCGAGCGGCGGGACGAGGATGCCGGCCGCGGCGTCGGGCCTCGTGGCCCGCACGATGAGGTGCGCGGCGAGGTCGCGGGTGGTCCAGGAGCCGCACAGGGTCGGGGCGTCCGGGCCGAGCTCGGCCATGAGGTCGGCGAGCGCGGCGCGCTCCGAGACGGCGAGGGCGTTCGCGGGTGCGGTCATCCGCCCACCCTAGGCAGGCCGGGCCGCCTGGCACGCCGGCGTCCCCCGCGGGAGGGGTCAAGGAGGTGTCCCGACCTGCCGAAGCGAGTGGTACGAGCGGGTGCGGGGGAGTGCCGTGGGTCCGCGTCCGGGAGGGGTGCGTCATGCCGGAGCCGAGCTACGACTTCTTCGCGACGGGGCGACCCGTCGCCGCGCCCGACGCCGCCGCGGGCACCCCGGGTGCTCCGGCACGGTCGGCCCCGACCGACCCCTCGTGGGCCTATGCCCCCGGCGCCGTCAACCAGTTCGGCACGCCGCTCGACGTCGCGGCCGCGCCCACCGGGCCGTTCGCCGCGCCGGGCGTCGCCGCGGCCCCGATCGCCGCGCCCGGCATGGTGACGACCTGGGGCGGCCCCGGCCAGCCGGGTCGCGCCGCCCATGCCGCAGCGCCGACGCGGGTCCCGGACGAGCGTCCCGGCCCCGTGCTCGCCGCCGGGGTCCTGTCCGTCATCACCGGTGTCTGGGGCGTCGTGTCCTCGCTCATCGGGCTCGCTGCGCTGGCCGCGTTCTCGTCCGCGATCTCCTCGGCGGGTGGCGGCATCGGGGCGTCGGTCCTCCCGATCGTGCAGGTCATCCTCGGGATCACCCTGGTGCTCGGCGTCGTCTGGTTCGCGCTCGGCGTCGGGGTGGTGCGGGGCAGCCGGAGCAGCCTGAAGTGGCTGCGGGTCGTCGTCGTCGTCGGCACCCTGTTCTCGGCGTACGCCCTCGTGACCGCGCCGAGCGCCGGCAATGTGATCGATGTCGTCTGGCACGGCGTCGTCCTGTGGCTGCTCTACTGCGAGCCGACCACGTCCTGGATGCGCCGCGCCTGAGCCGCACCGAGCCCGGCCGGCTGGGCCTGCCCGCGTCGTTACGCCGTGGCGCCCGAGGTCCAGGAGCGGGTCAGCCCGTTCGGGTCGTCGGACTCGATGACGCACGCGGCGACGTGCGGGGTGTCGGCCCAGTCGGCCTCGAGCGGGCCGTACCAGGCCAGGGAGATCGTGTCGATGGCGCGCACCGCCCGGTCGAGCGCGACGCCGTCCTGGTCGGCGCAGCCGGCGTCCGCGGCGGTCGACAGCTCGGCGTCGCCCGGGTAGTCGGCGTAGTTCAGCGGGACATGGGCGTAGACCTGACCGTCGTGCGGCGTCGTGCACGCGACGATGTCGACGTCACCGACGCTGTCGGCGGTGCGGTCGTCGCCCTGCAGCCGGTAGCAGGCGCCGATCGCGAGGGAACCGACGGAGGCCGACGACCCGGGGGATGCGACGTCCGACTGGCCGCTGGTCGCGCTGGAGAGCACGCGCACGCCCACGGCGACCGAGCCGGCGACCACGACGAGGACGGCGACGGCGGCGACCACGAGCACCCAGCGTCGACCGGATCCCGACGTCGTGCCCTGCTGCCAGCTGTCGTCGGTCGCCGCCGGGAACATCAGGTCGCCGTCCGGCGGGGCGAACGGATCACGTGGGGGCCGGGGAGCGCCGCCGAGGGGCGGCTCTGACGAGGTCGTGCCACTCATGCGCTGCCCGATCGTTCGACTGGCGCCGATCATCCCACGTGCGTGCGAAACCCGGTGGCAGCGGCACGGCAGAATGGCCGACGTGCAGCAGGAACCCGACGACGCGCCGCAGCAGCCCTTCGCGCCCGACGCCGGGTCCTGGCGCGCCGTCGAGGCGCGTCTCAGGCGCGACGAGCACGGCCTGGTGGCCGCCGTGGCCCAGCAGTGGGACACCGGTGAGGTGCTCATGCTCGCGTGGATGGACGCCGAGGCGCTGCGACGCACCCTCGAGACCGGTCGAGCCACCTACTGGTCGCGGTCGCGCCGGGAGTACTGGGTGAAGGGCGACACGTCCGGTCACGCTCAGCACGTGCGTTCCGTCCGGCTCGACTGCGACGGCGACGCCGTGCTGCTGGCGGTGGACCAGGTGGGCGCCGCGTGCCACACGGGCGACCGGACCTGCTTCGACGCCGACCTCCTGCTCGACCTCACGCCGGTCCTGGACCGTGCGCCCGCCAGCGACGGAGACCGAGCATGACCGCAACGCCGTACGCCCCGACCTTCGCGGGGTCGGCCGCGCCGGACCTCGCCGGTTTCCGCGAGCTCGCGCGCGACCGCAGGGTCATCCCCGTGGTGCGTCGGCTCCTCGCCGACGGCGAGACGCCGATCGGTCTCTACCGCAAGCTCGCGGGCGAGCGCGCCGGCACGTTCCTGCTCGAGTCGGCCGAGCACGGCCGCGCCTGGTCGCGCTACTCCTTCGTCGGCGTGCGCAGCGCCGCCATGCTCACCGAGGTCGACGGTGCCACGCGGTGGTTCGGCAACGCGCCGGTCGGACTGCCGACGGGCGGCGACCCGCTCTCCGCGCTGCGCGACACCATCGCCGCGCTCCACACCGAGCGCCTGCCCGGGCTGCCGCCGCTCACCGGGGGGATGGTCGGCTACCTCTCCTACGACTCGGTCCGCCGCTGGGAGCGGCTCCCCGACGCCAACCCCGACGAGATCGGCGTCCCCGAGGTCGCCATGCTCCTCGCCACCGACCTCGCCGTCCTCGACCACCACGACGGCTCCGTGCTGCTGATCGCGAACGCCATCAACTACGACGACAGCGACGACCGCGTCGACGACGCCTGGGCCGACGCCGTACGCCGTCTCGACGCGATGCAGTCCGACCTCGCCGGCAGCGCCGCGGCGTCCGCCTCGACCTACGACGCCGACGCGCAGGTCGAGGTCTCCTCGCGCACCGAGCGAGCCGACTACCTCGCGGGCGTCGAGGCGTGCAAGGAGTACATCCGCGCCGGCGACGCGTTCCAGATCGTCCTGTCCCAGCGGTTCACGGCGCCGTGCCCCGCGTCGTCGCTGGACGTCTACCGGGTGCTGCGCGTGACGAACCCGAGCCCCTACATGTACCTGCTGCGCGTGCCCGTCGCGACAGCCGACGGCTCGCTGTCCGACGAGGTCGCCTTCGACGTCGTCGGGTCCTCGCCCGAGGCGCTCGTCAAGGTCGCCGACGGCCGCGCCACCATGCACCCCATCGCGGGCTCGCGGCCGCGTGGTGCGACGCCGGAGGCCGACAACGCCCTCGCGGAGGACCTCCTCGCCGACGAGAAGGAGCGCGCCGAGCACCTCATGCTCGTCGACCTCGGCCGCAACGACCTCGGGCGGGTGTGCGCCCCTGGCACGGTCGAGGTCGTCGACTTCATGTCCGTCGAGCGCTACAGCCACATCATGCACATCGTCTCGACGGTCGTCGGCACCCTGGCCGAGGGCAGGACGGCCTACGACGCGCTGGCGGCGACGTTCCCCGCGGGCACGCTCTCGGGTGCGCCGAAGCCGCGCGCGATGGCGATCATCGACGAGCTCGAGCCGGTGCGCCGTGGTGTGTACGCCGGCGTCGTCGGCTACCTCGACTTCGCCGGCGACCTCGACACCGCCATCGCCATCCGCACCGGCGTCATCAAGGACGGCGTCGTCCACGTGCAGGCCGGCGCGGGCCTCGTCGCCGACTCCGTGCCGGAGACCGAGTACGACGAGTGCCGCAACAAGGCCGCTGCGGTCCTGCGCGCGGTGGCGATGGCCGCCACCATGCGCCCGGCCGGCTCATGACCGACGCACCCGCGCCCGACCGACGGGGCTACGCCCTGGCGCTCGGCCTGCTGGTCGCGGGCGCCGTCTCGCTGATCGTGGCTTACGGCCGCACGTGGTCGACCACCACGGTCGGCGGTTCCGGCCTCCCCACCCTCATGGTCGCGCTCAGCGGCACCGACCTCACACCCGCGGGCGTGGCCGTGGCCGTGCTCGCCCTGGCCGGCGTCGCAGGCCTGGCGGCCACCCGCCGGGCCGGCCGCATCCTGATCGGCACGCTGCTCGTCCTCGCAGGCCTCGCGGTCGCCTACGTCGCCTGGGACTTCTCCCGGCTGTGGAGCACGACCCTCGGCGTGGGTGACACGATCCGCACGCTCGTCTCGGAGAAGGCGGGTGTCGACGTCGGGGATCCGGTGACGACGGTGACCGGATGGTGGGTGGTCGGCGTGCTGGCCGGCCTCGTCGTGGCCGCGGGCGGCCTGCTCGCCGTGGCCACGAGCAGGTCCTGGCCGGAGATGGGCCGCCGCTACGAGCGGCACGACGCTCCCTCCGGTGCGCGGCCCGAGCCGCGCGCGCGGTCGGCCTGGGACCAGCTCGACGAGGGAATCGACCCGACCGTGGAGCAGCACGATCCCACGGCGCACGACACGTCGGCGGACCCGACGCTGGGCGCGGGCGGGGAAGCCTGACACAATGACCGCCGACCGCCACCGAGGAGGACCCGCGATGACCGCCGAGCACGAGTACCACGGCAACACGCCCGCCGCGTGGACGGCCGTGACGATCGTGATGATCGCCTTCGTCGTCGGAGCCGTCGCCGTCCTCATGGGCAACTGGCCGCTGTTCTGGATCGGTGCGGTCGGCCTCGCCGTAGTCGGCGCGATCGTCGGCAAGGTCATGGGCATGATGGGCATGGGCGCGCCCAGCAGCTAGCCCTCCCAGCGAGCACCCGCGGGGTGGCTCGCGTCGGGGCCGCCCCAGCGGATCGGCCTCGGCTGTTGATGCGACCCCTCGTCCTCGGGTCTGACACGACTCGAACGTCCGCGTCACGTGATCCGGGCGATCGCTCTGCGACGCTGTCGCCGTGACATCTGGTGCGACCTCCGGTGAGCGTGGACTGGTGCTCGTCGTGGAGGACGAGGCTGCCATCGCGGACCTGCTGCGGATGTACCTCGCTCGCGAGGGCTACGGCGTGCACGTGGAGCGCGACGGGCGGGGCGGGCTGGCGGCGGCGCGGTCGCTCAAGCCGGTCGCGATCGTGCTCGACGTAGGACTCCCGGAGATGGACGGCACCGAGGTGTGCCGGCGGCTGCGGGCCGACGACGACTGGGTGCCTGTCCTGTTCTGCACCGCGCGTGACGACGAGATCGACCGGGTGCTCGGGCTCGAGCTCGGCGCCGACGACTACATCACCAAGCCGTTCTCGCCGCGCGAGGTCGTCGCCCGGGTGAAGACGGTGCTGCGCCGGGTCGACGGTCCGCCGACCGCGTCCGCGCCGCTCGTGATCGGGGGAGTCTCGGTCGACCGGGTCACCCATCGGGTGACCGTCGACTCCGTCGAGGTGGAGCTCACCGCCACCGAGTTCGACCTGCTCGAGCGCCTGATGCGCGCACCTGGTCGAGTCTTCAGCCGGGAGCAGCTGCTCAGCGAGGTGTGGGGCTACGCCGCCGTCGTCGGCACGCGCACCGTCGACGTCCATGTCGCGCAGGTCCGCGCCAAGCTCGGCGCGGCGAGCCCGATCCGCACCGTGCGCGGCGTGGGCTACAGCGCCGAGGCCCGCGGAGCCGCTCCGTGACCCGACGCTCGCTCACGGCGCAGCTCGCCCTCGTCGCGGCGCTCGTCGCGGCCATCGCCGTGCTCGTGACCGGGCTGGTCTCCTATCCGCTCGTCGCGCACGCGTCGGAGAACCAGGCCCGCGACCAGCTCGCGACGCAGGCCGACATCGTGAGCGACGTCGTTGCGCGCGCCGAGAGCGGCCAGGGCGCCGCGGGCCTCGCACGCCTGCGGACCGTCCTCGCCGCCGAGGGCATCACCGTCCAGGTCGTACGCCGGCGCGGCCCGCAGCCACCGGTCACGGAGGCGGACCTCGCCGTGACGCAGTCCGGCGGCACGGTGAGCGACGTGCGCTCGACGTCTGCCGGCCGGGTGTTCGTCGAGGGCCGACAGGCCTCCAGCACCACCTCGGCGTTCCTCGTGCAGGACGCCTCGGTCGCCGGATCCCAGACGGGACTCGCGCTGCGCCGCCTGGCGCTCGCTCTGCTCGTCGGACTCGTCGTCGCGGTCGTCGTCGGCGCGCTCGCGGCACGTCGTGTCGTCCGCCCGCTGCGCGACGCCGCCCTGGCCGCGGAGAGGATGGCCACGGGCGCACGCGACGTCGCACTGGTCCCGGAGGGACCGGCCGAGGTGGCGTCGGTCTCGCAGTCGCTCAACCGGCTCAGCGACGCCCTGGCCACGAGCGAGGGCCGGCAGCGCGACTTCCTGCTGTCGGTGTCGCACGAGCTGCGCACCCCGCTGACCGGCATCACCGGCTACGCCGAGGCCCTGGCCGACGGCATCGTGCCGCCGGCCGACGTCGCCGCGACGGGGGCCACCGTGCTCGCGGAGTCCCATCGCCTCGAGCGGCTCGTCGCCGACCTTCTCGACCTCTCCCGCCTCGGCGCGGCCGATGTCCGGCTCGCGCCCGTCGACGTCGATCTCACCGCGCTCGGCGCGGACGCCGGTCAGGTCTGGGCCGCCCGCTGCCAGCGCGAGGGCGTCCTGTTCGGCCTCGAGCTCCCGGCCGGGCCCGTGGTCGTGCGCACCGACCCGCTGCGCGTGCGTCAGATCGTCGACAACCTGGCCGAGAACGCCCTGCGGGTCACGCCGGCGGGCCGCCCGCTCGTCCTCGCCGTCCGGGCGGAGCCCGGCGGCGCAAGGATCGAGGTGCGCGACGGCGGACCCGGTCTCACGCCGGACGACGTGCGGGTCGCCTTCGAGCCCGCAGCCCTGCACGAGCGCTACCGCGGCGTCCGCCAGGTCGGCACGGGCGTCGGCCTCGCGCTCGTCGGCCGGCTCGCGACGCGCCTCGGTGGCCGGGCGTTCGCCGGCTCGTCACCCGAGGGCGGCGCGCTGCTCGGGGTGACGCTGCCGCGCGACCTCGGTGCCGGCCCGTCAGCGCCTACTCTCGGGGCATGACCCCCCGGGCCCGTCGGCTGCGCACGCCGCTCGCGGTCGGCGCGGCGACGGTGCTCGCCTCGGTCTACCTCGGCCTGGTCGACCCGAACGTGCCCGGGCACTACCCGCTCTGCCCGACGAAGGCGATCACCGGTCTCGACTGCCCGGGCTGCGGCGGGCTGCGCGCGGTGCACTCCCTGCTGCACGGCGACCTGCGAGGCGCGCTCGACCACAACGCGTTCGTGGTGCTCGTGGTCCTCCCCGTCGCGGTGGCGCTCTGGTGTCGCTGGGTGTGGCACGCGTGGAAGGGTCCCGAGCCGAGCGCCGGCGGAGAGGCGAGCGACTCCGTCGACGTACCGATGCCCTCGCCGACCCTGCTCTGGTCGCTGGTCGTGCTGGCCGTCGTGTTCAGCGTGGTCCGCAACGTCGGGGCCGTGCCCGCGTTCGCCTGGCTGGGCTCCGGGGCGAGCTGAGCACTGCTCCCACCCGCGGGCGGCGACGGCACCGGTCCCGGCTAACCTGTCGGGATGACGGTCCTCGACGACATCCTGGACGGCGTCCGCGCCGACCTCGCGGACCGCCAGTCCCGGACGAGCCTCGACGAGCTCAAGGCGCTCGCGGCAGCCCGCCCCGCCGCCCTCGACGCCGAGGCGGTCCTGCGCGGCGACGGCGTCAAGGTGATCGCCGAGGTGAAGCGGTCGAGCCCCAGCAAGGGCACGCTCGCGGCGATCTCCGACCCGGCCGCGCTGGCACGCGACTACCAGGCCGGCGGCGCCCACATCATCAGCGTCCTCACCGAGGGTCGGCGGTTCGGGGGCTCGCTCGACGACCTCGCGGCCGTGCGTGCCGCCGTCCAGATCCCTGTGCTGCGCAAGGACTTCATCGTCTCGAGCTACCAGCTCTGGGAGGCCCGCGCCTACGGCGCCGACGTCGCGCTGCTCATCGTCGCGGCGCTCGAGCAGGAGGCGCTGGTGTCGCTGATCGAGCGGGCCCGCAGCCTCGGACTCACGCCGCTCGTCGAGGTGCACGACGTCGACGAGGTCGAGCTCGCCGTCGCGGCCGGGGCCACCGTGATCGGCGTCAACGTGCGCAACCTCAAGACCCTCGAGGTCGACCGGGAGACCTTCGCCCGCGTGGCGCCGGCCATCCCGTCGTCCGTGGTGCGCATCGCCGAGTCGGGCGTGCGCGGGCCGCACGACCTCATCGCCTACGCCAACGCAGGTGCGGATGCGGTGCTCGTGGGGGAGAGTCTGGTCACGGGCGGAGACCCGCGCACCGCCGTCCACGACCTCGTGACGGCCGGTGCCCATCCCGCGGTCAAGAACACCCGCGGCTGACGGAGGCCTGAGCATGACCACGACCGAGAGCGGGTCCTACGACGCCGCCCTGCACGGCCCGGACTCCACCGGTCACTTCGGCCAGTTCGGCGGTCGCTTCGTGCCCGAGGCGCTGACCGCGGCGCTCGACGAGCTCGACGCCGCGTTCCGAGCCGCGATCGTCGACCCGGCGTTCATCACCGAGCTCGACCGCCTGCAGCGCACGTACGTCGGGCGTCCGAGCCCGCTCACCGATGCGACGCGCTTCTCGGCGTACTGCGGCGGTGCCCGGGTCCTCCTCAAGCGAGAGGACCTCAACCACACCGGCTCGCACAAGATCAACAACGTCCTGGGCCAGGCGCTGCTCACCGTGCGGATGGGCAAGACCCGCATGCTCGCCGAGACCGGTGCCGGGCAGCACGGCGTCGCCACGGCGACCGTGGCGGCGCTCTTCGGCCTCGAGTGCACGGTCTACATGGGCGAGGAGGACACAGTCCGCCAGTCGCTCAACGTGGCGCGGATGAAGCTCCTCGGTGCCGAGGTCGTCCCGGTGACCGCGGGCAGCCGCACGCTGAAGGACGCGATCAACGAGGCCATGCGCGACTGGGTGACCAACGTCGAGCACACCCACTATCTCCTCGGCACCGTGACCGGACCTGCTCCGTTCCCCGAGATGGTCCGCACGTTCCACCACGTCATCGGCGCCGAGGCGCGCGAGCAGGTGCAGGAGCTCACCGGCGTTCTCCCGACCGCGATCGCGGCGTGCGTGGGCGGCGGCTCGAACGCGATGGGCATCTTCGGTGCCTTCCTCGACGACCGCGAGGTGTCGCTGCACGGCTACGAGGCCGGCGGCGACGGCGTCGAGACGGGGCGGCACGCCGCTCGGTTCTCGGGCGGTGCACCCGGCGTGCTGCACGGTGCGCGCACCTATGTCCTGCAGGACGAGTGGGGCCAGACCCGTCCGTCGCACAGCATCAGCGCCGGCCTCGACTACCCCGGCGTCGGCCCGGAGCACGCGTGGCTGCACGAGACCGGGCGCGCGACCTACGAGCCGGTCAACGACGATGCGGCCATGGAGGCCTTCGGCCTCCTCTGCCGCACCGAGGGGATCATCCCGGCGATCGAGAGCGCGCACGCGCTCGCGGGTGCCATGCGCCTGGGCCGCGAGCTCGGTCCGGACGCCGTGATCCTGGTGAACCTCTCCGGTCGTGGCGACAAGGATGTCGAGACCGCGAGCCGGTGGTTCGGCCTGCTCGACGGCGAGCGCATGCCGGAAGGCCGGCTGTGAGCACCCTCCACGAGGCCTTCGCGGCCGCGAGGGCCGACGGTCGGGCCCTGCTGATCGGCTACCTCCCCGCCGGGTTCCCGTCCCGCGGCGACGACGTCGCGGTGATCGAGGCGATGGTCGAGAACGGCGTCGACGCGATCGAGGTCGGCCTCCCCTACTCCGACCCGCTGATGGACGGCCCGACGATCCAGGACGCCGTGCAGCGGGCGCTCGATGCCGGCACGCACACCGACGACGTGCTGCGCACCGTCGAGGCCGTCGCCCGCACCGGTGCCCCGACCCTGGTCATGTCGTACTGGAACCCCATCGAGCGCTACGGCGTCGACCGCTTCGCCACGGACCTGTCCGCCGCCGGCGGCATCGGGGTGATCACGCCCGACCTCACGCCAGAGGAGGCGGGTCCCTGGACCGTGGCGACCGATGCCGCGGGCATCGACCGCGTGTTCCTCGTGGCGCCCTCGTCCACCGACGCCCGCATCGCGACCGTCGCCGCTGCCTCGAGCGGCTTCGTCTACGCGGCGTCGACCATGGGCGTCACCGGCGCGCGCACCAGCGTCGGCGACGCCGCGCGCTCGCTCGTCGAGCGCACGAAGGCTCGCACCGTGCTGCCGGTGGCGGTCGGCGTCGGCGTCTCGACCGGCGCCCAGGCGGCTGAGGTGGCGTTGTACGCCGACGGCGTGATCGTCGGCTCGGCGTTCGTCCGGGCCGTCCTCGACGCCGCGACCCCCACCGACGCGATGACGGCCGTCGGGGTCCTGGCGGCCGAGCTCGCCCGCGGGGTCCGCGGCGGCTGACGGCGGGAACTCGGCCGCGCGTCCGGTCGTCGGACACGCGAGGTCCCGACCTGGTCACCTGCCCGCCACCGACGTGAGGGATGATCCATCCGTGAGCAGCGACACCCGTGCCTGGATCGGCACCGTCCTCCGGCTGGTGCTGTCGGGCATCCTCTTCTGGTCGGGGCTGGCCAAGCTCCTCGAGACCGACCAGTCCCGGCGCGAGGCGATCCTGGCCTACCGCGTCTTCCCGCCGTCCTGGATCGAGTTCCTCGGCTGGGCCCTGCCGGCCGTCGAGGTGGGTCTTGCGGCGCTGCTGCTGATCGGCCTGTTCACCAGGTTCGCGGCGATCGGCACCGCGCTGCTCATGCTCGGCTTCATCGTCGGCATCGCCAGCGTGTGGATCCGTGGCTACTCCATCGACTGCGGGTGCTTCGGCGGCGGCGGCAACGTGGGCGAGAACGGGAAGGCCTGGCGCTACACCTCCGAGATCCTCCGCGACTTCCTGTTCCTGGGGATGGCGACCTGGCTCGTCGCCTGGCCGACCACGAAGCTCTCGCTCGACCGCCCGCCCCTCACGTTCGACGACTCCGACGACGACGAGACCACTGACGAGAACGAGACGCTCGAGGAGCAGTCCCGATGAGCAACACGCCCAAGGAGAGCAAGCGCACGACCAAGGAGAAGGCGGCCGCCGCACGCGCCGCCGCCGAGGCCGAGCAGCGCAAGCGCGACACCCGCGTGCGCCTCATCGGCGGCGCCGCGATCCTGGTGGTCGTCGCCCTGATCATCGGTCTCGGGGTGTGGGGCGCCAAGCAGAACAACTCGGCCAGCGGCACACCCTCCGGCACCGTCTCGGATGCGAAGGTGCCGACCGGGGTCAACGGCTCCGCCGACACCAACGCTTGGGCCGTGCCGTACAAGACGACCGCGGGCAAGCCCACGCTGGCCATCTGGGAGGACTTCCAGTGCCCGAGCTGCGCACAGTTCGAGACGTCGTTCGGCGCAGCCGTGCAGAAGCTGGCCGACGACGGCAAGGTCACGCTGCTCTATCGTCCGACCACGTTCCTGGACGCGCGCTTCGTGGCGACGAGCCCGAACCCGAACTCCTCGCACAAGGCGGCGATGGCCTGGGGCTGCGCGATCGACGCCGGCAAGCTCAAGGAGTTCCACAACACGGTCTTCGCCAACCAGCCCACGACCGAGGGCGACGGCTACACCGACGCGCAGATCACCCAGTTCGCGCAGACGTCCGGCATCACCGGGACGGCGCTCACGACGTTCCAGAAGTGCGTCACCGACAAGACCTACGACCAGTGGGTGACGAACTCCTTCACTGCGTTCGGGGACGAGGGCGTCCCCGGTACACCGACCGCCTACCTCAACGGCACGGAGGTCCCGGCGGCGACGCTGCAGGACATGGCCGCGCTGGAGAAGCTCATCGCCGCAGCGCCCGCGTCCTGACGTGAGCGACCTGCTGGCCTTCATCCCGAGCCCCGCACAGGGCGTCTGGAACCTCGGCCCGATCCCGGTGCGGGCCTACGCCCTGTGCATCCTGCTCGGGATCTTCGTGGCGATCTGGCTCGGCGGTCGTCGCTGGGTGGCTCGCGGCGGCGCCGTCGGCATGGTGGCCGACGTCGCGATCTGGGCGGTGCCGTTCGGGATCGTCGGCGGTCGGATCTACCACGTCGTCACCGACAACCAGATCTACTTCGGCCCCGACGGCAAGGGCCTGCTCGCCGCCTTCCGGATCTGGGACGGCGGACTGGGCATCTGGGGCGCGGTCCTCCTCGGCGGCATCGGAGCCTGGATCGGCTGCCGCCGCAAGGGGATCCCGCTTCCTCCGTTCGCCGACGCCATCGCACCCGGGATCGCGCTCGCTCAGGCGATAGGCCGGTTCGGCAACTACTTCAACCAGGAGCTCTTCGGTGGCCCGACCACGTTGCCGTGGGGCCTCGAGATCGACCCGTCGCACCGTCCGCCTGGCTACGAGCAGTTCGCGACGTACCACCCGACCTTCCTGTACGAGTCGATCTGGTGCATCGGCGTGGCCCTCGTCGTGATCTGGGCCGACCGACGCTGGACCATGGGTCACGGGCGGGCCTTCGCGCTCTACGTCGGTCTCTACTCCGTCGGCCGCGGCATCATCGAGAGCCTGCGCATCGACGAGGCGCACCACTTCTTCGGCATCCGCCTCAACGTCTTCACGGCGATCGTCGTAGTGCTCGGGGCGCTGGCCTACATCGTCGTGAGCGCGCGGCTGCGCCCTGGACGCGAGGCACCCGAGTCGCTCCAGCCGCACGCCGCGGACGACATCCCCGCCGCGGCCCCGGACGATAGCGTCGACCCGTGAGCGGAACCCCACCTCCCGCCGACCACCACCGCGACGTGACCGGCGGCTGGCTGCGCCCGGCCGTCTTCGGCGCGATGGACGGGCTCGTGTCCAACTTCGCGTTGATGGCTGGCGTGGCCGGAGGCACGGCGGCGGCGGGTGGTGGCCGCGCCGCGATCGTGCTCGCCGGCCTCGCCGGTCTCGCCGCGGGCGCCTTCTCGATGGCCGCGGGGGAGTACACCTCCGTGGCCTCGCAGTCCGAGCTGGCCGAGCAGGAGTTCGAGAACGAGCGGCTCGAGCTGTCCCGCAACGCCGAGGGCGAGGCCAAGGAGCTCGCCCAGATCTGGGTGCGTCGCGGCGTCGACCTCGAGCTCGCCGAGGAGGTCGCGCGCCAGCTCGGGCGCAACCCCGAGGCCGCGCTCGAGGTGCACGCCCGGGAGGAGCTCGGGCTGGCCCCGGGCGAGCTGCCCAACCCGTGGGTGGCCGCCGGGTCGTCCTTCCTGGCCTTCGCCCTCGGCGCGCTCATCCCGCTCCTCCCGTTCGTGTTCGGGGCCCAGACCCTCGTCGTGAGCGCGGTGCTCTCGGTGATCGGCCTGTTCGTCGCGGGCGTGCTCGTCAGCCGGGTCACCGCCCGCTCGTGGTGGTTCTCCGGCCTGCGGCAGCTGTTCGTGGGCGTGCTGGCGGCGGTGGTCACCTTCGGGGTGGGCCACCTGGTCGGGACCTCGCTGGGGTGATCCCCGGGTCCCGCCGCCAGGCGGGGACCGCCCGCGCTACCCGCGTGCCGACCGGGGTGGGCGTCCGTTACTCTTCCTGCGAAGCAGAGCGGCCAACGTCGTCCCCCTGCTCGACCCACCCGGTGCAGTTGAGCCGGACCAGGCGAGCATCACGGGAGTGACCACATGCGCTCGGCCATCCCCGCCCCCCAGGGCCTCTACCACCCCGAGCACGAGAAGGACGCCTGCGGCGTCGCCTTCGTCGCGCAGATGTCCGGGGTCAAGTCGCACGAGGTCGTGCGGCAGGCGATCACGGCGCTGGAGAACCTCGAGCACCGTGGTGCCTCCGGCTCGGAGCCGGACTCCGGCGACGGCGCCGGCATCCTGACCCAGGTCCCGGACGACTTCTTCCGCGCCGTCCTCGCCGAGCAGGGTGTCGAGCTGCCCCCGCGCCGCTCCTACGCCGTCGGCATCGCCTTCCTCCCCGACGACGACGAGGAGCTCGCGCAGGCGGTCAAGACCATCGAGTCGATCGCGGCCGAGGAGGGTCTCGAGGTCGTCGCCTGGCGCGACCTGCCGGTCGACCCGACCGGCATCGGCGCCACCGCGCTGTCGGTCATGCCGCGGCTCAAGCAGCTGTTCGTCCACTCGGCCGGGCAGCGCGTGATGGGCATGGCGCTCGAGCGGATGGCCTTCTGCCTGCGCAAGCGCGCCGAGCACGAGGCCGACGTCTACTTCCCCTCGCTGTCGGTCCGCACGATCGTCTACAAGGGCATGCTCACGACCGCCCAGGTGTCGACCTTCTTCACCGACCTCAGCGACCCGCGGTTCACCTCCGCGCTCGCGCTGGTCCACTCGCGGTTCTCGACCAACACCTTCCCGAGCTGGCCGCTGGCGCACCCCTACCGCCTCATCGCGCACAACGGCGAGATCAACACGGTCAAGGGCAACCGCAACTGGATGGCCGCGCGCGAGACGCAGATCCAGAGCGACCTGATCCCGGGCGACATCGCGCGCCTGTTCCCGATCTGCACCGCAGGGGGCAGCGACTCCGCGTCGTTCGACGAGGTCCTCGAGCTGCTCCACCTCGGCGGTCGCAGCCTGCCGCACGCCGTGCTGATGATGATCCCCGAGGCGTGGCAGAACCACGCCGAGATGGATCCGGCCCGTCGCGCGTTCTACGAGTTCCACGCGACCCTGACCGAGCCGTGGGACGGCCCGGCGGACGTCGCCTTCACCGACGGCACCGTGATCGGCGCAGTGCTCGACCGCAACGGACTGCGCCCGGGGCGCTACTGGGTCGCCGACGACGGACTCGTCGTGCTGGCGTCCGAGGTCGGTGTGCTCGACATCGCCCCCGAGCGCGTCGTGCGCAAGGGACGCCTGCAGCCGGGGCGCATGTTCCTCGTGGACACCGAGCAGCACCGCATCGTGTCCGACGACGAGATCAAGGCGGAGCTCGCGGCGGATGCGCCGTACGACGAGTGGCTGCACGCGGGCGTGATGCACCTCGACGCGCTCCCGGAGCGCGAGCACATCGTGCACACGCACGAGAGCGTGCTGCGCCGCCAGCAGACCTTCGGCTACACCGAGGAGGAGCTGCGCATCCTCGTCGCTCCCATGGCGCGCACGGGGGCGGAGGCCATCGGCTCGATGGGCACCGACACGCCCATCGCGGTGCTCTCGGAGCGCCCGCGCCTGCTCTTCGACTACTTCCAGCAGCTCTTCGCCCAGGTCACGAACCCGCCGCTCGACGCCATCCGCGAGGAGCTCGTGACCTCGCTGTCGAGCCACATCGGGCCCGAGGTCAACCTGCTCACGGCCAGCCCGTCGCACTGCCGGCAGCTGGTCCTCCCGTTCCCGGTGATCGACAACGACGAGCTCGCGAAGATCCTGAAGATCAACGCCGACGGCGACCTGCCGGGCTTCGCCTCGGCGAAGGTGTCCGGGCTCTACCGGGTCGACGGCGGGGGAGAGGCGCTGGCCGCGCGCCTCGACGAGATCTGCGCCGAGGTCTCCGAGCTGATCGCGAGCGGCAAGCGCTTCGTGGTGCTGTCCGACCGTGACAGCGACGCGGACCTCGCACCGATCCCGTCGCTGCTGCTCACCGCCGCCGTGCACCACCACCTGGTCCGCCAGAAGGAGCGCACGAAGGTCGGCCTCATCGTCGAGGCCGGCGACGTGCGCGAGGTGCACCACGTCGCGCTCCTGATCGGCTACGGTGCTGCCGCGGTCAACCCCTACCTCGCGATGGAGTCCGTCGAGGACCTCGTCCGTCGTGGGGTCGTCAGCGACATCTCGCCGGAGAAGGCGGTCCGCAACCTGGTGAAGGCGCTCGGCAAGGGCGTCCTCAAGGTGATGAGCAAGATGGGCATCTCCACGGTCGCGTCCTATCGCGGGGCCCAGGTCTTCGAGGCGATCGGCCTCGCACCGGAGGTCATCGACCGCTGGTTCACCGGGACGACGTCCAAGCTCGGCGGCGTCGGCATCGACGTCGTCGCCGAGGAGACGGCGCGTCGGCACGCGATCGCCTACCCGCAGACCGGCATCTCGCCGGCGCACCGCCGGCTCAACGTCGGCGGCGAGTACCAGTGGCGACGCGAGGGCGAGTCGCACCTGTTCGACCCGGAGACCGTCTTCCGCCTGCAGCACGCCACCCGCAGCGGCCGCTACGACATCTTCAAGCAGTACACCGCCCGCGTCGACGAGCAGTCCGAGCGGCTGATGACGCTGCGCGGCCTCTTCCGCTTCAGGGATGGCCTGCGCGAACCCGTCGCGATCGAGGAGGTCGAGCCGGTCAGCGAGATCCTGAAGCGGTTCTCGACCGGCGCGATGTCCTACGGCTCCATCTCCGGCGAGGCGCACGAGACCCTCGCGATCGCCATGAACCGCCTCGGCGCGAAGTCGAACACCGGTGAGGGCGGCGAGGACCCGGAGCGCTTCGACCCGCTGCCCAACGGCGACTCCAAGCGGTCGGCGATCAAGCAGGTCGCCTCAGGGCGCTTCGGCGTGACGAGCCACTACCTCGTCAACGCCGACGACATCCAGATCAAGATGGCGCAGGGCGCGAAGCCCGGCGAGGGTGGCCAGCTGCCCGGCCACAAGGTCTACCCGTGGATCGCGAAGACGCGATACTCGACGCCCGGCGTCGGGCTCATCTCGCCGCCGCCACATCACGACATCTACTCGATCGAGGATCTGAAGCAGCTCATTCACGACCTGAAGAACGCCAACCCACAGGCACGGGTGCACGTCAAGCTGGTTGCCGAAGTCGGTGTCGGAACCGTCGCGGCCGGGGTCTCGAAAGCGCATGCCGACGTCGTCTTGATCTCGGGGCATGACGGTGGCACTGGCGCATCGCCTCTGACGTCGCTGAAGCACGCGGGCGGTCCGTGGGAGCTCGGTCTTGCCGAGACGCAGCAAACGCTGATCGCGAACGGGTTGCGCGAGCGCATCGTGGTGCAGACAGACGGTCAGTTGAAGACCGGTCGCGATGTCATTATCGCGACACTCCTCGGCGCCGAAGAGTTCGGCTTCGCGACGGCGCCGCTTGTCGTCTCGGGTTGCGTGATGATGCGGGTCTGCCATCTTGACACCTGCCCGGTGGGTGTCGCGACGCAGAACCCCGAGCTTCGCAGGCGCTTCACCGGCAAGCCCGAGTTCGTCGTCAACTTCTTCGAGTTCATCGCCACCGAAGTGCGCGAATACCTTGCCGAGATGGGTTTTCGCACGATCAGCGAAGCGGTCGGGCAGGTCGAGTTCCTTGACACCGCCGCGGCGATCGCACACTGGAAGGCGAGTGGTCTCGACCTAACGCCGATCCTGCGCGCGCCCGACGACCCCGACGAGCCGCGTCGGCATGTCATTGCTCAAGACCACG
>JADGOZ010000148.1 GCA_017882705.1 Candidatus Nanopelagicales bacterium | reverse complement strand
ACTGGTCGCGGACCATCTTGCGGAAGAACAGGTCGAGGCCCTGGATCGCCGTGGTGCCCTCGTAGAGGGTGTCGATCTTCGAGTCGCGGATGTACTGCTCGATCGGGTAGTCCTGCAGGAAGCCGGAGCCGCCGAGGGTCTGCAGCGACTGCGCGAGCTGCTCGTACGAGCGCTCGGAGCCGACGCCCTTGACGATCGGCAGCAGCAGGTCGTTCATCCGCTCCGCCGTGTCGAGGTCGACGTCCGCGGGAGCGCCGGCCTCGTTGAGCTCGACCTGGTCCTGGTAGTAGGCCGTGTACTGCACGAGGGCACGCATGCCTTCGGCGTAGGCCTTCTGCATCATCAGGCTGCGCCGCACGTCCGGGTGGTGCGTGATGGTGACGCGCGGCGAGTCCTTGTCCATGAACGCGGTGAGGTCGCCGCCCTGGACGCGGTGCTTGGCATACTCGAGTGCGTTGAGGTAGCCGGTCGACAGCGTCGCGATGGCCTTGGTGCCGACCATCATCCGGGCGTACTCGATGACCTTGAACATCTGCGCGATGCCGTCGTGGACGTCGCCCACGAGCCAGCCGACCGCGGGCTGCTTGTCGCCGAAGGTGAGCTCGCAGGTCGTGGAGACCTTGATGCCCATCTTCTTCTCGATGTTCGTCGCGTAGACGCCGTTGCGCTCGCCGATCGCGCCGGTCGCGAGGTCGACGTGGAACTTCGGGACGACGAAGAGCGAGAGGCCCTTCGTGCCGCCGCGCGCACCCTCGGGACGGGCGAGCACGAGGTGGATGATGTTGTCGGTCATGTCGTGCTCGCCCGAGGTGATGAAGCGCTTCACGCCGGTGATGTGCCAGGAGCCGTCGGCCTGCTGCACGGCCTTGGTGCGTCCGACGCCGACGTCGGAGCCTGCTTCCGGCTCGGTGAGCACCATCGTGGCGCCCCACTGGTTCTCGATCATGAGGTGCGCGAGCCGCTTCTGGTCCTCGTTGCCGAGGTGGTCGAGGATCGCGGCGAATCCGGGGCCCGACATGAACATGAAGGCAGGCGGGTTCGCGCCGAGCAGGAGCTCGCTCGCGGCCCAGCGCAGCGACGGGGGCGCCCCCGTGCCGCCGAGGTGGTGCGGCAGGTCGAGGCTCCAGAAGCCGGAGTCCATCAGCGCCTTGAACGACGCCTTGAACGCCGTCGGCATCGTGACGGTGCAGGTGGCCGGGTCGTAGACCGGAGGGTTGCGGTCGGAGTCGACGAAAGACGCCGCCAGCGGTCCTACGGCGAGCCGCTCGACCTCCTCGAGGATGGTCTTCGCGGTGTCGACGTCCATGTCGGCGTACGGGCCGCTGCCCAGGCGCTCCTGCGCGTGGAAGACCTCGAACAGGTTGAACTCGATGTCGCGCAGGTTGGACTTGTAGTGGCTCATCGCCCGGTCTCCCGTGTTCGGCCAGCGGGGGGTCGCTGGCGGTTACCCGTCGGTAACACATGATGCTACCCACCAGTAACTCCTGTCCAGGGGCACCCCCGGAGCTCCGGCGTCTCTCAGCATCCCCGCAGGTCAGAGCCCCGGACGACGAGACGCCGCTGCCCCGGCTGCGGCGGGGCGGGGGCGGGGCGGATCAGCCGGTCAGGTCGCGGCGGTGCCAGCCGACGTAGCCGGTGGCGCTCACGGCCGCGGCGACCAGCGTGAGCGCGACCACCGGGACGACGCCGCTGCCGCTCACCGGCAGGGTCGGCGCGTGCCGCAGCGGGGAGACGTCCATGAGCCACTCGGGCAGCTTCCACAGCGCGCCGAACTCGCCCACGACCACGAAGGCCGCGAGCAGGCCCCAGACGACCGTGGTGTAGCGCGGGAGCCAGCCGAACAGGAGCAGCACGAGGCTCGTCACGACCCACACCGCCGGGATCTGCACCAGTGCCGCGACGAGCACCCGGCCGAGCTGCGACCAGTCGCCGAGCGCGGCCGAGGCCGACACCCCGACCGACAGGCCGGCGAGGACCATGAGCAGGGCGGTGCCGCCCAGGGCTACGGCGTAGTGGCTGGTCGCCCAGCGCACGCGGGTCGTCGCGGTGGCGAGCAGCGGCTCGGCGTGGCCCTCGACCTCCTCTGCGCGCAGCCGGGCGGCGGCGCTGATGCCGTAGGCAGCGGCGATGGCCGCGATGATCGCGACCATCGCGCCGAGGAAGACGTCGACGAGGCCGGCGGTGCCGCCGATCTTCTCGAAGAACTCCTTCATGGCCGGCGAGGTGAGCAGCTTGTCGACGCTGCCGGCCATCGACCCGAGGATCAGGCCGAAGAGCACGAACCCCACGGCCCAGGCGAGCAGGATCCGGCCCTGCAGCCGCCACGCGAGCCCGCCGACCGTCTGCAGCGATCCGACCGCGGGTCCAGGGCGGTCGGCGCGCAGCCCGGCGCCGAGGTCGCGGCGCGAGCGCAGGGCGTAGGCGACGACGACCAGCCCGGCGCTGACGACGACCGGCAGGACGAGCACCCACCAGCGCTCGCCGGAGTAGGCGCGCAGCTGCTGGTTCCAGCCGATCGGGGACAGCCACGACAGCGGGCCCGGGCCGGGCTCGGCGAGGTCGCCGACGGCCCGCAGCACATAGGTCACCGCGATCACGACGAGCCCGAGACCACGTGCGGCGCGGGCACTGTCGGACACCTGGGCCGTGACGGCGCCCACGGTCCCGTAGACCAGTGCCGTCGCGCCCCAGCCGAGCCCGAACGCGAGGGACCCCGTCCACGCGAGCCCCGCCGCCGTGTTCGCGACCGCGGTGAGGAGCGCCAGCGCGAGGCTCGCCCCGGCCACCAGCAGGAGAGCCGCCGTCAGGGGTGCGCGACGGCCGAGGCGGCCGCCGCTGAGCAGCTCGAGGCGACCGGGCTCCTCCTCGCCGCGGGTGTGGCGGATGGCGACGAAGAGCATGACGATGCCCACGATCGAGGCACCGAGGGCGGTGAGCTTGATCATCGAGACGGCGCCGAGCGACGTGGGGTCGTAGATGCGGCCGTAGAGCGCGACGACCGCTGCCGAGGCGTTGATGGCCTCCGCCGCCGCGACGCGCTGCTCCTCGGTGGGGTAGAGATCGACCGTCGCTGCCGCCGAGAAGCCGGCCGTCGCCGCGAGGCCGACGACCCACGACGTCAGCAGGATCCGGTCGCGACGCAGCGCGAGGCGCAGCATGGCGAGCGTGCCCGCGTTCTCCTCACGCATGGTCGTCCTCGTCGACGCGTACGCCGTAGTGCGACAGGAACAGCTGCTCGAGGCTCGGCGGGTGGCTCTCCAGGGTCTTGATCCCCGCTGCGGTGAGATGGGAGAGCAGCTCGGCGAGGTGCGCCGGCTCGACGGTGCAGCGCAGGTGGTTGCCCTCGAGCACCACGTCGTCGAGACCGGGGACGTCGGTGATGCCGTGCAGCTCGTGCCCGGTCTCCGCCGAGATCGCGAGCCGTTGCAGGTGGCGCATGTCGGAGAGTGCGCCGGTCTCCACGACGGCGCCCGCGCGGATGATGCTGATCCGGTCGGAGAGCGCCTCGGCCTCGCTGAGGATGTGGCTCGACAGGAGCACGGTGCGGCCATCGCCCTTGAGCTCGCGCACGCAGTGCCGGAACTGCTCCTCCATCAAGGGGTCGAGCCCGCTCGTCGGCTCGTCGAACAGGTAGAGCTCGGCACGGGAGGCGAGCGCGGCGACGAGCGCGACCTTCTGCCGGTTGCCCTTGGAGTAGGAGCGCGCCTTCTTCGTCGGGTCGAGCTCGAACATCTCGAGCAGCCGCGCGCGGCGGGCCGCGTCGTGGCCCCCCTGCAGACGCGCGAGCAGGTCGATGACCTCGCCGCCGGTCAGGCCTGGCAAGAGCGCGACGTCGCCGGGGACGTAGGCGAGCCTCGCGTGCAGCGCGGGGATGTCCGACCACGGGTCGAGGCCCAGGACCGTGGCGGAGCCGGAGTCGGCGCGCACGCTGCCGAGCAGCACGCGCAGGGTCGTCGTCTTGCCTGCGCCGTTGGGCCCGAGGAAGCCGTGCACCTCGCCGCGCTCGACCCGCAGGTCGAGCCCGTCGAGAGCCCGGGTGGATCCGAAGGACTTCGTCAGTCCATGTACGTCGATGACAGGCGCCGAGTCGCTCACACGTCCGTTGTACTCCCCGTCGGTCGCCGACGCGCCCGCATACCGGGTCTGTCGGATACGTCTCAGACACCGAGGGTCCGACGTCGGGGAAACCTGCACGACACGCGGGGCGCGGCCGCCGTACCGTGGGGGGATCCGGGCACTCCGCCCGCCCGCACCCCGCAGGAGGACTCATGGCTGCCACCGTCCGCGCCGGCGTCCCTGCGGCGGACCGCGTCTGAGCCTCCCGCTCGCGCGTCCCTGCCCGACCCGGCGGTCACCCGCCCACCGCGTCGCTCGACGACGCCCGCACCGTGCTGGAGCCATGGTGTCCGCTGCCCCACCCCTGGCCGTCCTCGGCTGGGACCAGACCTGGAACCACCACCACCTCGACGCCGACCCCGAACGCCGGTGGCGTCCGGCGCGCGTGACCCTGCAGGGGCGTGACGTGTGGCGCGTGCACGACGGCGACGTCGAGACGAACCTCGGCGTGCGCGGTCGGCTGCGCTCGGCCTCGGGGGCGCTGCCGGTCGCCGGCGACTGGGTGCTCGTCGGCGGGACGTCGGTCGACGACGCCGTCATCGAGCACCTCCTGCCGCGGCGCAGCGCCCTCACCCGCAAGGCCGCGGGCCAGCGCACCGACGAGCAGGTCGTCGCGGCCAACGTCGACGTCGTGCTGGTCTGCGCCCCTGCGCACTCGCTCAACGCGCGACGTCTCGAGCGCGAGCTGACCCTCGCGTGGGAGTCCGGGGCCACGCCGTACGTCGTCGTCACGAAGTCCGACCTGCTCGGCGACGACCTCGAGGAGACGCTCGACGAGGTGCGCGTCGTCGCCGTCGGGGCCGAGGTGCTCGCGGTGTCGTCGTACGACGGCGACGGCCTCGATGCCGTGCGGTCGCTGCTCCCCGAGGGCGTCACCGGTGCCGTCATCGGTCCCTCGGGCGCGGGGAAGTCGACGCTCGTGAACGCGCTCGTCGGGCACGACCTGCTCGCGACGACCGCCGTACGCTCCGATCACCGCGGAGTGCACACGACGAGCGCGCGCCACCTCGTCCCGCTGCCCCGGGGCGGGCTCGTCCTCGACACTCCGGGCATGCGCGAGCTGGCGCTGTGGGCCGACGAGGACGCGCTCGACGCGGCGTTCGCCGACGTCGACGACATCACGCGCGAGTGCCGCTTCGCCGACTGCGGGCACAGGACCGAGCCGGGCTGCGCGGTGCTCGCCGCGGTTCAGGACGGCCGCCTCGACGAGGCCCGGGTCGCCAGCTGGCACAAGCTGCAGCGCGAGCTGGCCTATCTCGCGCGCAAGCAGGACGTCCGCGCCCAGCAGGAGGAGCGCCGCCGCTGGGCGCGGCTCGGCAAGGAGGCCAAGGCCCGCACCCGCCCGTGAGTCGCTTCCGCCGAAGCACGTGCCGGGACACGGAGGGCGTGCGACCTTGTCGGGTATGACCGAGGCTCCGGATCCGACCGCGCGGGTCGCGGGGCTCTTCGACGCGCTGTCCACGACCTACGACGCGGTCGGCGTCGATTTCTTCGCGCCGATCGCCGACGGCCTCGTCGGCGCCATGCCGCCCCGCCCGGGCGAGCGCTGGCTCGACGTCGGCTGCGGTCGCGGGGCGGTCCTGCTCCCCGCCGCCGTCGGTGTCGGACCGTCCGGTCGCGCGACCGGCATCGACATCTCGTCCGGGATGGTCGAGCAGGCGCGTCGGCTCGCCGCGGAGCGCGGGCTCGACAACGTCGAGGTCGCGGTGGGGGACGCGCAGGACCCGCAGGTCGACGGTCCGGTCGACGTCGTCGCGTCCTCGCTCGTCCTCTTCTTCCTCCCCGACCCGGTGGCCGCCCTGCGGTCCTGGCTGTCGCTGCTGACGCCCGGTGGGCGCCTGGGCGTCGCGACGTTCGGTCCGGTCGACCCGCGCTGGGACGACGTCGACGACGTGTTCACTCCGCACCTCCCGCCACGGCTGACAGACGCACGCACGACCGGCAAGGACGGACCGTTCGGTTCAGACGCGGGCATGGAACGGCTCGTGCACGACGCCGGCTACGGCGACGTCCGGACCGTGACCCTCGAGCTGCCGGTGCGCTTCGCCGACGCCGAGCAGTGGCACTCCTTCACCTGGTCGATCGGACAGCGCGCCATGTGGCTCGCCGTCCCCGAGCAGGAGCGTGCCGACGTCCGCGCGGAGGCCGAGCGCAGGATCGCGGCGTACGCCGATCCCGACGGCTCGGTCACCTTCACGCAGGTCGTGCGCTACACCCTCGCGTCCCGCTCGTCCTGACCTACTCCGAGCGGTCGGGGAGCTGCTGGTCGGGGTTGGGCGACGTGACCCAGAAGCCGGCGCCCCACGGATCGGTGACGGCGGCCATCCGGCCGAAGGGCGTGTCGAAGCCGGGGCTCAGGATGTGACCCTCGTGCGCCTCGACGTAGGCCACGGCGGCATCGACGTCGGCGACGCCGAAGTAGACGATCCAGTGCGACGGGAAGCCCTCCATCCCCATCATCCCGCCGAGGCCGCCGAGAGGCGCCTCGTCGCCGGCGTGGTGGAACGTCGCGTAGTCCGGTCCGGCCTCCTGCAGGGCCTGGTACTGCCACCCGAGAACCTCGGCGTAGAACGCCTTCGACGCCTCGGCGTCGCTCGAGCGCAGATCCTCCCAGGCCAGCCCGCCAGGCTCGTTGAAGACGGCGTAGCCGCTCATGTCCTTCGCCTGCCAGACGCCGAACGCGGCGCCCGCCGGGTCGGCGGCGACGACCATCGTGCCCGAGTCTCCGATGTCCATGACCTCGGAGAGCAGGGTGCCGCCGGCCGCCTGCACCGCCGCGGCCGTGGCGCGGGTGTCGTCCGACGCGAAGTAGAGCGTCCACGTGGGCGGCACGCCCCCCATCGCCGGAGCCATCCCGGCCGCGGCGAGGCCGTCGACCTCGGCGAGGCAGTAGCCGCCGAACTCCTCGTAGCCGTCGGTGAACGTCCAGCCCAGGAGCCCGGCGTAGAACGCCTTCGCGGCGTCGAGGTCGGGGGTGGTCACGTCGAGCCAGGCCGGTGCGCCGGCGGGCCAGGGCGTGCTGCGTCGAGGGCTCATGCGCCTATGAGAGCGCGGCCACCGGACCCGTGTACGCCGATTCTACGAAGCCGTGCCTTCGTTCGTGGCGGCTCGGGCCGGATCCACGGCGCGCGCTCTGGACCGCGGGGCCAGGTGTCCCTAACATTCGTACGGACACAAACGATTGGAGTCGGCCGTGCCGGAGCTGCAGGGGTTCGCCCCGCCGTACACCCCGAGCGGGCGCAGTGCGCTCATCCCGGACCCACCGTGGTTCTACAGCGGCGACCTGCTCACCGTGGAGTACCGCACGGACCCGGAGAACGTCCGCGCGATACTGCCGGCCGACGTCGACCTCGCACCCGAGGACCCGGGCGCGGTCGCGATGATCTGGGCCGACTGGCAGTCCTGCAGCGGCTCGTTCGAGGAGCTCCTCGATCCCGCTCGCAGCCAGTACAAGGAAGCCTTCGCCGTCGTCCGCTGCCAGTACGAGGGCGTCACCTACTCCCGGTGCGTGCTCATCTGGGTCACGAGCGACTTCGCGATCGCGCGCGGCGTCCACCAGGGGTATCCCAAGAAGCTCGGCTCGATCCACCAGACCCGCCCGATGCCTTACGGCCAGGGCGCTCCGCGCGTCGACGTCGGCGGCCGCTTCGGTGCCACCCTCGCCGCCTACGACCATCGACTCGCGCAGGCCGCCATCACGATCACCGGTCCGAGCGAGACCAACGGCTTCGTGAACGCGCTGCCGATGCTGCACCACCGCCAGGTCCGTCCGATCGAGCGAGACGCCGAGGGCTGGGCGCTCGACGAGGTGCTCACGATGAGCGGCGCGACCTTCGAGGCCGGGCCGGCGTGGCAGGCCGCGGTCGATGACTTCCGGCTCTGGGACTCGCCGTGGGACGAGCTCCACTCGCTGCTCCCCGCGCGAGACATCATCGGCGGCTACTACCGCCAGGTCGGCACGTCGTGGAACGGCGGCACGACGCTCGCCCACCGCTGATCGGACGCTGCGTCAGCCGCGCCGGGCCGCACGCAGGACCTGGCGCGACCACTGCGTCCACCGCCATGAGCGGCTGCTCAGCACCTGGTCGCGCTGCCGGACCGCGGAATCGCGATCGGCTCGCACGGACTCGGCGTCCCGGACCACGGTGCGCAGGCGGGCCGTCTCCGCGCGCAGCCCCTCGACCTCCAGGGTGAGCTCCTGCACCCGCGCCGTCGCTCGCTCCGCGCGCAGGACGTCGGGCACGAGCGCCTCGGTGGCGGCGGCCGAGTACGTCGCCGGCCGCCGGTAGCCCGACCGCGGCCAGCGGTGCCAGACGGTCGCCCAGTTGTCGCCCTCGACGAGGCGGACCCCGTCGGCCCCCGCCCGGTCGAGCACGCCGGGCAGGCTGACCTGGTCGCGCCGCGAGTAGCGGAGGACCTGCGCGTGCCAGTCCTCCATGACCGGCGGGCACCGCGGGTCATGGTGGCGTCGGCCGAGGATGCCGCCCCAGACCGGCTTGTGCTGCAGGCTCTCGCGTTCGGTGAGCACGAGGGCGCGGACGTGCTCGTGCACCCGCTCCGGAGCGTCGAGTCCGGTCTGGAGCACGGCATCGATCTCAGCCACGACCGTGTCGCGGTAGGAGTGCTGGAACGCGCCGAACCAGGTGCCCGGGTCGTCGCCCATGAGCTCATGCCAGAGCTCCTCGGGATCGGTGAGGAGCTCGACCGTCGGATCGACGAAGAGCGACCGGTCGTGGTCCGGCAGCCAGCGGTGCGGCCGGATCTTCTGCTCCCGGGAGCTGCGGGCGAGGTCGGCGGGCAGCAGCGGGCGCACGACGCGCACCGTCCATCCGTGCGGCTCGAGGTCCGCCCTGTCGGTGAAGCACACGGTGTCGGCGCTGCCGGGTGGTCGCTGCGGCAGCTCGTAGCCCGGACCGAAGACGGCGGTGTAGACGACCAACCTGGTGGCGCGATCGCCCGTCGCGGTGTCGGTCATGGCGTCATCGAACCAGATGGCGCTGCGGCCGGTGCGGGTGCGCCGCCCTGCCGCCGGAGCCGCCGCGGCGGGACCGCTACGCTGGCGCAGCCGAACAGGGAGAGTCCGAGTGCGCGTCGTGGTGACCGGTTCGGCCGGGTTCGTCGGCGCGGCCCTGACCTCGCGTCTGCTCGACGACGGCCATGACGTGGTCGGCGTCGACTGCTTCCTGTCGCAGTCCTACGCGCCGCAGGTCAAGCGGGACCGCATGCGCCCCCTCCTGCACCGTCGGGGCCTGCGCTTCGAGGAGCGCGACCTGCGCGAGCAGCCGATCGCCGACCTCGTCGCCGACGCGGACGTCGTCGCGCATCTGGCGGGCATGCCGGGACTCACCTCGAGCTGGGACGACCTCGACTCCTACCTCGGCTGCAACGTCCTCGCGACGCAGAGCGTGCTCGAGGCCGTCAGCACCAGCACGTGCCATCTCGTGCACGCGTCGTCGTCCAGCATCTACGGCGACGTGCTCGACGGCGACGAGGACCAGGCGCCGCACCCGTTGTCGCCCTACGGCGTCAGCAAGCTCGCTGCCGAGCAGCTGGTCCAGGCCTACCGGTTGTCCCGCGGCGTGCCGGCGAGCGTGCTGCGCCTGTTCTCGGTCTACGGTCCCGGCCAGCGTCCCGACATGGCCTACGCCGTCTTCTGCGCGCGACTGCTCGCCGGGCTCCCGGTGCACGTCACGGGCGACGGGCTCCAGAGCCGGTCCAACACCTACGTCGACGACGCCGTGGACGCACTCGCGCGCGCCTGCGTCCAGCGTCCCGACGGCGCCGTGCTCAACATCGCCGGCGGCGACGAGATCACGGTCCTCGGTGCCCTGCGGGTGCTCGCCGACACGCTCGAGGTCGAGGTCGACGTCGTCCACGGCCCGGAACGGTCCGGCGACCAGCGGGTGACCCGCACCCGGGCCGACCGGGCTCTCGACGTCCTCGGCTGGCAGCCGGTGACGACCGTGACCGACGGACTCGCCCTCCAGGCGCTGTCGGCCCGGGCCGCGCGAGCCGACAGCCGGCTCCTCGCTCCCTCGGCCTGAACGGCGTCGCGTCGGTCGGCGGAGCATCCTGTGCGCATGGTCGACAGCTCCGCCTCGTCGTCGACGAGGGTGACGACGGCGTGCGTCGGTTCCTCGACGAGCGCATCCACGAGTACAACGAGCAGGCGACGGGTCTCGTCGACGGCCGGTTCCTCACCGTGCGAGAGATCGATGCCGACGGCGAGATCGTGGGCGCGGCCACCGGCTGGACCTACGGCGGCTGCGCGTACGTCGACGTCCTGTGGGTGCGCGCCGACTCGCGCCACGCCGGCGTGGGGACGCGGCTGCTCGACGCGTTCGAAGCCGAGTCAGCTGCCTGTGGCTGCGGTCGGATCGCGCTCAGCACCCACTCGTTCCAGGCGCCGGCGTTCTACGCCGCACGCGGCTACGTCGAGGTGGGTCGTACGCCGGGCTACCCGCGGGGCCACGACCACATCCACCTGCTCAGGCGGTTCACTGCGTGAGACGGGTCGCTGCCAGGTCGAGCCGAGGCCACGGACGCGTCAGGTGGTCGGAAGGCCGCCGATCGCCTTCGCGAGCACGAGCGTGGCGAGCGCCAGCGAGGCCGCCGACTCGGCGACCATGAGCATCTTCGCCCAGCGCTTGATCGCCGAGACGTCCGTCGGGCTGAACGCGGTGGCAGTGGCGAACGAGAACGAGAAGTAGTCGGCGAAGTGCGGGTACCAGTCCGCCGGCACGTGCTCGGGAAGGTTCATCTCCGGGAAGACGAAGGCTGGGTCGTGCCACGCGCCGTGGATCGCGCGCTTGACCGAGCCACCGCCGTCGACGTCCCAGTACCAGAGCGCGAACGCGATGACGTTCGTGGCCCAGACGATCCCGCCGATCTGCAGCAGCTGGATCGCCTGCGTGGCGAAGCGGTCGTTCGTGATGATGCCGTCGACCAGTCGGATGGCGGAGAACACGTTCGACACGGCGATCAGGGCGATCATCGCTCCGGTGGTGAAGCGCAGCCACCGACGCTCGCGGTTGATCAGCCCCGGGTCCCCGGCGATGAGCAGGATCAGGAAGATCGCCATGAGGACGGGGTAGAGCCAGACGTTCCCCAGCTTGAAGTCGTCGGGCAGCAGTTCGTGCAGCACCCAGGCCGACGCGGTCGCCAGCGCCATCGGCCAGCGGTGCTCGCCGCGTCCGGGGGGCGCGTCCTCCTCGACGTACGTCTCCTCGCTCATGGAGGCATCCTTGCGCCTCACCAAGGTCGGGAGCGGGAGGACGCCCCCGTGGATCAGGGTGCGGCGACGGGGAGGACGACCTCGTTGCGCCGGCGGAACCACGGCGTCCACGGCGGGTCGAAACGGGCGAAGCGCGCCGGTCCGGTCGGCGAGAGCCCGGCCGCCGCGACCGCTGCGGTCAGGGCGTCGACGCGCCTGCCGTACGACGAGGACGTCCAGCGCCCGGAGAAGCGCGAGACGGCGGCGTACTCCTCAGGGACCGCCCGCACGGAGACCGCGCCGTCGCTCGGCTGCGGCGCGCTGTCGGCCGTGACGTCGTCGGGCAGGACGAAGGAGACGACGAAGCGACCCTTCTCGCCGACGGCCGTGGTCTCGGCCCCGAGGGCCACGGGCTCCCCGCGTCGCTGGAGGACCGGCGCCGTCATGGCCAGCCCCGTGCTGCTCTCGTTGCGGCCGCCGATGTAGCCGACGAGCGGACGGAACGCCGTGGTGCCGGCGGACTCGAACGTCCCGTCGACCTCCACCTCCGCCACCATGTGCTGCGGGTAGTGCCGCAGCTCGAACTCCGGTTCGGTGCGGACCACGTCGTAGCGCTGCTGCTCGGTCATGCTTCGACCGTACGCCGATGCGCCGATGCGCCGATCGCCGCTCCCGGGCGTTCCGACGACTTCGAGCACGCTGAGCGCCGGACACCGGCGGCGACTCGGGCCCTCCACGGACGTAGCGTTGAAGCGTGGTCCGCTCCGTACGTCGCCCCCTCACCCTGCTCGCCGCTGTCGCTGTGCTCTCCGCGTGCGCCGTGTCCACGACCGGGGGAAGCACCGCGTCCGGCGGCGGGATGATGGGCGGCTCGGGCGCAGCGACCGCGCAGACCGGCGGCGGGATGATGGGCTCGCGCGGCTACCCGACGAGCTCGTGCAGCGTGCCGACGACGCTGGCCACGCCCGTCGTCACGGTTCTCGCGTCGGACATGGGGATGATGGCGCGGTCCGACGCGACGGCACCGCTGGGCGCGCGCATGACGCTCACCGCCTCGCCCACGACGGTCGGCTCCGGCCAGGTCACCCTCGTCCTGCAGAACCAGGGGTGGCGCGTGCACGAGCTCGTCGTGCTGCCGCTCGCCGCGGGTCAGGCGATCGGGTCACGTGCGAGCGGCGCCGACGGCAAGGTCGACGAGACGGCCAGCCTGGGGGAGGCGTCGAACGACTGCGCGGACGGCTCGGGCGACGGCGTCGCGTCCGGGTCCGCCGGCTGGGTCACGCTCACGCTCGCACCGGGCCGCTACGAGCTCGTGTGCAACCTGCAGAACCACTATGCCGACGGCATGCGGGTCGAGCTGGACGTCAACGCCTGACCGCAGCCGTCAGACGTGGGCGCCCCAGTGCCCGCGGTGGATGACGTCGGACGCGCTCTTGCGTCGCGCCTCGACGTTGGCGCCCTGCTGCGGCGTCTCCGGCGAGCGGTGGCCGATCGTGATGCCGCCGATCGGAGAGTAGTCCTCGGGGATGCCGTACTCCGCACGGAAGGGCGGGATGCTCTCCGGCTGGATCCCGAAGAAGCAAGCGTCGAGCCCCTCGTCGACCGCGGTGAGCAGCATCATGAGCGCGGCCATCCCCGTGTCGATGAACCAGTACGGCGCCGGCCAGTGCGACTCGGCGCGGTCCTCCCATCCCTTGTCGGCCTCGGCGT
>JADGOZ010000147.1 GCA_017882705.1 Candidatus Nanopelagicales bacterium | reverse complement strand
CGGAGACCAGCCGGCACAGCGACGCCCAGCCGGTGCGGCCGCGGGCGAGCAGCAGCACGCGCGCGTGCCGCGGGTCGACCTCGGCGCCGCCGCGCGCCGGGGTGCGCCGCGCGGACGCGGGGACCCGCCCCGCCGACGCGGTGCGCTCGGCGAGGGTGGGCCCGGACCCGAGCCGACCGGCCGGAGTACGGCGTACCCGCGCCCCGAACGCCGCGGGCGCCGCGGCCTCGAGGCCCTCGCCCAGGACCGGGTGCACCGCGAGGTCGAGGCCGAGGATCGGTGCGACGCCGGCGTCGCGGCAGGCGAGGACGAAGCGGACCGCGCCGTAGAGACCGTCGCGGTCGGTGAGCGCGAGCGCGTCCTGACCCAGCGCGGCCGCCCGCTCCACGAGCGCCGTCGGGCTGCTCGCGCCGTGACGCAGGGAGTAGCCCGAGGCGACGTGGAGGTGGACGAAGGGGTCGGCAGGCACGGGAGGGGTTCAGCGGCAGCGGGGGCGAGGGCGGTCAGGACGCGGTGCGCTGGGGCGTCTCGCGCACCGGCATGTCGAACGCGAGCAGGTCGCCGTCGACGGAGACCCCGGTGTCGAGCATCCCGGTGCCGACCAGACCCAGCACCGGCTGGTGGGCGACCCCGAGGGACCGGGCGACGAGGGCGAGGAACGTCTCGGACTCGCGGACGAGGTCGTCGGCCTCGCGCTCGGTGACGACGCCGCGCAGCCCGGCCTCCGCGGCCGCGCGCTTGCCCGCGCCGGCGGCGAAGAACACGGCCCACTCGCCGAGCTCGGGAGCGACCTCGGCGAGCAGCACCCAGGCGCTGCGGACCCGGGCCGAGCGGCGCGCGCCGCCCGGGCGGGCCCGGGCGGCGAGGACGGCGGCCGACGCGCGCAGCGCGGCGAGGTGGGCCCGGGCGTAGCGGGTCTCGGGGTCGTCGGCGGACACGGCGGCGAGCAGCTCGCGCGCCGAGCCCGCGAGCAGGTCGCGGCTCTGCCCGGGTACGGGGGCGAGGGTGCGCAGGGACACGGCGGGCTCCTCTCGGGTGTGGCGGTCGGGGTGCGGGCGGTCGGGGTGCGGGCGGTCGGGATGCTGTCGAGGGACGGTGCCGACGGACGCTGTCGAGGAACTGCGGTCAGTCGAGGGCGCGGGCGAGACGCCAGCGCGACGGGAGCGGGTCGAGCACCCGCGGGTCGGGCGCGGGGACGTCGCGGACGAGGTCGTAGACGCCCGGGGTGGCGGTGCGCCCGGCCGTGGCCTCGACCCGCCACACCTCCCGCTCGACGGCACCGACGTCGGCGGCGACCGAGCGGGCCGGCTCGTCGCCGGGCGAGGGGACGGCGTAGGCGGTCGGCGACAGGGCCGCACGACGCGGGAGGGTCCACCAGGCGCCGAGCTCGACCCACTGGGCCAGGACCTCGCGGACGAGGTAGAGCCGGCCGCGCCAGACGAACTGCGAGGGGGCGCCGGGCGGAGTGTCGCTGCGGACGTCGCTGCTGCGGACGTCGGTGGTGCGGACGTCGATGACCTCGCCGTAGGTGCGCACCGTGTCCTCCTCCCCGTCCGGCCCGTCGGCCGGGCGGACCGGAGCGCTTCCCCACGCCCGTGGTCCGCCGCGACCGGCGGGACTGTCTGTCCGTCTACCTGTCCTTGCTGCGCGGACAACCGGTGGGTCCGTGGGGACCGCGAGAACCCCGCGGGCCCACCGGGGCCGTCCGACTCGTTCGGCGAGGTGCCCGCCCCGGTGCGCGATCACCGGTGTTCGAACACCTGTACGAACACGACCCACCGTATCCCCCACCCCCGACAGCGCGTCAAGCCCCTACCCTTCGGGCCATGGACCAGCACGCCGCGCGCGGCGACGAGACCACCGCCCCGCACGCGCACGTCAACGCCGACGGCACGCTGAACCTCGCGGCGCCCGACGTCACCGGCCTGCACCCCAACGCCGCGAACGTCGCTCGCGCCCTCGCCAGGCTCGGTGTCGCGGGCGAGGTCCGCGAGCTCGACGCCCGTGCGGCCACCGCCGCTGCCGCTGCCGAGCTCCTCGGCATCGAGGTCGGCGCGGTCGCCAACTCCCTGGTGTTCGACGCCGACGGCGAGCCGCTGCTCGTCATGACCTCCGGCGCCCACCGCGCCGACGTCCTCGCGCTCGCCGGCCTCGTCGGCGCCTCCCGCGTGCGCCGCGGTGACGCCGGCTTCGTCCGGGCCGCCACCGGGCAGCCGATCGGCGGCGTGGCCCCCGTCGGCCACCCGCGACCGCTGCGCACGATCGTCGACGTCGACCTCGCGCGCTACGACGTCGTCTGGGCCGCCGGCGGCCACCCGCACTACGTCTTCCCCACGACCTACGACGAGCTCCTGCGCATCACCGCCGGCGAGGCCGCCGAGGTCGGCGAGCAGCCCGCATGAGCCTCGGCGGCCTCGTCGTGCACGTCCCGCACCTGCGATGAGCACGCCCGTCACGCTCGCGCTGTTCCTCGTCTCGACCGCGGTCGCGCTCGCCGCGTCGTCGGTGCTCATCGTGCGGCTCGAGCGGATCGGCGCGCGACTCTCCCTCACCGAGGCCGCGCTCGGCATCATCGCCGCGCTCGCCGCCGACCTGCCCGAGATCTCGACCGCGATCGCCGCGCTGGCCCAGGGCCAGAACGAGGTCGGCGTCGGCGTGATCCTCGGCTCCAACGTCGCGAAGCTCGCGCTGCTGCTCGGCCTCGCCGCCGTCGTCTCCGGCCGCGTCCGCCTCGACCGGCGCGTCGTGCTCCTCGAGTCGATCGTCGCGGTGGCGCTCGCGCTCGTCACCGTCGCCGTGGTCGGCGGCGTCGTCGCACCCGCGCCGGCCCTCGTCGTGGCGCTGCTGGTCTTCGTGCCCTACGTCGTCCTCGCGGCGATGCGCCCCCAGTCGCGTGCTCGCCTGCGGATCCCCTCGCGCCTGCGCGGCACGCTCACGGGCGCGATGACGCAGGAGGAGGACGACCTCGACATCGAGCCGGGACGCGGCGGAGGTGCCGACGTAGCCGTGGCCCTGCTCTCGCTCGTCCTCGTCGTCGGCTCCTCGGTCGTCCTCGAGCGCACCGGTAGCAATCTCGGAACGACCTGGGACATCTCGGATCTCGTCGTCGGCGCCGTCCTGCTCGCCGTCGTCACGAGCATCCCCAACGCCGTGGCAGCCGTGCATCTCGCGCGCCGGGGTCGTGGTGCCGCGACGCTGAGCACCACGACGAACAGCAACAACATCAACGTGGTCGTCGGCCTGCTGGTCCCGGCCGCGCTGCTCGGGCTCGGCACCGTGACGCAGACCGCGGTGCTCACCGCCTGGTGGTACCTCGGCCTCACCGCGGCCGTTCTCGCGTGGGCGTTCCTGCGCCGCGGGCTCACCCGCATCGACGGCCTCGTCATCGGCCTCGCCTATGCCGCCTTCGTCGTGCTCCTCCTCCGCTGACCCCAGGTCAGGCCGGCGACGTCACAGGGCGTTCCGCGTTCCCGCTTCCCCGCCCCGATCATGGGATTCCGGCGCTGAACGCGCGGACCCGGGCGGGGAGGCCGCTCGGGCGCCTCGGAACTCGTCGGTTGCGGAACGACGACACTCGCCGGTCGGGGTCGTGCCCGGGCAGCCGGCACGCGAGGATGGGGGTGATGACCACGCAGACCAGCTCCCAGGAGGCCGCGGGCCTCGTCTACGACGTGTCCGGGGACGGACCGCCGCTGGTGCTGCTGCACGGCCTCGGGTCCTCGGCCCGCGCGTTCACCTCGGTCGTCCCCGCACTGTCGGAGCACTTCACGACCTACTCCCCCGACCTGCCGGGCCACGGGCGCTCCGCGATGCCCGACGACGTCGGCGACGACCTGGCCCCGGGCGACATGGCGGCCGCGGTCGGTCGCTGGATGGACGCACTCGGCATCGACCGCATGCACGTCGCGGGCAACTCGATGGGCGGCTGGGTGGCCCTCGAGATCGCCGCGGACGGCCGGGCGCTGTCGGTCACCGCGCTCTGCCCGGCCGGCCTCTGGGAGCCGATCCGCCGTCGCTCGCCGCTCATGGACATCAACCGCAGCTTCGCGCGGATCACCCGACCAGCGATCCCGGTCCTCTCCCGCTCCCCGCTCGCCCGATCGATCGGCTTCCGGCACACCGTCGAGCGCCCCGAGATGCTCACCCCGGAGATCACGGCCGGCGCGGTGCGCGACCTGATCGAGGCCGTCGCCTACGACGCAGCCCACGTCGGCATGGTGCACCGGTCCTTCGACCGCTCCGACGAGGTCCCCGACGACGTGCCGGTCGTCATCGCGTTCGGCGACCGCGACCGGATCATCCCGGCGGTCGCGGGACGCGAGCGCCACCACTCCCCGGTCCACGCGCGGTGGATCACCCTCGAGCGCTGCGGCCACGTGCCCATGTGGGACGTCCCCGACGAGACGGTCGCCCTCATCCGGTCCACCGCCGGTGTCTGAGCAGCCCTACGCCGTCGCCCCGCGCCCGGGATCGGACGAGCCCGTGCCGACGGTCGTGAGCCTGCATCTCTACGGCGTCGACGGGCTCGGCGTCGCGAAGGCCCTCGGGCACATGGGATTCGACCGACGACCTCTGCGCCGCGTGCCCGGGGCCACCTTCGTGAAGCTCCTCGGCACCGGCTCGGGACGCACGTTCACGCCGCGCGACGCCGACCCGCACCACTGGGGCGTCCTCGCCTGCTGGAGCGATCCCGACGGACCCGAGCGCTACGAGTCGACGCGCGTCCACGCGTCCTGGAGCGGTTCGGCGTACGAGCAGGGGCGGATCCTGTTGCGGCCGTTGGCATCGCGCGGCACCTGGGCGGGTCGCGCGCCGTTCGGCGACCCGGTCGCGCACCGGTGGGACGGACCCGTGGCCGCGGTGACGCGCGCGCGGATCAAGCCGTCGCAGTGGCGCACGTTCTGGTCAGCGGTGCCGCCGGTCTCGCAGGACCTCCGTGAGGTCGCCGGACTCGACCTCGCGATCGGCATCGGCGAGGCTCCCGTCGGCCTGCAGGGCACGTTCTCGATGTGGTCGTCGAACTCGGCGCTCACCGGCTTCGCGCACCGCCGCTCGCCGCACGTCGAGGTGATGCGCCGCACGCACGACGTCGCCTGGTACGCCGAGGAGCTGTTCGCCAGGTTCGCGGTCGTCGCCTCGCGCGGCAGCTACCGCGGCGAGCCGCTCTGACCCCTCGTCGCCGCATGCGCGGCGCCGGGCGGAGTCGGCGACGACACCGGGGCCTTCTGCCACACGTCGCGCAGCATAGGGACGATGAAGAACAACAGCGGCACCGCGGGGAACAGGAAGAACACGCTCGAGGTGAGCATGACCACGAGCACGCCCACCAGCGCGACGGTCAGGAGGATGCGCCCGACCGGCCCGAACGTGACGACTGACGAGCGGTAGCGCGCCCCCTTCTGATCCCAGAGCGGCTGGTGGGCACCCCCGACGTGCGGCAGGTCGAGCCCCGGGGCCACGGCTGGTCGGTGGGGACGATCGACGTGCCCGCGAGCCCGCTCGGGACGGGGTGCGTGCCGCCGCGCCCGGTCGGCGGCGCGCCGACGCGCACCGGGACCACGTCGCTGGCGCCGCTCGGACGCGAGGGGACGACGTCCGCCCCCGGCGCCCCGTCGACGTCGCTCATGACCCCACCATCGACGGCGCGGGACGGGCGCTCCACCCCGAGCCGCCGCGGTCACCCGGACGGCCCAACCGGGACCGTTGCGGGCAGGAGAGCGTCGAGCGCATAAGGTCGCTCTCGCGATGAGCGTGCGTGTCTACTCCGGTCCCCACGCCGACCGCCGCCGAGGCGGGTCGGGTGGGTTCTCCCGCATGCTCCCCTGGGTGCTGGCCCTGGTCACGATCCTGGCCCAGATCGCCTGGCCGCTCACCCACGGGCACACCCGCGACGTCCTCACGGTCGCGACCGTCGTGCTGTTCTTCCTCACGAGCGCCTCGCACGCCTGGGTCACCCGCGGCTTCTTCTGGACCGCGGGCTGGTTCCTCATCAGCGCCGGCACGGGCCTCGCCGTCGAGGTGCTCGGCACCCGCACCGGACTGCCCTTCGGCGACTACACCTACGCCGACTCGCTCGGCCCGATCGTCGCCGGCGTGCCCGCGGTGATCCCGCTCGCCTGGGCGATGATGAGCTACCCCGCGCTCCTGGCGGCGCGGCGGCTCGTGAGCGGACCGCTGCTCACGCCGGTCGTCGCGGCCGTGGCCCTCGCGTCGTGGGACCTGTTCCTCGACCCGCAGATGGTCGCCGAGGGGCACTGGACCTGGGCGCTCGACCGCACGCCGGTCCTCATCGGCATCACGAACGTGCCGGCACAGAACTTCGTCGCCTGGCTCCTCGTCGCGCTGGTGCTCATGCTCATGCTCGACCGCCTGCCGCGACGCCGCGGCGACGGCGCCGAGGGCGACGGCGTCCCCGCGCTGCTCTACCTCTGGACCTACGTCTCGAGCATCCTGCTCAACGCCGTGTTCCTGCACCGGCCCGGAGTCGCGCTGTGGGGCGGCATCGCCATGGGCCTCGTCGCCATCCCCTACGCGTACGCGCTGTGGTCCGGGCGCGACTGACGGTCGAGGCGACGGTCGCCGCGGGTGCCGTCGCCGCGTGGGTCGCGACCGCGCACACGGCGTACAACCTGCACCGGCTGCGCACTCCTCCGGCGCACCCGCCGACGGTCGCCGAGCGGGTCAGCATCCTCGTGCCGGCACGAGACGAGGCCGCTCGGATCGGCCCCTGCATCGAGGCGCTCCTCGCGTCGCAGGGCCTTCGGGACGTCGAGGTGCTCGTCCTCGACGACGCCTCCAGCGACGGCACCGCCGACGTCGTATACCTTGCGGCACAGGGCGATCCGAGGCTGAGGATCCTCGACGGCACGAGCGACGGGGTCCCCGACGGCTGGCTCGGCAAGACGTGGGCGTGCCATCGACTCGCCCACGCCGCCACCGGGTCGGTGCTCGTGTTCGTCGACGCCGACGTCGTGCTCGCGCCGCACGGCGTCGCCGCGAGCATCGCCCTGCTGCGCCGGACCGGCCTCGACCTCGTCTCGCCCTACCCGCGCCAGGAGGCCGACGGCGCACTGCCGCGTCTCGTGCAGCCGCTGCTGCAGTGGTCGTGGGCCACGCTGCTCCCGCTCGGCCTCGCCGAGTCCTCGCCGCGCGAGTCGCTCGTCGCCGCGAACGGCCAGCTTCTCGTCGTGGACGCGCACGCCTACGCGGTGTCCGGCGGTCACGACGCGGTGCGCGGCGAGGTGCTCGACGACGTCGCGTTGCTGCGCGCGGTGAAGCGCAGCGGCGGCTGCGGTGTCGTCGCCGACGGCACGCACGTCGCCACCTGCCGGATGTACGACGACGCAGGGGCGCTCGTCGAGGGCTACACCAAGTCGCTCTGGTCGGCCTTCGGGTCGCCCGCGGGTGCGGTCGCCGCCGTCGGCCTGCTGTCGTGGCTCTACGTCGTGCCTCCGCTCGCCGCGATCGCCGGACCGACACCCCGCGCACGAGCCTGGGGCGCAACGGGTTACGCCGCCGGTGTCACGGGCCGCGTCCTCGTCGCGCGACGCACCGGCGGCCGGATCGTGCCCGACGTCGCGGCGCACCCGGTCTCGGTCGCCGTCTTCGGCGCTCTCGTCGCGGAGTCGTGGCGCCGCCACCGCGCCGGGACCGCGACCTGGCGCGGGCGCACGCTGCCCGCGGGTCGGTAGCCGTGACGCCGGCGACGCGGCAGCGCATCCTCGGCGCGCTCGGCGTCGCGCTGGTCGTCGGCTCGGCCGTCGTCGCCGTCGTGCTCGGGACCGGCGACCGCGACTTCCTCGACCTCGGGATCTACCGCGACGCCGTCGGCACGTGGTGGCACGGCCAGTCGCCGTACGGCGTCCCCTACTCCGACGACCTGCAGTTCAACTACCCACCGTCGTCGCTCGTCCTGCTCACCGCGCTCTCGGTCCTGCCGCGCACGCTCACCGGCACCCTGCTGGTCGTGGTGGGCGCGGCCCTGCTCGGGCTCGTCCTCCGCTGGGCCGTGCCCGCTGTCTCGACGACCGGGATCGCCCTGCTCGCAGGCATTCTCGCGCTCTCCGAGCCGGTGCAGATGACGTGGCGCTACGGCCAGGTGGACCTGCTCGTCCTCGCCGCGGTGTCGGCCGCTCTCATCCGCCCGAGGGCCCGGGCCGACGGCCCGCTGCTCGGCGCCGCCGCCGGCCTCAAGCTGCTGCCAGCGACGTTCCTCGTCGTGCCCGCGCTGCAACGGCGCTGGCGCACGGTCGCGGTCGCACTGCTCACGACGGCGGCGCTCGCCGTGGTCGCGATCGTCCGCACGCCGTCCATGATCGGCGACTACCTCGACCAGCTGCTGCACGGAGCCGTCGTGATCCGGCCCGGCGACGCGGGGCACAACGTCTCGTGGCGGGGTCTCCTCGGCTGGGCGCTCGGCGACGACCGGACGGTCGCCGTTGCCTGGCTCGCCGTCGCCCTGGTGCTCGGCGGCGTCGGACTCGTGACGGTCGTCCGCGCGGTGCGCACGGCTGACCTCGTGGCGGCGGTGAGCGCGGTCGCGCTCGTCGGCCTGCTGCTCTCCCCCGTCACGTGGACGCACCACTGGGTCTGGGTCGCCGTCGTCCTCGGCACGGCGCTGCCCGCGTGGCGGTCGCCCCGCCGGGCCGACCGCGCCCACCTCGTCGCCGTGCTGGCGCTCGTCACGGCCACCGTCGTGTGGACGCCCACCTGGTTCGCGAGCGCGGACCACTCCTACGGCACCGACGGCCTGCGCTGGCTCTCGGCCTACTCCTACGTGCTTCTCGGCACCGTGGTCCTCGCCACGCTCGCCCTCCGCGTCCGCACCGACGCGCGGCGCCTGCATCACGACGCCTAGGCTCTCGGCCCGTGGCACGCGTGGTGGTGATCGGCGCCGGGATGGGCGGCATGGCCGTCGCCGCGCGCCTGGCGGTGAAACGCCACGACGTCACGGTGATCGAGCAGGCACCGACCTACGGCGGCAAGCTCGGGACCTTCGAGCGCGACGGCTTCGTCTTCGACACGGGACCCTCGCTGCTCACGCTCCCGGCCGTCTACCGCGACCTGTTCAACAAGACCGGCGGTCCGCTCGAGGAGGCGATCGACCTCGTCGAGCTCGATCCCGCGTTCCGCTACCGCTTCTCCGACGGAGTCTCCGTCGTGATGCCGGGCGTCGACTCGAGCCGGTGCGCGACCGCCCTCGGCGACGCGCTCGGCGGCACGGCGCACGACGATTGGAAGGCGTTCATGCGCCGGGCTTCCGACATCTGGCAGCTCACGCGCACGCCGTTCCTCGAGTCTCCGCTCACCGGGCTCGGCGACCTCCTGCCGCTCGCGCGCAACCTGCAGGACGTCGCCACCGTCGCGCCGTTCACCAGCCTGCGCGGGGTCGGCCGGAAATACCTGCATGACCCGCGGCTGCGCATGCTGCTCGACCGCTATGCGACGTACACCGGCTCCGACCCGCGCAAGGCGCCCGCCGCGCTCGCGACCGTGCCCTACGTCGAGCAGACGTTCGGCGCGTTCCACGTCGGCGGCGGCGTGCGCAGGCTCGCCGACGCCCTGCACGAGCGGACGCTCGAGCGCGGCGTGGCCTACCGGATGTCGACCGACGTCGTCGAAGTCGTGACCGACCCGGCCCGGGTGACCGGCGTGCGCGTCGCCGACGGCGAGGTGGTGCCGGCCGACATCGTCGTCGCCAACGCCGACGCGACCCACCTCTACCGCGACCTCGTCACCGACCCCCGTGGCGCAGATCCCTTGCGGCGCCTGCGCAGAGCGACGCCGTCGCTGTCCGGATTCGTCCTTCTGCTCGCCGTGCGCGGTCGCACGCCGCACCTGCAGCACCACAACGTGTGGTTCGCCGAGGACTACGACGCGGAGTTCGACGCGATCTTCGGCCGCGACGCGCGACCGGTCGAGGACCCCACGGTGTACGTCTGCGCGCCCGACGACGACCACATGCGCCCCGACGCCGCCCACGAGTCCTGGTTCGTCCTGGTCAACGCGCCGCGTCACGCCACGACCGGCGAGCGTGGGACGGTCGACTGGACGGCACCGGGTCTCGCGGAGGCCTACCGCGACCGGGTCCTCGCCGTGATGGCCGCGCGCGGCTTCGACGTGCGCGACCGCCTGCTCTGGTCGGAGATCCGCACGCCGGCCGACCTCGAGCGCGACACCCGCGCCCCCGGTGGCTCGATCTACGGCACCTCGAGCAACGGCGCCCGCGCCGCATTCCTGCGCCCCGCCAACGTCTCCCCGGTCCCCGGCCTCTACCTCGTGGGCGGCTCCGCCCACCCCGGCGGCGGCCTCCCCCTGGTCGGCATGAGCGCCGACCTCGTCGCCACGCTCATCGGCCGCGCCTGACCCGACATCGGCGATGAAGGACGCCTGCATCGCCTAGAAGGCAACAAACTCCGCCTTCATCCGTCGGGACGCCGGGCTAGGGCTGCTGTGGCGGTGGCTGACCGGCTCCACCCCCCGGCGGTGGACCGCCCGGCACGCCACCGGGCCCGCTCCCCGGCCGGGCACCGCCACCCGGCGGTCCACCGAAGGCACCGCCCGGCGCCCCCTGTCCGCCGGCGACGAGCTGCGGGTAGTCCCACGCCCCGAGCGCGACGAGCAGCACGAGCACCAGGCCCGGCGCCCAGCGCGGCAGCTGCACGAGGAACCAGGCGCCGAGCAGCGCGACGAGCCCGAGCGCCGGCAGGTAGAAGCGCACGACGTGCACCGACGACCCGAGGTCGGCGGACTGCCGGACCGTCCAGTCGTAGCAGAGGTAGGCGCCCCAGATCCCGAACCATCCGGCCGCCAGCGCGGCGCCCACGACGGCGTCGCGTCGGTACGCCGACCTCCGCTCCCCCTCGAGGCGGGCGCTGCGCGCGAGCCGCACGGCCATCCACCCCACCCCGGCGAGCGCGAGCAGGAGCATCGGCATGGCGCGCACGAGGTGCACCGGCATCTGCCGCAGGTTGGGCGCGAACGCCGAGAGGCTGAACGTGACGACGCCCGACGAGTAGCCGGTGGTGAGCGCGGTGCCGTAGGCCGCCGTGTCGAACGCGAGCACCGCCGCGCCGCACACGAGCACGGATCCGAGCCACCGCAGCAGCGCTCGTGCCGGCAGCTGCGCCGCACGGCGGGTCACGAGGACAGCGACGATCGCCACGAGGAGGATCACGACGTTCGTGTAGCGCACGAGCACGGCTGCCTCGAGCGCCACGAAACCCAGCAGCCCCACCGCGATCCGGCGAGAGACCGTCCGCTCCGTGGCGAGACCCGCCCACAGCAAGGCTCCCACTCCCGCGGCGACGAGCGACGCGTCGGTGAACGTCGGCATCGTGGCTCGCCACGCGAAGGTCAGCGCCGCCCCGCTCGAGCAGAACAGGACAACGGCGTAGGCACCGCCCCAGCGGCCGAGCCAGCGCCGGGCGCCGACGAACAGGCCGAGGCAGCCGAGCGCGCCGTAGAACAGCGGCGCGAGGCGCAGGATCCCGAGCGCTTGGAACGGCAGCGCCAGGAGCGGGTAGCCCGGGTTCTTCTCGCTGACCCACGAGCCGCTCGCCGTACGCACCCACTGCATGATCCCCGGGCCGCTGCCGTCGCCGAGCTGCGCCAGCAGTGCCTGGTACTCCGCGTCCGTGAGCGTGAGATGGCCCTGCGTCAGGGCGACGAGCGAGGCGCGGTAGGCGTAGTCGTCCGGCTCGAGCAGCTCCGGTGCGCGCGCGAGGACGGCCACGCACAGCACCGCGAAGGCACCCACCGCGACGAGCGGGGGCGGCCAGTCCGGCGTACGGCGTCGCCCTGGAGCGACGTCCGTCACTGGGGCACGGGACCCCAGCGGTTCGGCCCGGGCGTGCCCGCGCTGATCATGAAGACGAGCAGCACGATGCCGCCGAACGGGATAGCGCTGATGAAGTACCACCAGCCGGACCGGTCGGTGTCGTGCAGGCGTCGGACGGTGAGCGGCAGGGTCACGAAGAACAGCCCGACGTAGAGGATGCCGATCAGGAACACGATCACGAGCCCGAGACCTGACAGGCCCGTGCTGGTGACCACAGGCGACCCGTCGGCGGCCGTGGAGGTCGTGAACGACGAGAAGATCGCGACGAACAACAGGATGTACGCCGGAATCCCGACGAGTGCCGAGAAGAGCCAGAACCACCAGTACTCGGCGACGGTCGACCGGCTCGAGTAGTCCGTGACGCCGCCGAACGCGCGCTTCACGGCCTCGCCGAAGCCGACCTTGCGCGGCTGCACGACGACGCCCTGGTACGCCGGTGCGGCCGCGTAGGCGGGCGCTGCGACGTAGGCCGGCTGGGCCGGTGCCGGAGGCGGCGGGGCAGCCGGCGCCTGCACGTTCTCGGTCCATGCGGTGCCGTCCCACCAGCGCGTGCCACCCGTGACGGAGGGGTCCGGGTACCAGCCGGGCGCGGGTCCGGCCGGCTGCGGTGCCTGTGTGGACGGGTCGACGGGCTGGAACGGATCGCTCACGGCTGCTCCCACTGCCTGGCCCCGCCCGCTGCGGCGCTGACCCGACGGTAGCGCCGATGCGCACGCGGAGGGTGGAGGCGGCAGCCCGGGACGTCAGGTGGTGAGACGGCGGCGGACGACGACGAGGAGCTGGGTCAGCGCGACGAGGCCGACGCCGAGGGAGGCATGGGCGCCGAGCGCCGCCCACCAGGCACCCGAGGCCGCATAGATCCCGGCGCCGAGCAGGAACATGGCGACCACGATCACCCGCGTGGGGCGCTCGCCGATCGTCACGACGCCGACGTCGTCCATCCCGATCGCCGTGGCCCGGGCCCGGGCGTACTCCTGGGTCAGCACGACGACTCCTGCTGCGACGCACGCCCACGCCGGCGCGCCGACGAGCCACAGCGCCACGAGGTAGAGCACGTCGCTGAGCCGGTCGACGACGGAGTCGAGCACCGCGCCCCACCGGGTCGCCCGGTCGGTGAGCACGGCGACGGCACCGTCCAGCGAGTCGAGGACTCCCGACGCGCCGACGACGAACGCCGCGAGCAGCACCCAGCGGTCACCGAGCGCGCAGAGGCGCACGACGAGACCCGACACCGCCAGCCCGAGCAGCGTCACGACGTCCGGAGGTAGGCCGGTCCGCGCGACGGGTCGCGCGAGCGCGTAGATCGTCGTGAGCCACGGGCCGACGAGGCGCGAGGACCGCGGGTCGTATCCACCGTGCAGCACCTGCCACCGGTCGAGGTACGCCGACCGGCTGAGCACCTCGCGGCTCATCGTGCGACCACCCTGCGGCGCAACGGGATCCTCAGACCGCCGGGCCGAGGGCCCAGGTCACGGCGACGGTCGCGACGACGGTGCCCTCACCCGCGTCGATCGGGATGCCGGCGTCGGCGGAGGCCATCATCGCCCGTTTCGCGAGCGGCACGGCCCCGTCGGCACCGCCCTCGACGACGTGGCGCACCTCGCCGAGCGCCTGGCCGGCGAGCCCGGCGTACTGCTCGGCCTTGGCGCGCGCGTCGGCGAAGGCGGAGTCGCGCGCCTCGCGCTCGAGACCGGCGGCGTCGTGGTGGCTGAACGTGATGCCGTCGACGCGCGCGCCGTCACCGCCGGCGTCGACCGCCGCGACGAGCAGCGACCCGACCCGGGAGAGGTCGAGCAGCCGCACGGACAGGCCGAGCGAGGCCTCGTAGGCCACGACGGTCGGCCACGGGTCGTGCACGGGGTTCAGCGAGACGTTGGTGGTCGTCAGCGCCGACGCGTCAGCTCCAGCGGCGAGCACGGCGTCACGCATCTGAGCCATGGCGTAGGTCGCGCGAGCGGTGGCGTCGCTCGGGTTCGTCGCTCGCGCCGACGCGGCGAGCCGGAGCGTCGCCTCGTCGTACGCCGCCGTCGCTCGACCTCGCCCTATGACCGTGACTGATCGCCCCATGCGGCGATCCTGCCTCACCCGGGCCGTCGACGCGGTGCCGATGCGACGGCGGGGCCGTCAGGCGTAGGAGCCGAGGCCGAGACCCGTGTAGATCTCG
>JADGOZ010000146.1 GCA_017882705.1 Candidatus Nanopelagicales bacterium | reverse complement strand
CGCGGGACTCCTCGCCGACCTGGTCCCCACGTCACTGGCGTAAGTGCTGACCTGGGCCGTCCCAGGTGCACAGTTACGCCAGTGACGTGCGGGCCGACACCGCGAGTTATCCACGAAAGTTGTCAACAGGGGTGTGTACGACGACCCCGCTGAGCACACAGTCCTGTGGACGACCCTGTGTGCACTCCTGTGCACAAGAATTCATCGGCGAAACCCCTTGTGGGGGTTGCACTCGCGCGACTAGACATTGCCCCACGCCGAACGAGGCGGGGAACGGCACCGGGGCAACTCGGGGCCGGGAGCCGCGGAGGGAAGCGGCTCGATCGGAGAACGGCGGTCCATCCCGGAGGGGGCAACCTCACCGGCTGCGGGTGTCAGCGCAGGGGAGCGTCAGGACCGGTCGGGAGACCATCCGCTCGCGCGGTGGCCGGTTCGCCGGACGCAACGCAGTGGCTGCGGTGACACCCGCGGGTCTGGCAAGACCCGGGCTTGCCCGGGTCGGGCCGACGGTCGCTGGCGAGGCCCCTCGAACTCATACTTCGAGGGGCCTCGTTGCGTTGTGCGCGCGGATGCGTTGCGGGGCAAAGATTTCCGGCGTTCATGACTTACCTGGAGACTCCCTGTGACAGGTAGCGACAAACCCCTTCTGCCGGCGTTCACCTGCCGTTAGCCTCGGGCGCATTTCAGCACCCCGCCATGTCCGGAAGGGACCCCCATGGCCGTCGACGCCCCCGCCAGCGCCACCACCTCCTGGGATCGCTGGTTCCACCTCTCGGCCCGCGGGTCGACCAACGGCCGTGAGATCCGCGGCGGCCTCGTCACGTTCTTCACGATGGCCTACATCGTCATCCTCAACCCGCTCATCATCGGGACGGCGAAGGACGAGACGGGCGCGTTCATCGGCGGCAGCAACGTCGTCACGTCGATCGCGCAGGTGACCGCGGCGACGGCGCTGTGCGCCGGGCTCATCACGATCGCGATGGGCGTCTTCGGGCGCTTCCCCGTGGCCCTCGCCGCTGGACTGGGCATCAACGGCGTGGTCGCGTTCGCGCTCGCGCCGCAGATGACCTGGGCCGACGCGATGGGCCTCATCGTGCTCGAGGGGATCCTCATCTCGATCCTCGTGGTGACGGGCTTCCGGACGGCCGTGTTCCACGCGGTGCCCGAGCAGCTGAAGTACGCCATCGGCGTCGGCATCGGCCTGTTCATCACGATCATCGGCTTCGTCGACGCCGGCATCACGCGCACCGGCGTACCGCTGATCACCTTCGGCACCAACGGCGCGCTGCGCGGCTGGCCGGCGTTCGTGTTCGTGTTCGGGCTGCTGCTCACCGCGATCCTGGTGGCGAAGAAGGTGCGCGGCGCGATCCTCATCGGCATCGTCGCCAGCACTGTGCTGTCGGTCATCATCGAGGCCATCGCGAAGGTCGGGCCGCAGACCGGTCCCGACGGCAAGATCGTGAACCCCAACGGCTGGAGCCTCAACGTCCCGAAGTGGCCGTCGTCGATCGCGGCGACGCCGGACTTCGGGGCCATCGGTCACGTCAGCCTGTTCGGCGGCTTCTCCGCCATCGGGTTCGTGGCGGCCGCGCTCGCCGTCTTCTCGCTGATGCTCAGCGACTTCTTCGACACAATGGGCACCGTCTTCGGCCTGGCCAACGAGGGCGAGATCCTCAACGAGGACGGCACGGTGCCGCACTTCGAGGCGATCCTGCTCGTCGACTCCCTCGCCGCGGTCGCCGGAGGTGTCGCCAACACGTCGAGCAACACCAGCTACATCGAGTCGGCGTCGGGTGTCGGCGAGGGTGCGCGCACCGGCATCGCCTCGATCGCGACCGGCGCGCTGTTCCTCGTCGCGATGTTCTTCTCGCCGCTCGTCACGATCGTGCCGCACGAGGCCGCGACCCCGGCCCTCGTCATCGTCGGGTTCCTGATGATGACCCAGATCCGGCACATCGACTTCACCGACTACGAGATCGGCATCCCCGCGTTCCTGACCATGGTCCTCATGCCGTTCACGTACTCGATCACCAACGGCATCGGAGCCGGCTTCATCACCTACGTCCTGATCAAGGCGTTCAACGGCAAGGCCCGGGAGGTGCCGGCCCTGCTCTGGGTCGTCTCGGTGGCCTTCGTCATCTACTTCGCCTACGACCCGATCACCCAGGTCCTGGGCGTCGGGTGAGGGTCACCTCACCCGGAATCGGCGCGAAAACGGTGAACGGCCCCCACCCGGGGGCCGTTCACCGTTCGTTTGCCCGTCGTTCACTCCACGCGCTAGACACCCTCTTGGGGGTCGTCATCATGGGTGCTGCCGGGACGGTCAGCGTGGCCGCCCTCGACGCAAGGGAACCCGTGTGGACCTCACGTTGACCGCCCTGATCGCAGTCGTGGCGCTCGCTCTCCTGTTCGATTTCACCAACGGATTCCACGACGCGGCCAACTCGGTCTCGACCGTCGTGGCGACCCGGGCGCTGCCTGCCAAGGCCGCCGTGTGGTTCTCCGCCTTCTTCAACTTCGCCGCGGTGTTCATCGTCGGCACGGCCGTGGCCAACACGGTGGCCAAGACCGTGCACGCGAACGTCACCGGCATCGCGGTCGTCTTCGCCGCGCTGTTCGCAGCCATCGCCTGGAACTACGCCACGTGGTGGGTCGGCATGCCGTCGTCCTCGAGCCACGCGCTCATCGGCGGCCTCGTCGGCGCGGGACTCGCCGCCGGCGGAGTCGACGCCATCAGCTGGCCGAGCGTGACGAAGACCCTCATCGCGATCGTCGCCAGCCCGCTCGTCGCCTTCGGCATCGCGTTCCTCGCGATGTTCCTGGTCGCCGCGGTGCGCAACGTGTTCCACCTCCCGGACAACGCCAAGCCGTTCAAGTGGCTGCAGCTGGTCTCGGCCGGCGCGGTGTCCTTCGGCCACGGCGCGAACGACGCGCAGAAGACGATGGGCGTCATCGCGGCGCTGCTGGTCGGCACCGGCCACCTGGCCGCGGGCGCCGACGGCAACATCGCGGTCCCGACCTGGGTCGAGGTCGCGGCGTACGGCTCCATCGCGTTCGGCACGGTCTGGGGCGGCTGGAAGATCATCGAGACGATGGGCCTGAAGATCACGACGCTGCACGCGGCGTCGGGCGTCGCCGCCAACATCGGCGCCGTCACCTCGATCTTCGGCGCGACCGGCCTCGGCGTGCCGATCTCCACCACCCACGCGGCCGCCTCCTCCGTCGCCGGCGCCGGTGTCGGCTCCGGGATGGGCATCAACCTCAAGGTCGTCGGCGAGATGGTGCTGGCGTGGATCATCACGCTGCCCACCACGATCGTGCTGGCCTTCGGCGTCTTCAAGGTGACGCAGCTGCCGGGTGCGCTGGCCTGGATCTCCGTCGGTCTGCTCGTCGCGGTCGTCGGCAGCCTGATCGTCTACGCCATGCGGCACTCCATCAGGGCCGAGGACGTCGAGTCCGAGCTGCTGGAGGAGAACGTGCTCGCGATGCCGCTCACCCCGCACCCGCACCTCGAGGGCCACGGCCCCGCCGCCTGACCTGACACGCATGAAGCCCCGGACCGCTCGCGGTCCGGGGCTTCTGCCGTTCTCCGGAGTCGTACGCCGACGGCTCGGGGCCTCAGCGCGCGGTGTCGTCGCTGCCGAGCAGCTGGCGGCGCTCCTTCTCGAACTCGGCGTTCGTGATGAGCCCCGCGTCGCGCAGACGCGCCAGGCGCGCGATCACGCTCTCGGGGTCGTCGCCGAGCGGCGGGGGCAGGACCTCGCGCAGATCGACGACGGTCTCCGGCTTCTTCGGAGCCCGTCGCAGCCCGAACCAGCGCCGTGGGGGGTGCGGCGTCGCGTGCTTCACCCTCTGGTTATGCCACGGTTGGGCACTCCACGTCTGCGTGTTGCTCAAGGTCTGTCCCTCCGGCTGATGGCCGCGCTCCCCCGAGCGGCCCCTGGACGAGGAAGAGGTGAGACCCCGCCGCAGGGGGATGCGGCGGGGCCTCGCGGCAGCACGGCGTGGGGGACCCGTGCTGACGCAGGTGGTGTGGTCCTAGTCGTCGTTCCCGGAGCTGCCGTTCCCGGAGCTGCCGTTCCCGGAGCCGCCGTTCCCACCGTCGCCGGAGCCGTTGCCGCCGTGACCGCCGTCCTGGGTGGGAGCCGCGGTGGAGCCCGAGCCGTGATCGTCACCCTCGGTCGCGTCCTGGGCGTCGGCGTCGTTCGCCGACTGGTTCTCGTGGTTGGCGTCCTCGGTGCGCATGGCGGACGCGGTCTCGGTCGGCTCTGCCGAGCGGGTCGGCTCGGCGGACTCCGCCGGCTCGGCGCTCTCGGTGGGCTCCGCCGACTGGGTGGGCTCGGCCGATTCGGTGGGCTCGGTCGACTCGGTCGCCGTGGGGGTGCCGGCGGGAGGCGTCACGACGTCCGCCGTGGAGCCCGACACGGGTGCGATGGCCTGCGTGGTCGCGAAGGCGGCCGTGGTGCCCATGAAGACGCCGGCGACCGCGAGGGGGAGCGCGAGCTTGAGGTTCATGTCAGTGCCTTCGACTGTGGAGGAGGTCCGTGATGCCACCACTGTGCGGGAAGGGAAGCCTCTTCTCATCCGGCGCTCATCCAAGGAACGGACAACGACGTCCAGGGTTCGTCCTGGCTCCGGGCCCACCCGGCAGGGGTCAGGCGGCCGGGACTCCGAGCAGGCCGGCGAGCCGGGTGCTGCGGATCCGGCCGACCAGGCGGGCGACCCACGGCCGCAGCACGAGCACGACGGCCGACGCGACTGCCGCACCGAACACGAGGCCGGCGAGCACGTCGGCCGGCCAGTGCGCCCCGACGTAGACCCGGGCGAACGCCATGAGGAGCGCGAGCACGCCGGAGATCGCGCCGAGGCGGCGGTCCACCAGGAACAGCGCCGCCGTGACGGCTCCGACCACGCAGGCGTGGTCGGAGGGGAAGGACGCGTCGGTGGACCGCGAGACGAGCACGAGGGCGTCCGGGTGGACCACGAACGGGCGGGCGTGCCCGGCCCACTGGATCAGCGGCTGCTGGAGCACCACGGCGACGACCGCTCCGACCGGGGCGAGCAGGGCCGAGGCCATGACGCGGTCGTCACGGTCTCGGGCGAGCCACCAGCCGATCACCAGGAGGCCGGCGAACAGGACGAGACCCAGCGACGCGTAGGCCGTCATCGGGGCGTGCAGCCACGGCGTGCTGACGGCGAAGTCGTTGATCCGGGTGAAGAGGTCGGTCGGCACCGCGCGAGGGTAGGCGAGCCCGATGTGCGCGGGCTGAGAGGGAGGAGCCGCCGTCAGGTCTCCTCGAAGGCGGCGACGTCGGCCGTGGAGTAGCGCAGGCGCTGGGAGAGCGAGCGGGCGATCGCCCGGGTCAGCTCGGCACAGGCGGCCGGCGCCTGCTCGTGCAGCTCGGCGTAGCCCTCGGGGGTGAGGATGAAGCAGATCGTGGGCTCGAGGGCGCTGATCCGGGTCGAGCGGGGCAGGCCGTCGACGATGGCGAGCTCGCCGAACGACGAACCCGCCGCGATGGTCGAGAGCCTCCGGCGCGGTCCCGACCGGGTGCGGATGTCGGCGCTGACCTGGCCGGCGCCGATGAAGTAGAGCCCGTCCGCCGGGGCGCCCTCCTCGAACAGCACGGTCCCCGCATGGAAGACCTGCGTCCGGGTCCGCGACTCGATCTCGGCCACGACGTCGGTGCCGAGACCGTGCAGGAGGTCCTGCTGCTTGAGGGGTACGAGTCCCTCGGGGAGCTCGTCGCCGAGGCCGTGGCTCGCGAGGAGCGCCGTCTCCGCCCACTCGAGCGCGGTGTAGGGGTCGGTGAATCGCTGCGCCTCGACGTGCTTCACCGCGGCCCGGGCGGTGTCGGCGCGCGGCTCGACGAGCGCCACGGCGACGCCGCCCTCGGTGAGCTGGCGGACGAGGCCGTCGAGCAGGGCGGCGCCCGCGGTGTCGACCCGGGTGACGCGACGCAGGTCCAGGATCCGCCAGCGCGTCGGGGTCGTGTCATCGAGCACGAGACGCACGAGCAGCTCGGCGCTCGCGAAGCCCTGGTCGCCGGTGAGCTCCACGACCGCGATGGCCGAGCCCTCGGCGTCGAGCAGGTCGGTGCGCCCGCGTGAACGGCCGCGCCGTCCCGGAGCATGCCGGCACGCCTGGTGCGCCGCCTGCGCGAGGGCATCGTCGCAGGCCAGGGGGCGTGCGACTGGTACTACGACCTTGGTCCGATGGTGCGCGCGACCTCCGCTCCCGTCAGATGGTCACCAGTCGAGCCCACCGGGTTCCAGCCACCACGAGGAGCACCCATGAACCGCATCGCGATCTTCGCCACCGCCGTCGCCATCGCCGCCGTCCCCGCCGCGATCGGACTGGCCGGCAACGCCTCCTTCGCCCAGGGCGTGTCGGTCCGGGTCCCGGCCCACGCCATCCTGCTCAGCGACGACGGCACGACCCTGAGCGCCGAGCCGGGGGACGACAGCCGGGCCACCCCCAGCACGACGCCCATCGTCGACGACAAGGGCGGCCAGAGCGCCCACGCCGAGCCGGGCGACGACAAGGGCGGCCAGGGCGCGCACGCCGAGCCCGGCGACGACAAGGGCGCCAGCCAGCAGGCCACCCGCACGTCGGACGACGGCACCCACCACTCCTCGAGCACCGCGACGCGCGTCGCCTCGGCTTCGCCGTCGGACGACAAGGGTGGACACTCGGGGGGCGGCAGCAGCGCCACCGGCCGCCACGGCGGCAGCAACGACGGCTCCGGTCACCAGTGATCCGGGCATCGACCCGACCGGACGAGGATGCACGTGACCACTCGATCTGACGACAGCACCGCCGGCAGCGCCCCGCGCCCGGCGGTGCCGTCGCGCGAGGGCGAGGTCGGGCGCCGCTGGCTCATGCTCGTCGACGACGACGGTGGGACCGACCTCGCGGGCCCTCCGCTGCGGATGCGTCGCGTCTTCCTCCAGCTCGTCGCGGCCGCGCTCGTCGTCCTGGCCGTGGTCGCAGTCGGCGGCGCCTACGCCAGCCGCAACGTCGCCGAGCGCGAGGCGGTCAACGACGCCGCCGCCATGACCGACCTGCTCGCCGAGTCGACCGTGCAGCCGGCCCTCGAGGACGGCCTGCTCACCGGGTCTCCGCAGTCCTACGCCAGGCTCGACCAGGTCGTGCGGGCCAGGGTCCTCGGGCCGTCGGTCGTGCGGGTGAAGATCTGGAAGCCGGACGGCACGGTGCTCTACTCCGACGAGCCGCGCGTGGTCGGCTCGACGTTCGACCTCGGCGACGACGAGCGCGCGGTGCTGGCCACGGCCACGACCCGCGCGGAGGTCAGCGACCTGTCCAAGCCGGAGAACCGGTTCGAGTCCCAGGACAGCAAGCTGCTCGAGGTCTACCGGCCGGTGTGGACGCCCCACGGTTCGCCGCTGCTCTTCGAGACCTACCTGCCCTACGACACCGTCGCAGCGCGTACCGGTGCGCTGTGGCGCGGCTTCGCCGGCATCACCGTGACGAGCCTGCTTCTGCTGCTCGTGCTGATGCTCCCGATCATCTGGCGGCTGCTCGATCGCGTGCAGGCGGTGCAGGACCAGCGAGTCGCGCTCCTCGAGCACGCGGTCGACGCATCGACCGCCGAGCGCAGCCGCATCGCCGCGACCCTGCACGACGGTGTCGTGCAGGAGCTCGCCGCGGCGTCGTTCGCGGTGTCGGGCGCGGCCGAGAAGGCGGACGCCGACGGCCAGAGCGACCTCGGCCGCATGCTGCGCAGCGCGGCGGCCGCCGTACGCGGGACGATCGGCGGGCTCCGCTCGCTCCTGGTCGACATCTACCCGCCGAGCCTCGCGTCGTCCGGCCTCGCGGCCGTGCTGTCCGACCTCGCGACCACCGCACGCACCCGTGACATCGAGGTGGACGTCGTGCTCCCGCCGGGCGACCGGACCGGTCTCGACGAGGACGGCGAGCGGCTCGTGTACCGGGTCGCGCAGGAGTGCCTGCGCAACGCGACCAAGCACGCGGCTGCCAGCCACGTCGTAATGGAGCTGACGACGTCGGGGTCCGACGTCGTGCTCACCGTGACCGACGACGGGAGGGGCTTCGTGGCCCAGGACATGCTCGACAACCCGCCGGAGGGCCACGTCGGCGTGCAGGTGATGACGGATCTCGCCGCTCGCTCCGGGGCACGGCTCGAGCTCGCGGCCGCGCCGGGCCAGGGGACGAGCTGGCGTCTGACGGTGCCGCGGTCATGACGGGCGTGCTGGTGGTCGACGACCACGCGATGGTCCGCTCGGGACTCACGGTGCTCATCGACGGCACCGGGGACCTGCACGTCGTCGGCGAGGCTGCCGACGGTCGGCAGGCCGTCGAGCTCGCCGCCGAGCTCCAGCCCGACGTCGTCCTCATGGACCTCTCGATGCCGGGCATGGACGGGGTGGAGGCGACCCGCGAGCTGCTGCGGCAGCGTCCCGAGAGCGTCGTCGTCGTGCTGACCTCGTTCTCCGACCAGCCGCGCGTCACCGAGGCGCTCAAGGCGGGTGCGGTCGGGTACCTGCTCAAGGACTGCGACCCGCGCGACCTGCTGGCCGCGATCCGGTCCGCGGCCGAGGGGCACGCCCCGCTCGACCCGCGCGTGGCCCGCGCCCTGCTGCCGAGCGCGACGACCGCGTCGCCGTCCGACGGACTGAGCGCACGCGAGAAGGACGTCCTGCGGCTCGTGGCGCAGGGCCTCGCGAACAAGCAGGTGGGTACGCGTCTCGGCATCAGCGAGCGCACGGTGAAGGCCCACCTCGGTCGCGTGTTCCGCGAGATCGGCGTCCAGGACCGCACCAGCGCCGCGCTCTGGGCGCAGGAGCACCTCCCGGCCGAGTGACCCGGAAGACCGCGCGGAGCGACGCATCCCGGCGTCGGCAGGTGCGATGACGGAAGGGCCCCTCGATCTCGCCGAGAGGCCCTTCCGTCGTACCGGGATCAGTAGCGCACGGTGGCGGTGCAGACCTCGCCGGTGCGGGCGTTCCTCGCGACGGCGACGATCCGGTCCACGCCGGCCGCGTTCGTGACGCGCTTGGTCACGGTGAACGAGCCGCTCGGCGCGAGGGTGAGGCGCGCGCCCGATGCCTGCAGGACGCCGTTGCGCTTGAGCGTGTAGGTCCAGCGCTGGCCGTTGCGGTTCGAGTCGACCTCGAGCTCGACCTCGATGCGGCCGTTGCTGCTCTTGGCCTTGAGGGCGCCGATGGTGTGCGTCGTGGTGCAGTGCGCCTTCGCGCTGACGACGCGGCTCTTGGCCTCGGCAGGCACTGAGGCGCCGAGCGTCCCGGCGACGACCGCGGCAGCGGTGACGGTGCTCAGGGCGACGGTGCGGGTGCGGGTGGTCATGACGTGCCTCCTGAGGTGGGGTGGGGCGGGTTCCTGTCTGCTCCGCACTCTCCGCGGGACCAGGTCGGAGCCGCCATCGCACCTACGTCGTAGTACCTCGAGGACGGCCCGACGGGACCGTGCGCTTCTGGCTCGCACAGGTGGAAGGGTGGGCACGTGACGGACGGGCCGGCCGGAGGGATCAGGACATGAAGGCGTTGGTGAAGGCGGAGGCGGCCCCGGGGCTGTGGCTGCGCGACGTGCCGGAGCCCGAGGTGCACGCCGGCGAGGTGCTCATCCGGGTGCTTCGCACGGGGATCTGCGGCACCGACCTGCACGTGCGCTCGTGGGACGCGTGGGCGCAGAGCGCGGTGAAGCCACCCGTGGTCCTCGGTCACGAGATCGCGGGCCGTGTCGAGGCGCTCGGCAGCGGCGTCGACACGGTCGACGTCGGCGACCTGGTGAGCGTCGAGGGCCACATCGTCTGCGGTCGTTGCCGATCCTGCCTCGCGGGTCGCCGTCAGCTCTGCCCCAACACCGTGAGCATCGGCATCGACCGTGACGGCGGGTTCGCGGAGTACGTCGCCGTGCCCGCGACCAACGTGTGGCGCCACCGGCTCCCCGTGGACCCCGACGTCGCCGCGATCTTCGACCCGTTCGGCAACGCCGTGCACTCCGCGCTGGCCTTCCCCGTCCTCGGCGAGGACGTGCTCATCACGGGGGCGGGACCCATCGGCGTGATGGCGGCGTCGGTCGTGCGGCATGCGGGAGCGCGGCACGTGGTCATCACCGACATCAGCCCGGAGCGGCTCGAGCTCGCACGCTCGATGGGCGCGGTGACGCGCGCGGTCGACGTCACGAGCACCTCGCTCGAGGATGTGATGCACGAGCTCGGGATGGTCGAGGGGTTCGACGTAGGACTCGAGATGTCGGGCGCTCCGGCCGCGCTGCACTCGATGATCGCGTCGATGGCGCACGGCGGCGACATCGCGCTCCTCGGCCTGCCGTCGACCACGATCGAGTTCGACTGGGACCGTGTCATCCACTCGATGCTCACGGTGCAGGGGATCTTCGGTCGGCAGATGTTCGAGACGTGGTACGCCATGTCGGTGCTCGTGCAGGCGGGGCTCGACATCTCGCCGGTCATCACCGACCGATTCCACTTCACCGAGTGGGAGCAGGCTTTCGCGACCGCCGCGAGCGGCCACGGTGGCAAGGTCGTGATCTCGTGGGAGTGACGGTGCTCGTGACGCAGGTCCCCGGACGGAAGGTGGCGCGATGACGACGGCCTCGACCTTGGACGGCCTGCGGGCCGAGCTCACCGCGCGGATGGACCAGATGCGCGAGACGGGCGTCTACAAGCCCGAGCGCACGATGGCCTCGCCGCAGGGCACGCACGTCGTCGACGAGGCGGGTCGCGACGTGCTCGTGCTGTGCGCCAACAACTACCTCGGCCTCGCCGACGACTCGCGCGTGCTCGCCGCCGCGCAGGCCGCCCTCACCGAGTGGGGCTACGGCATGGCCTCGGTGCGCTTCATCTGCGGCACGCAGACGATCCACCGCACGCTCGAGCACCGGCTCGCGGAGTTCCTCGGCACCGAGGACGCCGTGCTGTTCGGCTCGTGCTTCGACGCGAACGGCGGCGTCTTCGAGGCGCTGCTCGACGAGCGCGACGCCGTCATCTCGGACGCCCTCAACCATGCGTCGATCATCGACGGCGTGCGCCTCTGCAAGGCGCGGCGACTGCGCTACGCCAACCGCGACATGGCCGAGCTCGAGGCCCGGCTCGTCGAGGCGAAGGACGCGCGCTACCGACTCATCGTCACCGACGGCGTGTTCTCGATGGACGGCTATCTCTCACCGCTCGACGAGATCTGCGCCCTCGCCGACAAGCACGACGCGCTCGTCATGGTCGACGACTCGCACGCCGTCGGCTTCGTCGGCCCGACCGGCAGGGGTACGCCGGAGCTGTTCGGCCTCTCCGATCGCGTCGACATCGTGAGCGGCACGCTCGGCAAGGCGCTCGGCGGAGCGTCCGGCGGCTACATCGCCGCGCGCCGCGAGGTCGTCGAGCTGCTCAAGCAGCGCGCGCGGCCGTACCTGTTCTCCAACTCCGTGGCGCCGCCGATCGTGGCGGCGTCGATCACCGTGCTCGAGATCCTCGAGACCTCGGCCGACCTGCGCGAGCGGGTCCATGCCGCGGCCGCGCGGTTCCGTGCCGGCATGACGGTCGCGGGCTTCGACCTGCTCCCCGGGTCGCACCCCATCGTGCCCGTGATGTTCGGCGACGCGATCGTGGCCGGCCGGGTCGCCGAGGAGCTCTTCGCCCGCGGCGTCTACGCCGTCGCCTTCTCGTTCCCCGTCGTGCCGCAGGGCCAGGCCCGCATCCGCGTGCAGCTCTCCGCCGCGCACACCGACGAGGACGTCGACCGCGCCGTCGCGGCGTTCATCGAGGCGCGGGCGGCGGCCTCGACGTAACCCGGGGTTTGGCGACCCCGCGGAGCGGGAACCCTGGCCGCGAGGCCGGCGACTGTCCGGTCGAGCGCACGATCTCTCACGGAGGAACCATGGCCAGCACTGGGCGCAAGGCGGCTGCGGCCGCGGCGGCTGCGGCGGCGATGCAGGACGGCCCCACCGGGTTCATGGCCCGGATGGCCTCGATCCCGCGCATGGTGCGCGACGTGCTCACGGGCGACTACGACGGCCTCAGCCGCGGACGCCTGCTGCTCATGCTCGGCGCCGTGCTCTACATCGTGTCGCCGGTCGACCTCCTCCCCGAGGCGATCCTCACGATCCCCGGCCTCGCCGACGACGCCGCGGTCGCGGCGTGGCTCATCGCGTCCGTCCTGGGAGCGACCTCGGCGTACCGGATGTGGGAGGTCGGCCACGTGGCCGCCGCCGACGACCCGCGGGTCGTCCCCGGCGAGGTCATCACCCACTGACACCGTCGTCGGCCTCGGCCGACGTCACGAGCCCGCCCTCGGGCGGGCCCCCCGTGCCTCACCGCGCGTAGCGTTGGTGTGTCCGTGGAGGCGGTCATGACTCCTACCGAGCCGCCCGAGACTCCGCACGCGGGAGCCTCCGAGGCGCAGAACCCTGCCCTGTCGGCACGACCGGTGCTCCCGCTGGTGCTGGTCGCCCTGCTCGTGGTGGCCGTCGCGCCGGTGCTGCGCACCTTGTATCCCATCCTCTACGTCATCGGGGAGGACTGGAGCTACCCCGGGGTCGGTGCGGTCGGGCTGCTGGGAATCGAGGTGGGCGACGTCGCCATCGGCACCGTGCCCGCGTCGGACCACCTGCCGCTGGTGGCCACCCTCACCCTCACCGGCTGAGCCCGCGCGCACGCCGGGGTCATTCGCGCCCCTGGCGTGCGCGCCGGGGTAGCGGCGCGCGAGGATGGGGCCATGCCGAAGTTCATGGGTTGGATCCCGTTCCTCGTGTTCGTCCTGGGTGCCGCGGCCGGCAGCGTCGTCGGCCTCATGGAGTTCTACGCCTGATCCCGGCGTCCCTCACAGCGTCGCGAACCGCGCGGTGAAGAAGCGCAGGGACGGCGGCTCGTAGAGCATCTCCAGGCCGGAGATGCTCTCCCGGCGCTCGTAGAGGTCGATGACCGAGTCGGCCACCACGTCCATGTGCCGGTCGGTGTAGACCCGGCGCGGGATCGTGAGGCGCACGAGCTCGAGCTTCGGGGTGCGGTTGGCCCCGGTCTTCGGGTCCCGACCCGCGGAGACGATGCCGCGCTCCATGGAGCGCACCCCGGAGTCGACGTACAGGTGGCCGGCGAGCGTCTGGGCAGGGAACTGCTCCTGGTCGAGGTGGCTGAGGAAGCGCCGCGCGTCGAGGAAGACGGCGTGGCCGCCGACCGGCTCCATGATCGGCACGCCGGCGTCGAGCAGCTGCTGGCCGAGGTAGTCGACCTGCCGCACGCGGTCGGCGATGTAGGCGTCGTCGACCATCTCGTGGATGCCGACGGCGATGGCCTCCATGTCACGACCCGCGAGACCGCCGTAGGTGGGCATGCCCTCGTAGACGACGACGAGTTCGCGCGCGCGCTGCAGGATCGCCTCGTCGCGCATCGCGAGGAAGCCGCCGATGTTGACGAGGTTGTCCTTCTTGCTCGACATGGTGATGCCGTCGAAGCAGTCCATCGTCTGCCGGAGGATGTCGGCGACAGAGTGATCGGCGTAGCCCGGCTCGCGCTGCTGGATGAAGTAGGCGTTCTCCGCGCAGCGGGTGGCGTCGCCCCACACCAGGATGCCGTGAAGGCGGCAGAGGTCCTGCACCGCGCGCAGGTTCGCCAGGCTCACCGGCTGGCCGCCGGCCATGTTCACGGTGACGGCGAGGCTGACGTAGGCGATCTGCGCCGGGCCGACCTCGTCGATGAGGTGCTCGAGCTTGAGCAGGTCGACGTTGCCCTTGAAGGGACTGCGGTCTGTGGTGTCGTGCGCCTCGTCGACGATGATGTCGACGAACTGCGCGCCCGCGAGCTCCTGGTGCAGCCGAGTCGTCGTGAAGTACATGTTCCCGGGCGTGTACTGGCCGTCCTTGATGAGGATCTGCGAGATGAGGTGCTCCGCCCCGCGACCCTGGTGAGTGGGCACGACGTACGGGAAGCCGTACACCTCCTGGACGGCGCGCTCCAGCGCGAAGAACGAGCGCGAGCCGGCGTAGGCCTCGTCGCCCATCATCAGGGCCGACCACTGCCGGTCGGACATCGCCGACGTGCCGGAGTCGGTGAGCAGGTCGATGTACACGTCGTCGCTGCGGAGCAGGAATGTGTTCCATCCCGCCTCGGCCATGGCCGTCGCGCGCTGCTCGGGCGTGGTCACGCGCAGCGGCTCGACCATCTTGATGCGGTACGGCTCGGCGGTACGACGTCGCCCGGTCATGGACCCTCCTCGAGGCGGCGTGCCCGGGCCAGGACGCCGAGGGCCAAGCTGTGCGCCACCTCCGACACCCCAGGTGTACTCCCCGGCGACTCGCGAGTCTCATCGGCTGGACCCACTGCCCGGCGGCCGTCGCGGACCTGCCGTCTGGGCTCCGGCGCCTCTGCCCTACGGTCGCGTCCTGACATCGTCCCGCGCTCGCGGGGCAGGACCGAGCGAGAGGACGACTTCCATGAGCGAGAACACCGAGGCCGCCGAGTCGGCCATCGAGGCCGTGGCCCTGGTCGACATCGACGGCGACGGCACCGTCGACGCGGTCGTCACGGTCGACGAGGCGGGCGACACCGTGACGTACGTCGACGTGGACGGCGACGGAACGGTCGACATCATCATCGCGGGCAGCGAGGACGGCTCGACCGTCGTCGCCATCGACGAGGACGGCGACGGAACCCCCGACGTCGTGCTGGTCGACGTGGACGGCGACGGCAAGGTCGACGCCGTCATCACCCGTACCGAGGACGGCGGCACGGTCACGGCCATCGACGAGGACGGCGACGGAACCCCCGACATCCTGCTCGTCGACGTGGACGGCGACGGCACCATCGACGCGCTCGCGACCCTGGACGAGAACGGCGAGGTCGTCGACGTCTACGAGGTCGTCGAGGAAGACGCTCCCGCGTCCGAGTAGTCGGCTCGTACGAAGGACCGGGGCGCGAGTCGCCCCGGTCCTTCGTCGTCTCCGCGCCGTTCGGTGGTTCCACCCGGCGTGAACCGGCTCGCGAACTCGCTGCCAGCCCCTCCCGCCCAGGGCCCTCATGCCTCATGATCTGGTGCTACCCGACCGACGGCGACCGTCCGTGAGGAGCATCGCGTGAGCGACCACCCCGCCCCCGTCACCGTCGTCGTCACCGTCGACGGGCCCTACGTCGTCACCGGACCGGTGACGGTCGAGCACCAGGTGATCGCTCAGGACGACACGGGTGAGAGCTGGACCTGGAAGCGCGCCGACGAGCTGACGACCGGTCGCAGGTTCTCGCTCTGCCGCTGCGGGCACTCGCAGAACAAGCCGTTCTGCGACGACTCGCACGTCGCTGCCGGCTTCGACGGCACCGAGACCGCGAGCCGCGCGACGCACGCCGCCCAGGCAGCGGTGATCGACGGGCCGACGATGAGCCTCGCGGACGTCCAGGGGCTCTGCGCTCTCGCCCGGTTCTGCGACGGTCATGGTGATGCGTGGGCTGCCGTCGACGGATCCTTGGACGACGAGGCGCGCCGCATCGCGGCGCACGAGACGTCGCACTGCCCCGCGGGGCGTCTCGTGGTGCGCGACAAGAACGCGCGCGACGTGGAGCTCGAACCTGAGCTCGCGCCGAGCATCGGGATCATCGAGGACCCGGCTGCGCAGGTGAGCGGCGGTCTCTGGCTCCGGGGCGGCATCGCCGTGACGAGCGAGGACGGGACGCCGTACCCCGTACGCAACCGAGCCGTGCTGTGCCGGTGCGGGGCGTCCGACAACAAGCCGTTCTGCGACGGCGCCCACATGCGCACGCGGTTCGATGACGGTCGGCTCTCGTCGTTGGACGCGACGGCCGACGGCACCGACAGCGTGAGCGCACCGCCGGTCTGAGACGCGTCGTGCGGTCGGGCGTCGTTACTGTTCGCTCCATGGCCAAGTACCCGCTCGCACTCCTGCCAGTCGTCACGATCTCGGGATCGCAGACGCGAATGCCACCGAACGAGTACGGCGTCTCCGCGGGCACGGGCACGCCGGCACAGGCCATCGCGGCGTGGGCGAACCAGGGTGCGCCGTGGATCCACGTGGTGGATCAGGACGCTGCCGACGGTCACGCGGCGAACCACCAGCACATCGTGAGCAGCCGTGCCCACCTGCAGTACTCCGGCGGAGTGCGCGACGACGCGACGCTCCAGGCCGCCCTCGCCACCGGCGCGAGCCGTGTCGTCATCGAGGCGGACGACCTCGACTGGGCGCTCGGTGTCGTCGCATCGCGCAGCGAGCGGCTGGCCGTCGGCCTCGACATCCGCACGCCGGACGTCCTCGACATCGCGGGACACTTGCAGAGCGCCGGTGCCGGTCGGTTCGTCGTCACCGACAAGGCCGAGTCGCACCACTGGAAGCACGACGACCGTCACCTGCTCGCGGAGTTCTGCTCAACCGTGAGCCGTCCCGTGATGGCGCGAGGCGGGATCGCCCACCTGAGCGACCTGCACGCCCTGCACGAATTCGTCCCGCACGGGCTCGACGGGATCATCATCGACGACGCGCTCTACGACGGAGCCTTCGCCTACTCCGAGGCGATGGCCGCGAGCGCCGACCGCTTCGACCTCTTCTACTGGGGCCCGCCCGAGTAGAGCCTGATCGAGTGGCGGTGCCGTGGCTTCACGGAGCGTGTGACAGAGCAGATGCGGAACGCGCGTGTCTGCGCGGGTGGGGCAACCTTGTCAGTTGGGCCGCCTGGGGATCGAACCCAGAACCCGCGGATTAGAAGACGGGCCTGAGCCGTTTCAGGGCGTGTTGGACTTTCCCACCTAGGGTCGGAAGGTGTTGGGGCACAAGGGTTCTTGTGCTTCGGTCGTTCGGCTCGTTTCGGGGGCTGGCCAGGCGTTCGAACCCAGGATGAACCCAGTCGCGCTCTCGACCGGCGCGTCAGATCCACGACGGTGGGTGGGTCTTTGAACTCCCAGGCCTCGCGTACAGAGGGTCTCGAGGCGTGGCGACGCGTGATGCATCGTCGCAGGTCAGAGGGTAGTGAGTGTCCCTTGGTGACCCCTGGTGGCCACTGATGTCCCGAGGCTCTGTGACCACGTCTGTGACCATTGACGTGATCACCAGGAGGCGCGTACGAGCCGCCCGGACGCCCTCAACGACGCCACGAGGAACTCAGGTCGCGGGCACGCTGGGCCCCCACGAGCAGACCGATTTGCCGGACGGCGAGCCCTGCCGGATGACTAGCCGTCCGTCCCGGCCGAGCAGTTTGACCGGCGGCCTTGTCGGGGCATACTGGACTGGATCAAAGGAGTGAGGATGAGCGTCGAGCCCAGCGGATCGGCGGACGATCCGGGTTGTCGGCCTACTTCGGCCGCGTCGGTGCGTCGAGATCGTTGGCGCGCGCGAGCGTTCCGCATCTCCGATCGGCTGAATAGGGTCACCATGATCTATCTCGGTCCGGCGCAGCTTGGTGGCTTCCGGGCTGGTGGCACGAAGGTCAAACCCCTGACTGACCAGCCGTGCCCGGCATGCGGGCAACCGATGGTTGACCATGACCTCGTTCACTCCGCTAGCGGTCGACAGCGCTTCTACTGCCCGGAGCCCCTCGGCACTGACTGACTAGGTGTAGTGCCCTACGACTTGGTCGACACGGCTGATCGGTGGGTGGCCTCCGAGTGCGGTGTGGGCTCGGTGATGGTTGTAGGTGTGGAGGAATCCGGTCAAGGCTTTCGTTCGCTGGGTGCCT
>JADGOZ010000145.1 GCA_017882705.1 Candidatus Nanopelagicales bacterium | reverse complement strand
TGTGCCACGCCTCGCCCGCCGCCATCCGGAGAGCAGCCGCCCTCGTGAGCAGCCCGCGCCCGTCCGCCGTCGTCGTCCTTGCCGCCGGTGAGGGAACGCGAATGCGGTCGGCGACCCCGAAGGTCCTCCACGAGGTGGCCGGTCGATCCCTCGTCGGCCACGTCCTCGCAACCGTCGGAGCACTCGAGCCCGAGCACACGGTCGTCGTCGTGGGCCACGGCCGCGACCGCGTCGTCGCCCACCTGGCCGAGGTCGCGCCGTCCGTGCTGTCCGTCGTGCAGGAGGTCCAGAACGGCACCGGTCATGCGATGCGCGTAGCGCTCGAGGGGCTCGCGGAGTCCGGCGTGCACCTCGGGTCCGGTCCCGTGCTCGTCGTCGCGGGCGACACCCCGCTGCTGACCGCCGCGACCCTGCGGCGCCTGCTCGACCTGCACGCGGCCGAGGGCGCGGCGTCGACCGTGCTGACGGCCACCGTCGACTACCCGACCGGCTACGGCCGGGTGCTGCGCGACCCTGCCACCGGTCACGTCACCGGGATCGTGGAGCAGAAGGACGCCGACGACGCCCAGCGCGCGGTCCGCGAGATCAACTCCGGGGTCTACGCCTTCGACGTCGCCGCGCTCCGCGAGGCGCTCGGGCAGTTCACCACCGACAACGCGCAGGGCGAGGAGTACCTCACCGACGTCCTCGGCCTCCACGTCGCGGCAGGCCGTGCGGTCGCCGCGGTGGCCGCGCCCGACGCCGAGGAGATCCTCGGCGTCAACGACCGCGTGCAGCTCGCCGAGGCGCGTGCGCGCCTGCGCGACCGCGTCTCGACCGCGTGGATGCGGGCCGGCGTCACGATCGTCGATCCCGCGACGACCTGGATCGACGTCGACGTCGTCCTCGAGCGCGACTGCGTGATCGACCGCAACACCGGTCTGCATGGACGCACGAGCGTCGCGACCGGAGCCGTCGTAGGCCCGGACACCGACCTCACCGACGTCGTGGTCCTCGAAGGCGCGAGCGTGATCCGCACCCACGGCTCGGGCGCCGAGATCGGTCCCGGCGCCACGGTCGGGCCGTTCACCTTCATCCGACCCGGCACGCGCCTCGGCGCGAAGGCCAAGCTGGGTGCCTACGTCGAGGCCAAGAACGCCGTCGTGGGCGACGGGTCGAAGGTGCCGCACCTGTCCTACATCGGCGACGCCGAGGTGGGCGTGGGCTCCAACATCGGTGCCGCCACGGTCTTCGTGAACTACGACGGCGTCGCGAAGCACCGCACGACGGTCGGTGACCACGTGCGCGTCGGCAGCGACACCATGCTCGTCGCGCCGGTGACGATCGGCGACGGCGCCTACACCGCGGCGGGGTCGGTGATCACCGACGACGTCCCGCCCGGCGCGATGGCGGTGGCGCGCGGTCGCCAGCGCAACGTCGAGGGCTGGGTGGAGCGACGGCGCCCCGGTTCCCCGGCGGCGAAGGCGGCCCGGGCCGCCCGAGAGACCTCCGGATCGGCGTCCGCCGACCGGGATTCGGCCACGCCCGAGGAGCAGCCGCAGTGACCGGAATCGTCCAGACCAGCCAGAAGCGGCTCGTGCTCATCGCGGGCCGCTCGCACCCCGACCTTGCGCAGCACGTCGCGAAGGAGCTCGGTGTCGACCTCGTCGACACCCAGGCCTACGACTTCGCCAACGGTGAGATCTTCGTGCGCTTCGAGGAGTCCGTGCGCGGCTGCGACGCCTTCGTGCTGCAGAGCCACACCGAGCCGATCAACAAGTGGATCATGGAGCAGCTGCTCATGGTCGACGCCCTCAAGCGCGCGTCGGCGAAGCGGATCACCGTGATCATGCCGTTCTACGGCTACGCGCGTCAGGACAAGAAGCACCGCGGCCGCGAGCCCATCTCCGCGCGCCTCATCGCGGACCTGTTCCAGGCCGCGGGCGCCGACCGCCTCATGGCGGTCGACCTGCACACCGCGCAGATCCAGGGCTTCTTCGACGGCCCGGTCGACCACCTGTTCGCCCTGCCGCTGCTGGTGAAGTACGTCGCGGAGTCCGTCGCCGACCGCAACCTGATCACCGTCGTGTCGCCCGACGCCGGCCGCGTGCGCGTCGCCGAGCGCTGGACCGACCTGCTCGGCGCCCCGCTCGCGATCATCCACAAGCGACGCGACCCCGACGTGCCCAACGAGGCGAAGGTGCAGGAGGTCGTCGGCGACGTCGAGGACCGCATCTGCGTGCTGATCGACGACATGATCGACACCGGTGGCACCATCGTGAAGGCGTCCGAGGCGCTGTTCGACAACGGTGCGAGGGACGTCATCGTCGCCGCCACCCACGCGATCCTGTCCGGGCCCGCGGTCGAGCGCTTCGCCAACAGCCGGGTCCGCGAGGTCGTCGTGACCGACACCCTCCCGATCCCCGACGACCGCCGCTTCGACAAGCTGACGATCCTCCCCGTCGCGCCGCTGATCGCGAGGGCCATCCAGGAGGTCTTCACCGACGGCAGCGTGACGAGCATGTTCGAGGGCGACCGCGTCTAGCCCGACGGCGTACGCCCTCAGCTCGCAAGTAGAGGACAGGAATCGCAAAGAAACCGCTCTTGATCGCCCCTAGGGGACGATCAAGAGCGGTTTCTTTGACTTGGGTGTCCACGAGTCGTGATCTTGGGGCGGCCGCCGGCCGGTTTGGGGATGGTCGGCGCGGCCGTTAGACTCGGCAGGCTCCCCGGCGAGGGTGCGCTGCTCGGGTCGGCCCGGTTCTCCGGGCAGGTTCCTCGGGCTGCGGACCGTGATCGACTCGGATGCGCGGTCACGCGCGCCCGCGTCGCTACGTCGAGGCGCCGACCGCCCCGCCGCGAGGCGCGGCACCCCACCCGTTCCGGCGGTGAGTTGCATCACCGCCGGTCTCGCACCACTGTCGCGTCCTCTCACGCGCGCGACGATCGACGTAGGAGTAGTTGTGGCTCAGGTCAGCATCACCGCGGTTCCCCGCTCGGACTTCGGCAAGGGCGCCGCGCGCCGGACCCGCCGTGAAGGTCGCGTCCCCGCGGTCATCTACGGCAAGGGCACCGAGCCGCAGCACGTGTCCCTCCCGGACCACGAGCTCACTCTCGCGCTCCGCCACCCGGGCCTCGTGCTCGAGGTCACCATCGAGGGCAAGACCCTCCTCGTGGCCCCGCGCGACGTCCAGAAGGACCCGGTCAAGCGCGTGCTCGAGCACGTCGACCTCGTCATCGTCAGCAAGGCAGAGGCCGCGGAGCGCGTCGAGGCCGGTCTGGCCGCCGAGGCCGCGGCCGAGGCAGCCCACGAGGCCGAGCTCGAGGCCGCGGCGCACGCGCCCGAGATGGACCTCGAGGCCCACCTCGGCGACGACGCCGAGCCGGCCGACGACGCTGCCGAGGCCGAGGAGGCCTGAGCGCTACGCCGCTCCACGCCGCGCGACGCCTGCGCAGCACCGAATGCCAGGACGGGCCCGTCCGCGAGGACGGGCCCGTCCTGCTTCTCGGCCGGCCGCCCCGCACGCGGGCGAGCCTGTAGGAGCCGAGGGCGGCTGCTAGATGAAGAGCAGCTGCGCCCCCGCGGTCAGCTCGATGAAGTCCGAGGCGTTGATGATGTCCTCGACGCCCTCGTAGAGGTCCTCGAGCGTCACGTGGTTCATGTCGGCGCTCATGCGGCACGCATGCAGGTGCCCGCCGCTCGCGACGATGTGCGCGAGGAACTCCGGTACCTCGGGGACGCCGAGGTCGGCGATCTGCTTCTTGAGCATCTTGGTCGCCATGGGCTGCATGCCCGGCATCGGCGCCAGCGCCTGCGGGATGCGCACGTCACCGACCGGCATGTGCATCGCGGTGTTGCCGCTGGGGCTGAACTTCAGCTCGTTCATCCGGCCCGGGATGATCATGTCCATCCCCCAGAAGGTGAAGAACAGGTGCACCTCGACGCCCTCGCCGATGGCCGCGTTGCCCAGGATGAGCCCGGGGTAGGCCATGTCGAGGTTGCCCTTGGAGCAGATGATGGCGAGCTTGCGCACGCCCTCGGCGTCGTCGTCGTCGAACTTCGGGATGATGGCTTCCTGGGCTGCGGTCATGGGGTCACGTCCTTGAAGAGTGGGTGAAGGCTTCGGGAGCCGAGCCACCGCGGGAGTGCGAGCTGAGGGGGATGCTCGACGCACGGGTCGGCGGTGACTCGCGGGGCGGCGGGTCAGACGCAGCCGGCGGGCTTGGGCAGGCCGGCGATGTAGGCCATCTTCTTGGCCGGCTTCTTGGGGAACATCTCGAAGAGCTTCTTGGTGTCGAAGCCGCCGACGGTCGAGACGCGGCGCAGCGTCGGCGTGTGACCGCCCTCGGCCTTGAAGTCCTCACGCAGGAAGCGGATCGGGCCCCAGGCGTCGTCGGTCAACTCGACGCCGATCGCGTCGGCGAGGGCCTTCCCGAGCTCCTCGGTCCACTCGTCGTACTCCGTCATGAAGCCCTCGGCGTCCACGTGGATCTCGTGGCCCTCGATGGTGGTGACTGGCATGGTGTTCTCCTCGTTGCGTTCTGAAGTCGATGGGGTGTGCGGTCAGGCCACCGGGACGTCCTTGCCGGTCATGGACATCGCGGCGCCGATGGGCATCGGACGTCCGGGCATGAGCACGTTCCAGTAGGCCCAGCGGAACGCGAGCTTGCCCATGTGGTTGACCTTGGTCTCCTTGAGCAGGCTCATCGGCCCGACGCCCGGCACCGGGAACTTGCCCGGCAGCGGCTCGGTGTCGTAGTTGAAGTCGATGAGCATCGCCTTCCCGTAGCCGGTCTCGATGAAGCAGTTGGCGTGCCCGTCGAAGGACCCGGTGAGCGGCTTGCCGGCGATGTGCTCGAGGAAGTTGTCGATGAACACCTCGATCTCGAAGTGCGCGACCGAGCCGGCCTTGGAGGCGGGGATGTCGTTCGCGTCGCCGAGGGCCCAGATGTCGTCGTACGTCCTCGACAGCAGCGTGTGCTTGTCGACCGGCACGAGGTTGAGCTCGTTGCCGAGGCCCGATCGCGCGACGAAGTCGGCGCCCATGTTGAGCGGCACGGTGACCAGCAGGTCGTAGGGCACCTGGCGCTCGTCGTACGAGACGAGCATCTTCTCGGCGCTGTCGACGCGCTCGACCATGTAGTCGGACTCCAGGGCGATCTTGCGCTCGGTGAGCAGGTGGCCCATGTGCTCCGAGCAGATCGGCTTGGTGAAGGCCGACGGCAGCGGGGTGACGTAGGTGATCTCGACCTGGTCGCGCATGCCACGCTCAGTGAAGAACGACTCTGCGAGGAAGACGAACTCCAGCGGTGCCACGGGGCACTTGATCGGCATCTCCACGACCTGGACGACGAGCTTGCCGCCCTTCCACGTCTCGAGCTTCTTCGCCAGCGCCGTCGCACCCTCGTGGGTGTAGAAGTCGAAGACGTCGACGTACCACGAGCCCTCGTCGTCCATGCCGGGTGTCTGGTCGGGCCGCGGCGTCACGCCGGTGGCGATGACGAGCTGGTCGTACGGCAGCACGGTCCCGTTCGTGAGCGACACGGTCCTCGCCTCGGCGTCGACGCGGTCGATGTCGCCGTAGACGATCGGGATGTCGTCGGAGACGTACTTGCGCCTCGACCTCGTGACCTCCTCGGGCGTGTACGTCCCGAACGGGATGAACAGGTAGCCCGGCTGGTAGTCGTGCTTGTCGTGGCGGTCCACCACGGTGATCTGCCACTCGACCTTGTCGAGGGCCTTGCGCAGCTTGTTCGCTGCCATCGTTCCGGCGGTTCCGCCGCCGAGGATGACGAGGTTCTTCATCGCGACTCCTTGGCACGGCACCCGGTCGCGGCAGCCGGGACGGGTTGCCCCGGTGCGTCGGACGAGCGCGGTACCTGTGTGGCTCCTACAGCCCCATCCTCCCCCCGTGACGGGGGGAATAACCGGCTGAGCAGTCCGATGTGATGCGCCAGACATAAACCCCGGGGGGTATGTGAACGGGCAACCACCGCGCGGTCGGCGAGGTGCGCGATGATCAGTCCCGTGAGCACCGACACCGCGCCCTGGCTCGTCGTCGGCCTGGGCAACCCGGGACCCGACTACGCGGGCACCCGGCACAACGTCGGCGTCCTCGTCGTCGACGAGCTCGCCGAGCGGGCCCGCGGCCGGTTCGCGAAGCACAAGCGGGCGCACGCGCAGGTGGCGGAGGAGCGGCTCCAGGGCCACCGCGCGGTGCTGGCCAAGCCGTCGTCGTACATGAACGAGTCCGGTGGGCCGGTCAAGGGGCTGCTCGACTTCTACAAGGTGCCGATGGAGCAGCTCGTGGTGATCCACGACGAGCTCGACATCCCGTTCACCACGCTGCGGCTCAAGCTCGGCGGCGGCGACAACGGGCACAACGGCCTCAAGTCGATCCGACGCTCCACCGGCAGCGGCGAGTTCTACCGCGTGCGCGTCGGCATCGGTCGGCCCCCCGGCCGCCAGGACCCGGCGGAGTTCGTGCTCAAGCCGTGGAGCTCGGTCGAGCGCAAGGAGCTGCCCCTGCTCGTGTCGGACGCTGCCGACGCCGTCGAGCTGCTCCTGCACGAAGGCCTCGAGCGCGCGCAGAACCGCTTCAACACATGACGTCCGCCTACGCCGGTCCCGAGGGCGATGCCGCACTGTCGCGCGACGTCGCGCGTGCGGCCGGCGAGCTGCTGCTCGACATCCGTTCCTCGTTCGGCGACCTCGACCCGACCGACCGGGAGCGCGGCCGCGAGCTGCGCGACACCGCCGACCGCGCGGCCCACGACCTCATCGCCGCGCGGCTGCGCGCCGAGCGGCCCGACGACCACCTGCTGTCCGAGGAGGGCGTCGAGGACCTCGCGCGGCTGAGTGCCGACCGCGTCTGGATCGTCGACCCGCTCGACGGCACGTGGGAGTACGGCCAGGGGCGAGCCGACTTCGCCGTGCACGTGGCGCTGTGGACCCGGACGGCCGCCGGGGGAGTCCTGTCGGCATGCACCGTCGACCTCCCGGCCGCGGGTACGGCGTACTCCGTGCTCGACGCCGTGCCGGAGGTCCCTCCCGTGCCGTCGGACCGTCCGGTGCGCGTCGTGGTCTCGAGGTCGCGGCGTCCCGAGCAGCTCGACGCGGTCGTGGCCCGCCTCGCCGCCCGGCTGGTCGCCGACGGGCACGGCGCGCTCGGCGTCGAGGTGGTCGAGGTCGGGTCGGTCGGTGCCAAGGCGGCCGAGCTGTTCGCCGGCCGCGCGGAGCTCTACGTCCACGATCGCGGTTTCAGCGACTGGGACCTCGCGGCACCGCTCGGCGTCGCGCTCGCGCGCGGACTGTGGTGCGCAGCCCCTGACGGCTCCGGCTTCGCGTTCAACCAGCCCTCGCTCGTCCAGCCCGGCATCGTGATGGCGACGCCGGCGCTCGCGAGCGCCGTCCGCGAGGCCGTCGGGCTGGCCTGATCGTCAGGAGCCGGGGAGGAACGCGCAGAACTCGTTGCCCTCCGGGTCGGCGAGGACCCACCAGTCGGTGTCGGCCGAGCCGTCGCCGCGCTCGCGCAGCAGGGTGGCGCCAGCGTCGAGCAGCGCCTGCGGGGAGTCGTCGCGGAGCACGACGTCCCAGTGCATGCGGTTCTTGGTCACCTTGGGCTCGGGCACGGCGCCGAAGACCCAGAAGGACCACGGGAACCCGGCCGCGCCCTCGACCCACCAGTACGGGCCGCCGCGGGTCTTGGCCTCGCCGCCCGTGCGCGCCGCCCACCAGGTCGCCAGGGCCTGCGGGTCGGTGCAGTCGACGTTGAGCTCGAACGGCGTGGGGCGTTCGACCGGGGGGAACCCCCACTCCGGCGGCGCGGGCGGCATGGCGCAGAACAGGTTGCCGTCGGGATCGGCGAGGACCCACCAGTGCTCGGCGTCCGTGCGGCCGCGCACGAGCACGGCGCCGGCGTCGAGGAGCGGCGTCACGTCGTCGGACGGCAGCCGCAGGTCGAGGTGCACGCGGGTCTTCACGGTGCGCGGCTCGGGCACCGGGTCGACCCAGATGCCGGTGGCTTCGGCCCCGTCGGGTACGACGCGCCACCCGCCGTCGTCGGTGTCGTCGAGCTGCCTGCCGAGCGCGCGGGTCCAGAACGCGGCGAGCTCGTGCGGGTCGGCGGCGTCGAGGCAGAGGTCCTTGAAGCGGAGGTCGGGGGAGGAGACGTCAGGAGTCACGACGTCCATCCTGCCCGGGCGTGCCCCGGCGCGGGCAGCGAGCCGTTCCACCCGGTCGGCCACCCCGGGTTCGGACGTAGACTCGGCCGTGGCGCTCGCGCCGACCCCCGCCCTCGTCGAGGAGCGGGGCGCGTCGGCGTGTGCGCGCGCACGACCGAGCACGTCCGGCACGACCAGGTCCGTCGAGCGAGAGGTGACCCGGATGGCCCCGTCGCACCCCACCCTGCACGGCCTCGTCGACGCGGTGGGGGCGCTCCCCGCTCTGCAGGACGCGGTACGCCGGGCCCGGCTCACCGGCTCGGCCTCGGCCACCGAGGCGCTCGACGTGACGGCGCCGCCGGCGCTCTACCCCGTCGTGGCGGCGGCCGTGGCCGACGCCGTCCCGGTGCTCGTCGTGACCGCCACCGCGCGTGAGGCCGAGGACCTCGCCGGGGCGCTGTCGAGCATGCTGCCCGAGCACGCCGTCGCGGAGTTCCCCGCGTGGGAGACGCTGCCGCACGAGCGGCTCTCCCCCTCCAGCGACACCGTCGGGCGCCGCCTCGGCGTGCTGCGCCGCCTCGCGCACCCCGACGACGCCGAGCACGGAGCCGTGAGAGTCCTGGTCGCGCCGATCCGTGCGGTGCTGCAGCCCGTCGTGACCGGCCTGGGCGCCCTCGAGCCGGTGCGGGTGCAGCAGGGCGACGAGGTCGCGATGGACGATCTCGTCCGCCGCCTCGCCGGTGCGGCGTACACGCGCACGGACCTCGTCGACAAGCGCGGGCAGTTCGCGGTGCGCGGCGGCATCCTCGACGTGTTCCCGCCCACCGAGGAGCACCCGGTGCGCCTGGAGTTCTGGGGCGACACGGTCGAGGAGATCCGCTACTTCAAGGTCGTCGACCAGCGCTCGCTCGAGATCGCCGACGGCGGCCTGTGGGCGCCGCCGTGCCGCGAGCTGCTCCTCACCGACGAGGTGCGGGCCCGGGCCCGCGCGCTCGCGCAGCAGCATCCCGAGCTGCTCGACCTGCTCGACAAGCTCGCCGACGGCATAGCGGTCGAGGGCATGGAGGCGCTGGCGCCGGTGCTCGCCGACGGCATGGAGCTGCTCGTCGACCTGCTGCCCCAGGGCTCGATCGTCCTGGTCTGCGACCCCGAGCGGGTGCGCACGCGTGCGCACGACCTCGTCGCCACGAGCGAGGAGTTCCTCGAGGCGTCGTGGCACAACGCCGCGGCGGGCAACGTCACGCCGATCGACCTGCGCGCCGCGGCCTACCGGTCGGTCGCCGACGTGCGTGGAACCGCTCTCGCGCGCTCGATCCCGTGGTGGGGCGTCTCGCCGTTCGGCGGCGAGATGTCCGACGACGACGTCGACATGGCGGCCCTCGACCCGGACGCGATCGACCGCGTGACCCTCGACGTGCGCCCGGCCGAGAGCTATCGAGGCGAGACGTCGAAGGCGTTCGCGGCCGCCGCCGAGTGGCTGCGCGACGGCTGGTCGGTCGTGCTCGTGACGGCCGGCCACGGCACGGCCGAGCGGGTGGCGGAGTCGGCGCGCGGCGAGGGCCTCGCCGTACGCCTGGTCGACGGCCTCGGCGCAGCGCCGGAGGCCGGCGTCGTGTCCGTCGTGACGGGCGATCTCGAGCACGGGTTCGTCGCGGCGTCGATCCGGCTCGCGGTGCTGACGGAGACCGACCTGGTCGGTCAGAAGTCGACCACTCGGGACACGCGACGCATGCCGACTCGGCGACGCCAGACCATCGATCCCTTGCAGCTCAAGGCCGGTGACTACGTCGTGCACGAGCAGCACGGTGTCGGTCGCTACGTCGAGATGGTGCAGCGCACCGTCGCGGGGGCGACGCGCGAGTACCTCGTCGTGGAGTACGCCCCGGCGAAACGCGGCCAACCCGGTGACCGCCTCTATGTGCCGACCGACCAGCTCGACCAGGTGACACGCTACGTCGGAGGCGAGGCGCCCTCGTTGCACCGCCTCGGCGGCTCCGACTGGACGAAGACGAAGGCCCGCGCCCGCAAGGCCGTGCGGCAGATCGCCGGAGAGCTCATCCGCCTGTACGCCGCGCGCATGGCCAGCCGCGGGCACGCGTTCGGCGCCGACACGGTGTGGCAGCGCGAGCTCGAGGACGCGTTCCCCTACAACGAGACTCCCGACCAGCTCTCGAGCATCGACGAGGTCAAGGCCGACATGGAGAACGTCATCCCCATGGACCGCCTCATCTGCGGCGACGTCGGCTACGGCAAGACCGAGATCGCCGTCCGCGCCGCGTTCAAGGCGGTCCAGGACGGCAAGCAGGTCGCGATCCTCGTGCCGACCACGCTCCTCGTGCAGCAGCACATGTCCACGTTCAGCGAGCGCTACGCAGCCTTCCCGGTGAAGGTCGCCGCCCTGTCGCGGTTCCAGACCGACAAGGAGGCCAAGGCCGTCGTCGCCGGCATCGCCGAGGGCACGATCGACGTCGTGATCGGCACGCACCGGCTGTTCAGCGCCGAGGTGCGGTTCAAGGACCTCGGGCTCGTGATCGTCGACGAGGAGCAGCGCTTCGGCGTCGAGCACAAGGAGCACCTCAAGGCGCTGCGCGTCGACGTGGACTTCCTGACCATGTCGGCCACGCCGATCCCGCGCACGCTCGAGATGGCCGTCACCGGCATCCGCGAGATGTCGACGATCCAGACGCCGCCCGAGGAGCGCCACCCGGTGCTGACCTTCGTCGGGCCCTACGACGAGAAGCAGGTCGCCGCGGCCATCCGGCGCGAGCTGCTGCGCGACGGCCAGGTGTTCTTCGTGCACAACCGGGTCGAGTCGATCGACCGGGTGGCGGCGAGGATCCGCGACCTCGTGCCGGAGGCCCGCGTGCGGACCGCGCACGGCCAGATGAACGAGCACACGCTCGAGCAGGTGATCGTCGACTTCTGGGAGAAGGAGTTCGACGTACTCGTCTCCACGACGATCGTCGAGAGCGGCCTCGACATCCCGAACGCGAACACGCTCATCCTCGACCGCGCCGACATGTTCGGCCTCTCGCAGCTGCACCAGCTGCGCGGTCGCGTCGGTCGTGGTCGCGAGCGCGGCTACGCCTACTTCCTCTACCCGCCGGAGAAGCCGCTCACCGAGACGGCGCACGACCGACTCGCGACGATCGCGGCCAACACCGACCTCGGCTCGGGCATGGCCGTGGCGATGAAGGACCTCGAGATCCGCGGCGCCGGGAACCTGCTGGGCGGCGAGCAGAGCGGCCACATCGCCGACGTCGGGTTCGACCTGTACGTCCGCCTCGTCGGCGAGGCGGTCGCCGAGTATCGCCAGGGCGCCACGGGGGCGGCCGAGGAGCTCGGCGACATCAAGGTCGAGGTCCCGATCGACGCCCACATCCCGCACGAGTACGTGGCCGAGGAGCGGCTGCGCCTCGAGGCCTACAAACGACTCGCCGCCGCGGTCACCGAGGCCGACGTCGACGGCGTCGTCGAGGAGCTCCACGACCGTTACGGCCAGATCCCCGATCCGGTGCAGAACCTCCTGGCGGTGGCCCGCTTCCGGATCCACGCCCGCCGTGCGGGGGTGACGGAGGTCGTCGCCCAGGGGAACTTCATCCGGCTCACACCCGTCGAACTGCCGGACTCGCGCGCGATGCGGCTCACTCGGCTCTACCCGGGAAGCCTCATCAAGCCCGCGACCCGTACGATCCTGGTGCCGCGTCCGATGACCGCCCGTGTGGGGGGCCAGCCGGTCCGCGACACCGCATTGCTCGAGTGGCTGCGCGACCTCGTCGACGCCGTCCTGCTCGAGCCGGTGACCACCCGATGACCCGAGAGGCCCGCACCGTGAGCAGCACCCGCCTGCGTCGTACCGCCGTCGTCGTCGCCCTCGCGGCCCTGGCCCTCACCGGCTGCTCGAACCAGGCCGGCGCCGCGTCGATCGTCGGCGACCAGTCCGTCACCGACGCTCAGGTGGCCGACGTCGCGAACGAGGTCCAGACGCAGCTGGTGAGCGTGAAGGGCGCCACCTTCGACGAGAAGGCGGTCACTGTCGCGTCGCTCACGTCGCAGACGCGCCACCTGATCCTCCAGGCCGTCGCGGCCAAGGAGGGCATCACCGTCACGCAGGGCCAGATCGACGCCTTCATCAAGAACATCGTCGACAACCAGTTCAGCGGCAAGCGCCAGGACCTCCTCGACAACCTCGCCTCGCAGAGCAACATCCCGGCGAGCCGGATCGACGAGGCCGCCGGTGATCAGCTCGTCTACGACGCGCTCCTGGCCAAGATCGCCCCGGCGGCCACGACCGACGCCGAGAAGTCCAAGGCCTTCACCGACTACATGGGCGCGTTCGTCGACCAGCTCGGCGTCCAGGTGTCGCCGCGCTTCGGCACGTGGAACGTCTTCTCGCTCGGCCCGGTGCCCGACGACCTGTCCGTCAAGCCCGCGGGTCCCGGCGACGGCAGCGGTCGACCGGTCACCCTGCCGAACCCGGCGAGCTGACCCGGCCGTGCCCGGTCGCCTCGTCCTGCTGGCGACGTCGCCCCGGGTCGCGCCCGGACTCCTCTCCGCCCGCGCCTGGGTGGCGATCCTCGAGGCCGAGCACGTCATCACCGACGACGTGAACCACCCGCTCGCAGGCCCGCTGGGGCGCAGCGAGAAGGGCGTGGAGGTCACGGAGCCGGGCGACCTCGACACCGTGCTGCGGCGTGCGCGCGACTCGGTCGTCATCCGCCTGCTCGGGGCCGACGCCGACGACGTGATCGCCGAGGTCGTCGCGCGGATCGAGACCCTCGAGGACCCGCCCGAGGTCGAGGTGATCACCGGGTCGTGGGACCTGCCGGGCGCGCACCTGCTCGACCTCGTGGCCGTCATGGACCGGCTCCGATCGCCGGGCGGGTGCCCGTGGGACTCCGAGCAGACGCACACGACCCTGGTGGAGTACCTCGTCGAGGAGTCCTACGAGACCGTCGAGGCCATCGAGACCGGTGACGACGCCGCGCTGCGCGAGGAGCTCGGCGACGTGCTGCTGCAGGTAGCGTTCCACGCGCGCATCGCCGAGGAGCACGAGGAGCCCTGGAGCATCGACGACGTCGCCGACGCCATCACCGAGAAGCTCGTACGCCGCCATCCGCACGTGTTCGCCGACCACGACGCCCGCACGCCCGAGGAGGTCGAGGCGAACTGGAAGCTGCTCAAGGCGCAGGAGAAGGGCCGTCAGTCCGTCACCGACGGCATCCCGCTCGCGCTCCCGAGCCTCGTCCTGGCCGGCAAGCTGCTGCGCCGCGCCGCCGCGGTCGAGGGAGTGACCGTCGGCAAGCCCGAGGCGCGGTTCGCCGCCCAGACCGCGGTCGCCGCCGTCGACGGCGACTACGGCGAGCTCCTCCTCGCCCTCGTGACGAAGGCCAACGCCGACGGGGTCGACCCCGAGCAGGCCCTGCGATCCGCCATCCGCAAGCACCGCGAGGCGATCCGGAGCGCCGAGGGCCTGAGCTAACCAGCGCGCGAGCACCCACCCCCCGACGTCACTGGCGCAACTGCTGGAAAGTGGGGTTCGTTTCTCGCACTTCCGTCAGTGACGTCGCGGTCCGGAGACGGCCGCTCGGGTACGTTCGCCGGGTGAGCGACTGGGAGTTCGGGGACGGCGCGCTTCGGGGCGAGGACGCGGAGGAGAACCTCGCGGCGCTCGCGGACACGATCGTCGACCACTGGCTGGCCCGTGACCCCGTCACGGCGACGGCGCTCGGCGACCACCGGTTCGACCACCGCCTCCCCGACCTCACGCCGGAGGGCGTCGAGGAGACCCTCACGACGCTCGACCACGCGCTCGGCGCGATCGACCAGGTCGACGACCTCGCGCTCGGCACCGAGTCGGTGGTGGACCTCGAGATCCTGCGCGCCCGCGTCACCGCCGAGCGGTTCCTCCTCGACACGCTCGCGCAGCACACCTGGAACCCGCTCGTCGCCAACCCCGGCACGGCGATCCACCTCCTGCTCGCGCGCGACTTCGCGCCCCTCGAGGAGCGGCTCGGCTCCGTCGCGGGCCGGCTCGCGGCGATCCCGGACTTCCTCGAGACCGCACGGGAGTCGCTCGGCGAGATGCCCCGCGTGCACGTCGAGACCGCCATCGGCCAGCTCCGCGGCACGCAGGCGATGCTCGCGGGCCAGCTCGACGACGCGCTCGCGGAGGCGCAGTCGCTGCGCGCCCGCATCGACCCGCTGCGCTCGGCCGCGCACGGTGCTCTCGAGGCGCACGTCGGCTGGCTGCAGGACCGGCTCGACTCCGACCTCGCGACGCGCGATCCGCGGCTCGGCCCGGAGAAGTACGCCGCGAAGCTGTGGTCGACGCTCGATGCGGAGATCTCGCCGGACGAGCTGCTCCGCCGCGCCGAGCAGGACCTCGTCCGCGCCGAGGGTGACATCGCCCGCGCCGCCGCCGACTACCTCGGCGAGCCCGTCCCGCCGCTCGACGATGCCGCCGCACTCGTACGCCGTGCGCTCTCGGCCGTCGCCGCGAGCGGACCCGTCGACGACTCCACGGTGCTTCCTTTGTGCCGCGCGGCGTACGACTCGACGCGGCAGTTCGTGATCGACCGCGAGCTCGTCACCGTGCCGGACATCCCCGTCGAGATCGTCGTGATGCCCGAGATCCACCGCGGCGTGGCGGTGGCCTACTGCGACTCTCCCGGGGCGCTGGAGACCGCGCCGCTGCCGACCTTCTTCGCCGTCGCGCCCACGCCGCAGGGCTGGGACGCCGAGCGGGCCTCGTCGTTCTACCGCGAGTACAACGCCTCCGCGCTGCAGAACCTCGCCGTGCACGAGGCGATGCCCGGGCACGTGCTGCAGCTCGGGCACAGCAACGCGGTGACCCACCCGAACAAGGTGCGCGCCGCGTTCCGCAGCGGTGTCTTCGCCGAGGGCTGGGCGGTCTACGCCGAGTCGCTCATGGCCGACCACGGCTATGCCCCGCCGGACGCCGCGGACCACGATCGGGCGGCCCTCGCGATCCACCTCTCGCAGCTGAAGATGCGGCTGCGCATGACCATCAACACGATCCTCGACATCCGCGTGCACACGCGCGGGATGACCGAGGACGAGGCGCTGCGGCTCATGCAGGTGCGCGGCCACCAGGAGGAGGGCGAGGCGGTCGGCAAGTGGCGCCGCGCCCAGCTCACCTCGTGCCAGCTGTCGACCTACTACGTCGGCCACGTCGCGGTCGCGGAGGTCGTGCGCGACCTCCGCGCCGCGCACCCGGAGTGGAACGACCGCGAGGTCCACGACGCCGTCCTCGCGCACGGCACCCCGCCGCCGCGCCATCTCCCGGCCCTCCTCGGCCTCTGACCGGCAGGATGTGGGCATGCGCCTCGCCGACGTCCCGCACCCGTCCACCGCCGTCGCCGAGCAGGCCCTCGAGGTGTGCACGGCATACTCCTCGACCGCTCTGCTGCACCACTGCCGTCGGTCCTACGTCTGGGGCGCCGCCTACGCCGTCGAGCACGGCATCGGGTTCGACGCCGAGCTGCTCTTCGTCGCCGCGATGCTGCACGACATCGGGCTCACGGCGTCGTTCGACAACCACGCCCTGCCGTTCGAGACGGCCGGAGGTCACGTGGCCTGGGTGTTCGGAGCCGGCGCGGGCTGGTCGCTGGAGCGCCGGCGACGAGCAGCGGAGATCATCGTGAAGCACATGTGGGACTCGGTCGACGTCGACGACGACCCGGAGGGATACCTCCTGGAGATCGCCACGGGTCTCGACATCTCCGGGGCCAACCCGCAGTGGTGGCCTGCGGACCTGCGCGCCGAGGTGGTCGCGGACTTCCCGCGGCTGGGCCTGGCCGAGGAGTTCACCGCCTGCTTCGCGGCCGAGGCTGCGCGCAAGCCGCAGAGCACCGCTGCATCGGCCGTGGCGAACGGCATCGCCGGGCGCATCGCAGCCAATACCCTCGACTCGGAGCCCGGCCGCTGAGGGGGAGCGCGTGGATCTGACGACGATCGGCGAGGCGCCGACCAGGCCGCCGCGCCACCGGCTGCGCCGACGCCAGGTCGCCGCACTCGTCGCCATCGCGGTCTGCGCGCTCATGGCGCTGTGGGGCACGCCGTCGCGCGCGAGCGAGGCGGCGTTCGGTGCGGCCCTGCGCAGCGGCGACGTCTCGTCGTGGGAGATCGAGGACCAGACCGGGACGCGCTACGGGCTCGAGGTCGCGCCGGGGTTCTCGGTGAACGTGACGACCTACGCGTCCTCGAGCTCGACGGTCATCTGGTCGGACTCGCGCGGCCGGCTCTACCGCACGTCCGTCGGCGGCCTGCAGTCGTTGCCCGACCCGGACGCGCCCGAGGGTGCCAACCTCACCGACCCGTCGAACGACATCTACTGGTCGAACGGCTACCAGGTCGACGTCGGGCAGACCCTCGAGGCGACCGCGCGCTCGGCGGGCGTCCCCGCGCCGTCGTGGGGGCTCGGCCCGGCGAGCTACCTGGGGCTTCCGCTGGCGGTGCTGGAGGTCGGGGCGGTGATCGCGCTGCTCGCCTCGGCGCAGCCGAGGCGGCGCACGAAGTGGGGCACGTTCTGGATGCTCGGCATCCCCGCGGGAGTCGGGCTGACCTGGTGGGTGCTCACCGACTCGCCGTGGAGCGCTGCGACCGACGCCCTGCCGGCGCCCGAGCCGCGGCAGCGCGGCCCGGTGCCCGGGGTCGCCGACCGTCGTGGCGGCGGGACCATGGTCCTCATCGCGTTCGCCCTCAGCCTGGTCGTCTCGCTCGGGCTCCTCGTGGTGCGCGTCCTGCCCGGTCTCGGCGACCGGCCCGCGCCCGCCGGCGAGATCAGCTGGAACGTGGTGTGGTCGAGCGGGAGCACCGGCGGGCTCGTGGAGTCCGGCAGCGGCGGCGGGACGGTCGGGTAGCGGGGCCTCAGCCGGCGAGCCGATCCTCGGCGAGGCCGAGCCGGATCCGCGCCGCGGTCAGGTGCGGGTTGGTGCGCCGGTCCTCCGGCAGCACGAGCAGCGAGGAGCGCAGCGCCCGCGCGGTGACGCTCGCCTGCAGGTCGGTCGTCGGGAGCCCGGGCAGCGCGAACATCCGGCGCGCCCACCGCGGCATCATCGCGACCCCGGTGAGGGCGAACAGCGTCCACGCGGGGCGGGCGGGCGTGAGCAGCTCGACCTTCGGCGCCATCGGCGGCCAGAGCAGACCGCGCACGGCCTCGCGGGCCTCGGGCGTCACCTCGAGCATCGGCCGCATCGAGCGGACGTACTCGTCCAGCTCGGAGACGGTCCTCGGTACGGCGGACTCCTGGCAGCCGACGAGCCGCGCCGCGACGACCTGCTCCTCGACGTAGCGGTCGGCCTCCTCCCCGGTGAGCGGAGCGCCCGAGCGGCGGTGCGCGTCGAGCCAGGAGTCGACGGCGCCGCAGTGCACCCACAGCAGCCAGTCGGGACGGTCCAGACCGAGCGCCCCGTGGATCCGGCGGACCCGGGCGGCGGCGGAGTCCGCCTCGGCCAGGGTGCCGTAGGTGATCGCGTTGACGTAGCGGCCGGTGCGCGAGAGGCGCCCCCAGGCGTCGTCGCGGGCGTCGGTCACCTGCGCGAAGCCGAGCATCACCTCGGGGTGCAGCGACTGGAACGCGAGCGCGCGGATCCCGCCGAGGATCGAGGCCGGGTCGTGGTGGATGCGCCAGGACACGCTGTCGGGACCGAAGTGACCGGGGTCTCGTGTCTCGCGGTCGAGCGTCTCGAGAGGCGTGAATCCGCTGCGGATCCCGGTGCGGGGGACCTCGACGAGCGGCTGACCTGCGGGGACGCCGGTCACGGCGGACGGCTCGGTCGAGGGGGCGGGGTGCTGATGCTCGGTCATGGTGGGTCAAGCCTGCGCCCCCGGGCGCCGGAGCGCACGCCGATCCCCCCTCGCCCCAGGCGTCACCGATAGGCTCGACCCGCGATCCCTACTCGTACGAGAACAACCGGAGTGCCCTGTGGCCAGCATCGACGCCGTCATCGCCCGCGAGATCCTCGACTCCCGCGGCAACCCGACCGTCGAGGTGGAGGTGGGGCTCGACGACGGCACCGTCGCGCGCGCCGCCGTCCCCTCCGGCGCCTCCACGGGAGCCTTCGAGGCCGTCGAGCTGCGTGACGGCGGTGAGCGCTACGGCGGCAAGGGCGTCGAGCGCGCCGTGCTCGCGGTGGAGGACGAGATCGCGCCCGAGGTCCTCGGGTTCGACGCCTCCGAGCAGCGTCTCATCGACCAGGTGATGATCGACCTCGACGGCACACCCAACAAGGAGCGCCTCGGCGCCAACGCGATCCTCGGCGTCTCGCTCGCCGTCGCGAAGGCCGCGGCCGACTCGGCCGGCCTCCCGCTGTTCCGCTACGTCGGCGGTCCCAACGGCCACGTCCTGCCGGTGCCGATGATGAACATCCTCAACGGCGGATCGCACGCCGACTCCGACGTCGACATCCAGGAGTTCATGATCGCGCCGATCGGTGCGGAGAGCTTCCGCGAGGCGCTGCGCTGGGGCGCCGAGGTCTACCACGCGCTCAAGGCGGTGCTGAAGAAGGAGGGCCTCTCCACCGGCCTCGGCGACGAGGGCGGCTTCGCCCCGAACCTGCCGAGCAACCGCGCCGCCCTCGACCTGATCTCGAAGGCGATCGACAGCGCCGGCTTCACGCTCGGCACCGACTTCGGCCTCGCGCTCGACGTCGCCGCCAGCGAGTTCTACGACGACGGCGTCTACACCTTCGAGAAGTCGTCCAAGACGGCCGAGGAGATGTCGGCCTACTACGCCTCGCTCGTCGCCGACTACCCGCTGGTCTCGATCGAGGACCCGCTCAACGAGGACGACTGGGACGGCTGGAAGACCCTCACCGACGCGATCGGCTCCCAGGTGCAGATCGTCGGCGACGACCTGTTCGTCACCAACCCCGAGCGCCTCCAGCGCGGCATCGACTCCGGCACCGCCAACGCGCTGCTGGTCAAGGTCAACCAGATCGGCTCGCTGACCGAGACCCTCGACGCGGTCGCGCTGGCCCACCGCAGCGGCTACCGCTGCATGATGAGCCACCGCTCGGGCGAGACCGAGGACGTCACGATCGCCGACCTCGCCGTCGCGACCGACTGCGGCCAGATCAAGACCGGTGCCCCGGCACGCTCCGAGCGCGTCGCCAAGTACAACCAGCTGATGCGCATCGAGGAGGAGCTCGACGACGCCGCGCGCTACGCCGGCCGTGGCGCCTTCCCGCGTTTCCAGGGCTGAGGCCGCACACTCGTCCGAGGTGCACGACTTCCATCGACGTGGGACGGGCAGGTATGAGCGGACCGTCGCAGCGGGCTGCGGAGCGCCAGGCGGCGCGCCGCAGCCCGTCGGCGCGTCCGCGCTCCACGGCGAGGTCCTCGCTCTCGGGCGCGGCCGCGGCCGTGCGCGAACGGCCGAGCATGACCGGCCGAGCGGTGATCCTCGCCGGCGTCCTCGGCCTCCTCGTGTTCACCCTCGCGGTGCCGGCGCGGGAGCTGATCCACCAGCGAGCCGACATCAACGCGCTCCGTGCGGAGAACGCGGCGTCACAGGGGCGCGTCGACGAGCTGATGGTCCGCGAGGAGCGGCTGCAGGACCCGGCGTACATCACCTCCCTGATCCGCGAGCGGCTGCACTACGTCCTGCCCGGCGAGGTGGGCTACGTCGTGCTCGACCCGTCCGAGGCGCCGGCACCGAGCGCCAAGAAGAAGACCGCCGCGGTGGTGCCGTGGTATCAGACGCTGTGGAGCTCGGTGGAGACCGCCGACCACGCGGGGCGACCGGACGGCCCGGCCCCGATCGTGCTGCCGTCCAACGCCCCGCGATGAGCGACGCCCCCACCCAGCGCGACCTCGACGCCGTGCACCGCCAGCTCGGTCGCGAGCCTCGCGGCGTGCACGCGGTCGCGCACCGCTGCTCGTGCGGCGACCCGGACGTCGTGGCGACCGAGCCCCGGCTTCCCGACGGCACGCCGTTCCCGACGTTCTACTACCTCACCTGCCCCCGCGCGGCCGGCCTGATCGGCACGCTCGAGGCCAGCCGCACGATGGCCGAGATGCAGGACCGCCTCGCGGGTGATCCCGACCTCGCGGCCGCCTACACCGCGGCGCACGAGGCCTACCTCGCCGACCGCGCGGCCGTCGGCGAGGTCGACGAGATCGCGGGCATCTCGGCGGGCGGCATGCCGACGCGGGTGAAGTGCCTGCACGCGCTCGTGGGGCATGCGCTCGCCGCAGGGCCGGGCGTGAACCCGTTCGGCGACGAGGCCGCCGCGCTGCTCCCCGACTGGGGTGCCGCTGGACCGTGCACGCGAGAGGATCTCGCATGACCACACGCGTCGCCGCCATCGACTGCGGCACCAACTCGTTGCGACTGCTCGTGGCCGACGTCGACACCGGGACGGGCGCGCTCGTCGACCTGCACCGGCAGATGGAGATCGTGCGCCTCGGTGAAGGCGTCGACCGCACTGGCCGCCTGAGCGACGAGGCGCTGGCCCGCACGTTCGCCGTGTGCGACCGCTACGCCGAGACGCTGCGCGACCTCGGCGCAGAGCACGTGCGCTTCGTCGCGACGTCGGCGTCGCGCGACGCGGAGAACCGCGCCGACTTCGTGAGCGGCGTCCTCGCACGCATCGGCGTCGAGCCGGAGGTGGTGAGCGGCGACGAGGAGGCACGACTGTCGTTCACCGGGGCGACCCGCGGGCTCACGGGCGCGGAGCCGCCGTATCTCGTCATCGACATCGGGGGCGGCTCCACCGAGTTCGTGCTCGGCACGACGGAGCCGGTCGCCGCGCGCAGCGTCGACGTCGGCTGCGTGCGCCTCACCGAGCGGCACTTCAGGTCCGACCCACCGTCGCGCGACCAGATCGACGCACTGGTCGCTGACGCGGATGCGGCGATATCCCGTGCGGCAGAGGTGGTTCCGCTCGCGGATGCGCGCACGCTCGTCGGTCTCGCCGGCTCCGTCACCACGCTCACCGCCGTGGCCCTCGGGCAGACGGAGTACGACGCGTCCGAGATCCACGGTGCGCGGCTCAGTGCGACGACGGTCGCGGAGTGGTCCGACCGCCTGCTCGCGATGACGCACGACGAGCGCAGCAGGTTCTCGGTGATCCACCCCGGCCGGGTCGACGTGCTCAACGCCGGCGTGCTCGTGCTGCGCCGCATCCTCGCCGCGACGGGCCTGCCGGAGGTGCTCGTCTCCGAGCACGACATCCTCGACGGCATCGCCTTCAGCATCGCGGAGCGGTGACGTCTCACGCGATGCCCGCGCGGGTTCGGTGCGGCGGGATGGCGACATCCGTGCGAGGGTCGTCCCATGACGTCGCTGCACTCGGTGCCCCTGACCATGCTCGACGGCCGCCAGACCTCGTTCGGCGAGTTCGCCGGCCGCGCGGTCCTGGTCGTCAACGTCGCGAGCAAGTGCGGCCTGACGCCGCAGTACGCCGGCCTCGAGGCCCTCGCCGAGACCTACGCCGACCGCGGCCTCACCGTGCTCGGCGCGCCCTGCAACCAGTTCCTGGGGCAGGAGCCGGGCTCGAACGAGGAGATCGCCGCGTTCTGCTCGATGACCTACGGTGTGACGTTCCCGCTCACCGACAAGCTCGAGGTCAACGGGGAGGGCACCCACCCGCTGTTCACCCTGCTCGAGCAGGCTGCCGATGCCGAGGGGCACACCGGCGACGTGCGGTGGAACTTCGAGAAGTGGCTCGTCTCGCCCGCGGGTGAGGTAGTCGGCCGCTGGTCGCCGCAGACGGTGCCCGACGACGCCGCGCTCGTGGCCGCCGTCGAGGCCGCGCTCCCGGCGTAGCAGAGGCCGTCTGGACTGCGGGAGTGCGGCCGAATCCCCTTCTGGCGGATACGGATCTGCCTCTCGACGAACGCGGACGCCTGATCTGCCGCACCGACCTGCGGGTCGACGGTCTGGACGACGTCTGGGGATCCGGCGACTGCACGGCGGTCCCGGACCTCACGAACCCGGGCGCCTACTGCTCGCCGTCCGCGCAGCACGCGGTGCGCCAGGCGAAGGCGCTCGGCGACAACGTCGTGGCCGTGCTGCGCGGCTTCGAGCCGTCCGACTACTCCCACCGCCACAACGGCTCGGTGGCCTCCCTCGGCCTCTACAAGGGCGTCGCGCAGGTCTACGGCGTGAAGATCAAGGGCTTCCCCGCGTGGTGGCTGCACCGGACGTATCACATGAGCAAGGTGCCCACGACGCGTCGCAAGGTGCAGGTCCTCACCGACTGGACGATCGCCCTCCTGTTCAAGCGCGACGTCACGAGCCTGTGGTCGATGCACGAGCCCTCGCGCGAGTTCGCGGCCATCGCGAAGGGCGAGCCCCCCGCCGGTAGGGGCTGACCGTCGGCTCGTAGGGTCGAGACATGACGCAGAGCCTCGCGGTCACCGTCCTCGGGCACGACCGGCCCGGGATCATCGCCGACGTCACGGGCGTGCTCGCCGAGCTCGGCGGGAACCTCGAGGACTCCTCGATGACCCTGCTGCGGGGCCACTTCGCGTGGACGCTCGTCGCGGAGGTGTCCGTCGAGGCTGCCGTGGTCGCCGAGCGGCTCGCGCACCTGACGGCGGAAGGACTCGTCGTATCGGTGCTGCCGGTGTCGGGTCCGGAGGCGCCGGGCGTCGGGGGCTCCGCGTGGCTGCTCTCGGTGCACGGCGCGGACCGTCCCGGGATCGTGTCCGGCCTCACCGGTCTCGTCGCGGCGGCCGGCGGAAACATCACCGACCTCACGACCCGGCTCGGCAGCGGGCTCTACGTGCTGGTCGCCGAGGTGGAGCTGCCCGACGACGTCGACGTCGACGCGCTGTCCGAGCGGATCGGCGTCGCCGCCGAGCGCCTCGGCGTCCGCGCCACGTTCGTGCCCGCCGACACCGACGTCCTGTAGGCGTCGTGGCCATCGTCGACGGGCGCATCGTCATGCCCGCGCTGCCCGAGGGCCGCGTGCTCCCCGTGGTGACGGTCCCGGCCGACGTGCTGTCGACGCCGTGCGTCGACGTCGACCCGACCGATCCCGCCGTGGTCCAGCTCGCCGCGGACCTGCTCGCGACTCAGCGCGTCTCGCCCGGCTGCGTCGGCCTCGCCGCGAACCAGGTGGGCGTGGGCTGGCGGGTCTTCTCCCTCGACGTGTCGGCGCACCCGAAATCCCGTGTGACGCACGGGGAGTACGTGCTCGTCAACGCGCGCATCGAGTCGTCCTCCCGTCATGAGAAGTCGCGTGAGGGCTGCATGTCGGTGCCCGACTTCACCGGCGACCTCAAACGCGCGTCACGCATCGCCGTGCGTGGGCTTCTTCCCGGCACGGGCGAGGAGGTGCTCGTCGAGACCGATGCGTTCGAGGCCCGCGCCCTGCAGCACGAGCTCGACCACCTCGACGGCTTCGTCTTCCTCGACCGCGTCGTGGGCCCGCACGCCGTGTTCGCGCGCAAGACTTACCTCTAGGCCCCCGTAGCCCAACTGGCAGAGGCACCCCGCTTAAACCGGGGCAAGTGCAGGTTCGATCCCTGCCGGGGGCACCGCGACGCCTGGGTCAGCTGATGCAGCTCGTGTCGGCGGCGGTGCTGCCGTCGGAGCCGGGTGGGGACGAGACGGGCTTCGGGGTCGAGGTCGACGTCGTGGAGCTCGTGGGCTTCGGCGTCGTCGCGGGGTAGGGGGTGTCGTGGATCATCGCGGACCACATGGCCCTGGCGCCCGGCTGGACCCACGAGACCGTCGCACCGTCGCTGCGACCGACGTTCGGCACGGTGTAGAAGCGGATGGCCGAGGGCTTCAGACCGCCGAGGCCGAGCAGGAACTCCTTGAGCGAGTCGCCGGCGAGGCCCGGGTCGACGGTCAGCGACTGCGCCACCTTCGCCAGCACGTCGTAGAGCTTGAGCGGGTCGGTGACCAGGCCGGAGCTGGTGGCCTGGCGGATCACGGCGCTCATGAACTGGTGCTGGCGGTCGATGCGCGACAGGTCGCTGCCGTTGCCGATGTGTCGCGCCCGCACGAGCGCGAGCGCCTGCTCGCCGTCGAGGGTCACGGTCCCCTTCTTCAGCTCGAGACCGCTCCCGACCATGCCCGTCGATGTCTGAGGACCGGGTCGGAGATCGCGTGCGTGGTGCAGATCGTGACGCCTCCCAGCGCTTCGACGATCGCCTTGAACCCGAGGAGCCTGACCTCGACGAAGTGGTTGACCGGCACGCCGGTGAGGTACGTCACCGCGGCGATGACGCAGTTACGCCCGCCGACGGCGAACGCGGTGTTGACGCGGTCCGTGACGAGGGTCTTGTCGGTCGTGCCATCGGCTCGGCAGCCCTGACGGGTGACCCACGAGTCGCGCGGGATGGTGACCGGGAGCTCGGGCTCCGGGTCGGACGACGATGCCGCGCTCGGGGCCGTCAGGGCGTGCAGCGAGCCGTCGACCGCCAGGTTGCCCTCGACCTTGCCCACGGCGGCCCATCCCGCCCAGCTGCCGACGGTGAGCAGCAGGGCGAGGACCGACAGCGCCGCTGTCGCGATCCGCGGGATGCTGCGCCGGTGGCGGGGCGCAGGACTGCTCACCCGAGCACGGTAGGCGGGATCGCTGAAGGCGTGTCGAGGAACGGGTGATCTCGACCGCCGGCCTACGACGGGACCCGCACGGAACGACGCGGGACGTGCGACGGGGCGGCCACCCGCAGGTGACCGCCCCGAGGTGCGCGCCGGGACTAGCGGTTGAGGATCGAGAGCAGGCGCAGCAGCTCGAGGTAGAGCCACACGAGCGAGGAGCACAGCGCCATGCCGAGCGACCACTGGAAGTTGCGCGGGGCTCCGGCTGCGATGGCGCGGTCGGCGTTGCCGATGTCGTTGAGGAGCGACCAGCAGGCGAGGGCCACGCCGATGGCGCACAGCGCGAGGCCGAGGCCGCCGACGCCGTAGAAGCCCCATCCCTTTCCGACGCCGAGCATCACGGCCACGACGTTGGCGAGGCCGACGGCTGCGTAGCCGATCATCAGGCCGATGAACAGCTTCGAGGACTTCGAGGCCTTGCGGCCGAACGGTGTGGCGTAGACCGCCAGCATGCCGACGGCGCCGGCGACGGTGCCGAGGATCGCCTGGGTGATCAGCTGGACGTTGCCGGTGCTCAGCGTCGCCATGTGGGAGAAGGCACCCATCATGAGGCCGAGCAGGGCGCTGTAGCCGAGGGCGAGGCCCGCGCTGACCGGGGAGCGGCGGGCGACGTAGATCCCCGCGAACATCAGCACGACGATCAGGCCGAGGTAGAGCGCGAAGCTGCCCGCGAGGAACATCCAGCCGGGAACCGCGAAGAGGATGGCGACGGCGAGGCAGGCGATCGTCGACATGATGACGTCGGGCAGCGCGAGGGTCTCGGGACCTGTGATCGACGGACCGGTGATCGGCGAGCCGGTCGCGGTCGCGGCGGGCGCGGTCCTGAGCGCCTTCTCGACCTCGGCGAGCATCTGGTTGGCCACTGCAACTCCTGGTGTGCGGTTCGGTGACGCCATGGTGGAGCCGGCGTCGTCGCACCCAGCCTAGCCGGAGGCGTCGGAGACCAGACATCGACGAAGGCCCCGACACCCGGGCGGGTGCGGGGCCTTGAGCCGTCGGGGAGCCGGGGCTCAGCCGAGCTTGCGGTGCGCCCGGGCCATGTCGGACTCGTGCACGATCGCGGTGGCGAAGCCGTGCGAGAGGCCGTGCTCGTCGCGCAGCCAGTTGACCTTCTCGTCGAACCGGGAGAACGCGGGGCCGTCGTCGAGCGCGCGCATCCAGTCCTTGAGGTCACGGCCGGTCGCGGACGGGAGGCGCTCGACGAGCTGCTGGTGGGTCTGCTCCGAGTGGCGAATCATCGGCGTCTCCTGAGACTCGTGGCTTGTGGTGCGAGCCCCACCGTAGCCCCGCAGTGCCGGTCGATGGCAGGTCAACCGGGGGATTCGGGGCAACTTCTCTAGGCTCTGCGATCGTGGACCAGCCGAGCACACCCGTGGAGCGGCTCGAGGCTCAGCTCGGGCGGACCGTGGACCGGCTGCGGACCCTCGGGCTGGCCCGGCTGGCGGCGTCCTTCGAGCCCGAGCCCACGCGGGCCGACGCCGCGCGCGGGGTCGCGCAGGCGCTCGAGGACCTGACGGCGGGGCTGGAGAGCCGGGAGCCGAGGCCCGTCCCGAGGCTCGCGGATGCTGCCGTCGGAGACCAGCTGGCCGTGTGCGGTCACGACCTGCTCGCGGCGATGGGGACAGGGCACGGCGTAGGGCGTGGGGAGTCGGTGGCGGCGGTCGCGGCGGACCTGCTGCTGGACCTGCGTCGGCGTCTCTGACCCGAGTGAGCCTCGGGCTCGAGATGAAGGCGGAGTTTGTTGCCTTCTATGCGATGCAGGCGTCCTTCATCGGCAAGGCGGGTCTACGCCGAGGGGAGGGCGGGGCGGGCGTCGGGGGTGGGGATGCCGACGGCGGCGAGGACCTCCGGGAGGAGGGCGTGGGCGCAGGCGGCGTAGCCCTCGGTTGACGGGTGGAAGCGGTCCGCGGAGAAGAAGCGGGCGGGCTCGGCGTCGAAGGCCTCGCCCAGGATCTGCGCGAGCGCGACCGGACGGCCGTCGGCGTCGTGGACGGCGATGGTCTGCGCCGCGGCGAGCTCGCGGGACATCCGACGGGCGACCTGGCGCAGCGGGGGCGCGAACGGGCGCACCGTGCCGAGGTCCGGGCAGGTGCCGACGACGACCTCCGTGCCGACCGCGCGGAGGCGGAGCACGGCGGCGGCGAGATGGCGGACCGAGTCCTGAGGTCGCACGAGGTGGGTCACGTCGTTGGCGCCGATCATGATCATCGCCACGTGCGGGCGGACCACCAGGATGCGGTCGACCTGCGCCTCGAGGTCCGAGCTGCGGGCACCGACGACCGCGGCGTTCGTGAGGACCACGGGGCGGTCGGCGGCCGCGGCGAGCTCGGTGGCCAGGACCGCGCCGGGGGTGGCCGCCGCGTCGTGCGCGCCCAGCCCCGCGGCGCCGGAGTCCCCGAGCACGGCGAGGCGCAGGCTCGTGCCGCCGCGAGTGCGGTCGCCGTCGGGGAAGTAGCGGCCGTCGGCGTAGGGCGGGACGGTCCGGCGGGGTCCGATCGCGCGCCGTGCCAGACGTGCCTGCACGGCCACCACGCCGATCGCCGCACCGGCCAGTGCCGTCCCGACGCCGAGCAGGCCGCCGCCGCCCTTGGCCGCGCTCACCGCGATGCGG
>JADGOZ010000144.1 GCA_017882705.1 Candidatus Nanopelagicales bacterium | reverse complement strand
TGAATCCTGGTCGTGCGGAGAGCGTGCGACGGGTGTGGCTCGTCAAGACCAGCAGCGCTCGCACTGGCCGTCGGCTGCACCGGGGTTCCCGGTCGCCCCACACGCTCCACCAACCTGTTCCTCGGCGGCCTCCAGACACGTTCGGAGGCGACCGGCACCGCCACGCACCTCGGCCGCACCACGTGCGCGACCTGGCACTGCACCCCGCTGGGAGACCAGATCACCGGCGGGACTGGGACACTGACCGCCGCCAACGGTGACCAAGTCTTCGTGACCTACTCCGGAACGGCGCCCTTCAACCTCGCGACGGCAGTCCCCGGAGTCACCGCCATCCCCATGGGCGGACCGTTCACCATCGTCGGCGGCACTGGTCGCTTCGCCGGTGCCAGCGGCTCCGGCACGATGAACGCGACAGTCCTGTTCGAGGGACTCAACGTCCAGTACTGGCCAGGCACCTGGTCCTGGACTGGGACCATCTCCTACTGAACCCGGCATAGTGCGGCACAGGCGCGAGTGCTCGCCCCAGCCGACGTAGCCGCACAACGAACTCAGGCGGACGGCCCGACCCTGTGCGGATCAACCGCAATCCGACCTGCGCAGCGACCGGGCAACACGCACCTGACCAACCGAGCAGATCGGCACGTCGGCTGCGCGATAGCGGCAGACGTGTCCACCTCGCGCGGCGCACGCCCGGCTAGTGAACAATGCCCGCGTGATCACCACGACGACCATGTCGTTGCCGAGCGGGCTGGAGATGCACTGCCGCTTCGCCGGCGACGGAACGCGACCGCCCATGCTGCTGATGCATGCGCTCGGTCAATCGGGTGCGGACTGGGATCCGGTGGTCCCGGCTCTGTCGGCCGACTACCGGCTCGTCATCCCTGACTTACGCGGACACGGCGCCAGTGAGTGGCCGGGCAGCTACACGTTCGAGTTGATGCGCGATGACGTTCTCGCCCTGTTGGACCGTCTCGAAATCCAGCAGGTCGTCATGGTCGGTCACTCGATGGGCGCCGCTGTGGCGTGGATTCTCGCCGAGACCGCCCCCCAGAGGGTGTCTCATCTGATCATCGAGGACGCACCGCCACCATTCCCACGTGAGACCCCCGTCCGGGAGCGACCCCTCGGAACGTTGCCGTTCGACTGGGACGCCCTAGTTGCTATCGCCGGCCAAGTCAATGACCCGATGCGGCGCTGGTGGACAGGACTGCGAAACCTCCTGATGCCGGTTCTCGTGATCGCCGGTGGTCCGCGAAGCTCGATGCCCCAGGCTGAGATCGCCGCGGCCGCAGCCGCCGTGCCGGACGCAACGTTGATCACGCTCGACGCTGGACATCTCGTGCACCAGGCGATGCCCCAACAATGGACCGAAGCGGTCCTCGGCTGGCTCGCGAACAGGAGAGGCGAGCGAGGAACTGCCCAGGGCAGCATGGGATAGAGCCGGACCTTGACCCGTCCAGGCGAGTCAGAACGGCACGTATCCGCTTCTCGATCAGACAACTACCCGCTGAACGTCTGCGGGTCCCCGAGTGCGGCGAGGTTGATGGGCGTCGAGCTCAGAGCCGGCCCCTGACAGCCGAGTTCGGCGTGCTCAACGCCGGTGAGCGCCGACTTCGAGCTCCTGCGCTGGTTCAAGCTGCCCGCCATCTGTCTCGACTGATCGTGCGCCCGTGACTCGTCGGGTCAGTGCTTCTTGGTCGAGGGGATGATCTCGTTCGGAGCTCCGGCCTTGGACTTCTTCTCGAGCCGCTTCTCCTTGATGGACTTGCCGGCCGACTTCTTCTGCATGTGCTGTCGCGGGGACTTGTCGGCCATGGTGGCTCCTTGAGCCCGGAAGCCTGAACGGCTCCGTGACTCTCGACAGTACGCCCCGCTGCGCACGCGCGACGGCGGTCACGGGGGTCAGAGCGCCAGCTCGATGACCTCCTCGACGTCGAACCAGTCGCCCTGAGCCGGAACCCGTGGCCGAAGTTGAAGCCACGCGGCGAGCCGATCTGGCCCGGCACGAGCGAGCAGAGCAGGTGCTGGGCCCCCGGCCGGGTCCGCACGTAGTCGACTACGAGGTCCAGGGCCTCCGTTCCCAGTCCCCGTCCCGGCCACCGGGTCTCGATCCTCAGCCGCCAGTGGAGGTAGGGCCCGAGCCATTCCGGGAAGGTCGCGGGAATGCCATCGGTGATCATGACGAACCCGACCGGCACCTCGCGTGCGTAGAGGGCTCGGTACCAAGGACGCGCGTCTGGAGTCGCGGCCCTCCATGTACCCATGGTGCGCACTCGCAGAAGGAGAAGCGAGCGAGATCGGCACTTCTCGCCCACCCGCTGCGGCAAGGTGAGCCGTCGCCTGAGCCTCCCGGATACCGGAATGATCACCATCGGAGGCAACGGTTCCGGACTCGGCGCAGGGGAGGGTCTCGGCTGAGGTTCGGGGGTCGGGCCCGGGATTGGACCCGGGATTGGTCCGGGAATCGGCCCGGGCAAGGGCCCGGGAGTCGGTCCGGGCTGGGGCTCGGGCGTGGGTCCCGTGGCTGAGGCGGACGGGCGGTCCGCGTTGACGTCGGCTCTCAGAGTGTTGACATCGGGGGTGTTCCCGGTGACTCGCGTGGCGTTGCCCGCTACTTGGTTGGGCTTGGTGTTCATCGCACACCACTCCCTCCTGGTCGCACGATGCGGTCATGTCCGAGGGCGGATACCCACGCACCGTCGACCGTCGAACAGGAACCGAGGAGCGATGGTGACCACCGCTGGTTGCTAGGCGGCGGCAGGGGTCCCGGTGAGGGCCTTAGCCGGGGTCGTTGCGGTGTTCTGGTCCGCGGCGTGGGACTCGCGGTGAAGGAACGCGGTGAGTTCCTCGATGGTCGTCATGATCGGGGAGGGGAACACGACGGTCGTGTTCTTGTCCACACCGATCTCGACCAGGCTCTGGAGGTTGCGCAGTTGAAGGGCCAGCGGGTGGACCATCATGATGTCGGACGCCTCGCCGAGTGCGGCGGCGGCGAGGGCTTCACCTTCGGCGTTGATGATCTTGGCCCTCTTCTCCCGCTCGGCCTCGGCCTGGCGGGCCATCGCCCGCTTCATGGTCTCGGGCAGCTGGATGTCCTTCAACTCCACGAGTGTTACCTCCACGCCCCACGCGATGGTGGTCACGTCGAGGATCTCGCGGATGTCGAGGTTGATTCGGTCGGTCTCCGACAGCGTCTCGTCGAGGCTGTGCTTGCCGACGACCTTGCGTAGCGTGGTCTGAGCGATCTGGTTGATCGCCGCGTTCACGTTCTCGATCGCCACGACCGACTTCTCCGCATCGACGACCTTGAAGTACGCCACGGCGGAGATGTCCACGCTCACGTTGTCCCGGGTGATGATGCCTTGTGACTGGATCGGCATCGTCACCACGCGCAGCGACACCAGGTGCAGGACGTCGACGAACGGGATGATGAACCGCAGCCCGGGCTGCCGGATACCGATCACCCGGCCCAGCCGGAACAGCACCCCCCGCTCGTACTGCTGGACAACCTTGATCGACATCCACAGCAGGACGGCAACGACCAGAAGAACGACGATGAGAACGATGATCTGAGCGCCCATGGCCGACTCGATTCTCGATCACCTGCACCACCCGGATAGGCACACAGGCTCACCTCCAAGGTAACCCCACAGGGCGGCGCTGGCCCGGCGAGCAGGCTCGCCCACTACCGGCCGGATCTGCGGATCGGTCTCGGATGGTCGATCAATCGGACGATGACGGAAGGCCCGTCCCCGTTTGGGGCGGGCCTTCCGTCACGTCGGGCGTTCATGGTCTCCGCGACGATCCTGCTGCGGGACATCCAGACGCTCCCGGCACGGATCCGAGGGGGCTTTCCGAACCTCTCGGTAACCGCACTGCCATTGTGCGCCCGTTGCCTCTGACGAGTCTCGTCAACCGAGCTCTATCGGCACATCTGCTCGACGACCGTCACGCCTGTAACAGTTGTAAGTGCTCACGTCAGTGCCGATTTCTGAGCCCTTCTGACTGTTACACGCGCATCCAGGGCCGCGCTGAATGGCGGTTCCTTCTCGGTTCGGCGCAGTTTCGTGCCGGTTCCTCTCGACGGTCAGACCGCTGCGACCGCGACACCCCGTCAGGAGTCGCTGACGCCGGAGCCCATCGCGTCGGAGATGGCCTCGACGGCGTCGGCGACGACTCCGTCGGACGCGCCGCCGGGCTTCACGCTGTCGAGCCAGTTCGCGAGGACCGAGCGCTGCGCGGCGAAGCGGTCGCCGAGCGTCGCGGGGTCGACGCCCCACGACTGCAGCTTGCTGAGCGCGGCGTCGCGCGCCTCGCCGATGCGGCTGGCCAGGAGACGGCGTACGGACCAGGCCAGCTCGCGCTCGCGCAGCGCGAGCTCGACGACCTCCTCGCGGTCGAACGGCAGGTCGTAGGCGCGGGCGACCGCGAGCGCCGTGTCGTAGCGGTAGTCGTGGCCGGGCGAGGGCGAGAAGTCGCCGGGGCGCAGGTTCATCGCGTTCTTGACGTCGGCAAGCTCGATGAGGAACGACACGAGCGGGACGAACAGCCCGGTCGGGCGACCCCAGTAGTCCACCGGGTGGCGCACGAGCACGCTCGGGTCGGCGATGCCGACGGGGTCGGTGGGGTGCGTGAGGTTGACGTGGCCCGGCAGCGTGTCGTGGACCTGGTCGCGACCCGTGGCGTACTGCAGCCCGCGCGACTCGCGTATCGCCGGGTGCGGCGGTCGCAGCGCCCGGTCTGCCTCGCTGAAGATCGGGACGCCGACGTAGAGGCCCCCGGCGAAGCCGAGGCGGCCCAGCTCCTCGACGATGTCGGGCCCGAACGCGTCGAGCGCCACGATCGAGCCCAGCGACTCACCGAACACGCACAGCCGGATGTCCCGCCCCGTCGCCCGAGCCCGCTCGGCGATCGCCCGCGCGTAGACGGCGTACGCAGCCGCCGCGCGCTTGCGCCGCGGGAAGGCGACGGCCGACGGGACGGCGGCGTAGGGCACCGCGAGGGTCGCGCAGTCGCCGGACGTCAGCAGCTCGACGGTCTCGGTCTGGACGTAGGAGACGTAGCCGTCGCCGGTGGGAGCGGCGAGCACGATCGTGCCCTTCTCGAAGCCGCCGCACGCCGCGAGCTCGTCGACGACCGTGCGGGCGTCGGCCTCGGGGTCGCCGGTCAGGGTGCTCAGCGGCACGAACGCGCGCACCGGGTCGCCGGCCGGCGTGCCGAGCACCGCCTCGATCTCCTCGGCGGTGTGCGCCTGCGAGACGAAGCGGCGTCCCTCCCGGCCGAGGTCGGTGAAGTCGTACGCCGACCCGGGGCCGCCAGTGACGCCGACGCGGTTGGGCACCGCGGCGTACGCGTCCTCGAGGAGGCGCTCCTGCACCGCGACGCGCGAGGAGTAGAAGGCGAACCCGCCGAGACCCGCGCCGGCGACGGCGAGACCGATCACGCCGTGGCCGGCCGTGCGTGCGAGGCCGCCCGGCTCGTCCGACCCGCTGAGCGCCTTCGCGAGGGCGCGAGCGGACAGGTTCTCGACGCCCAGCACCGCGAGCGCCACCGCCGCCACGCCGGCCGCGCGGCCCACGGCGATCGGAAGCGCCGCACCGGACTGGAACGTGAGGTCGCGAGCCGAGTGCACGTCCGTCGACGGCAGCGCGAAGTAGGCGAGGGCGCGCGGGTGCCTCGAGGCGGCGGCGAGCCCGGCACCCGCGACCAGGACGCTCGTCACGACGACGACCGGATGGCGCGGGCGGAGCGTCTCGGGCAGGTGCACGCCGACGACGTCGGCGGCCGCGACGGCGGCGCCGGCCGCAGCCGAGAGCGCGACGACCTCGGCGACCGCGCCCGAGGAAGCCTCGGCGACGGGCAGGCGCTCCCCCTGCTGCGCCACAGCACGCGCCCGGCTGCGGACCCGGACCGCGACCACGCCGGCGCCGAGGGCCACGAGCCCGCCGGCCACTGCCGTCCGCTTGTCGCGCACGAGCTCGCTGGAGACGCCGCGCACCACCGCGCGACGCACCGTGCCCGTGGTTCCCGAGGCGGCGGCGTAGGCGATCGCCATGGTGGCGCCCGAGACGATCGCGCGATCGAGCGTGGGTCGGTGCAGAGTGCCGGCCAGGCGGGTCACGGGGTAGACGGCGACGGCCGCGAGCAGGCCGGCGCGACGGGCCTCGGTCAGCTCGGGGACGGGGACCGGGATCTGCATGACCTGCCTTCGTGCCTCGGTGGTCGGATCAGCCTACGACCCGGCTCGGCGGGGCCGCCCGACCCCGCCGGTTCGTCGACCGACGCGTCCGCGCTCAGGCCGTGATGAAGTCGAGCACCAGGCGATTGAACGCGTCCGCGTGCTCGATCTGCGTCCAGTGCCCGCAGCGGCCGAAGACGTGCAGGCGCACGTCCGGCACGGTCCGCAGCAGCGCCAGCGCGTTGTCGAGCGGGATGATCTGGTCGTCGCGGCCGTGGACGACGAGCGTCTTGTGCGGCAGCGCAGCGATCTCCTCGATCGGCGTCATCATCGACTCGACCCAGCGCTGGCGCGGGGCCGGGAACATCGCGGAGAAAGACTCCTGGAACCCGGGCTGGATGCTCGCGCGATAGCGCACCTCGGCGAGGTCGTCGGTCACGAGCTCGCGCGAGTAGGCGAACAGCCCGATGAGCTCCTTCATGCTCTCGATCGACGGCTCGTAGCCCCAGACCCGGTCGAGGCCGTCGGTGATGGGGAAGTCGACACCCATCGACCCCATGAGCACGAGGCGGTCGACGCGGTCGGGGTGGCGCGCGGCGACGCGCAGCGCGAGACCGCCCCCGAAGCTGTTGCCCACCAGCGACGCCTTCTCGATCCCCAGCGCGTCGAGCAGCCCGACCACCTGGTCGACCCAGGTGTCCATGCCGTAGACGATCCCCTCGGGCCGCTCGGTGAAGCCGAAGCCGGCCAGGTCGGGAGCCACGACGCGCAGCCGGGTGGCCAACGTCGGGATCGTGAGCCGCCAGTTGGCGTACGCCGTGACGCCCGGGCCGGACCCGTGCAGGAGCAGGATCGGGGGTGCCTCCGGGTCGCCGTCGTGCAGGTAGTTGGTCGTGATGCCTGCGGCGACGACGGAGCCGCCGATCTCGGGACGTGCCTGGTCAGCCTGGGTCATGGGGCCAGCCTCCCGCGGGCACGCACTCCTCCGCCGTGTCCGTTCCTCATGACGGACCGCTGCCCCTGAGCCGGGCTAGTCGCCGTGGTGGTGCTTGCCCTCCTTCTTGCGCTTCTTCTCGGCACGGTCGAGCACCGCTGCCTCGACCGTGCGACCGGCCCCGGTGGTGCCGTCGCCGGTGAGGGCGAGATCGTCGACCGGGTCCGGCAGCTCCGGCTGGTCCTGGTCCTGCTGCTGCGGGGCGATGCGCTCCTCGCCCGGGGCGTAGTCGTCGAGGGACTCGCCGTCGGCGAGCGGCGCCTGCGCGACGCCGGCCGCCTCGAGCTGCTGACGGGCGGCGCGGACCGCCGCGGAGATGCTGTGCCACATGCGGTCCGGGCCGAGCCGGTCGGTGAAGCCCGAGCGACGCAGCACGTCTCGAGCGCTGCGGAAGACGCGCACGAGGTGGAGCTCCACGTGGCGCTCGCGGAGCCGGGTGAGCACCAGGTCGAGCGCGTCGACGCTCGTGGTGTCGAGCTGGCTCGTCGCCTCGAGGTCCAGCAGCACGACGCGCACATCGGGGTGCTCCGCGACGAAGCCGAGCACCTCCTCGGCCACCTGCTGCGCGTTGGCCCAGAAGAGCGGCACGTCGAGCCGCAGCACGAGGATGCCGTCGACGGTGCGGCGCTCGGGATGCCGTTCCAGGCTCCCCCACGCCGCCTTCTCCCCCGGCACCTTGCCCATCACGTCGATGTGCGCGCGGCTGGACCGGTAGACCAGACCGAGCAGCGCCTGACCCACTGCGAAGAGCAGCCCGTAGAGCGGCCCGAGGAGCAGGACACCGATCATCGCGGCCATCGCGCCGAGGAAGTCGTTGCGTCGCACGCGCGCGTAGCGACGCAGCGCCGCGACGTCCATCAGCCCCCACACCGCCTGGACCACGATCGCCGACAGCACCGCGCGCGGGAGCTGGGAGAGGAGGCTCGCGAAGGTCAGCAGCACGACCGACACGAGAGCGGCGGCCGTGAGCCCGGTGAGCTGCGACAGGCCGCCGGTCCGCACCGCCGCCGCCGTCTTCGACAACGACCCGGCCACCCCCATCCCGCCGGAGAGCCCGGCGGCGACGTTGGCCGCACCCGTCGCGATGAGCTCCTGGTCGGCGTCGAGGCGGTAGTCGAGGCGCGCAGCGAACAGGCGCCCGGCGCTGAGCCCTTCCGCGAGCCCGACCATCCCGAGCGCGAGACCGCCGACGAGCACCGGCGGCACGTCGCTCAGCGGGATGTCGGGCAGGCCGAACGGCGGCATGCCCTGCGGGACCTGCCCGACGACCGCGACGCCCTGCCCCGCGAGGTCGAACCACGAGGACACGGCGACCCCGCCGAGGAGGACCAGCAGCCCCCACGGCACGCGAGGAATCCAGGTTGCCCCGGCGAAGAGGACGAGGAGCGAGACCACGCCGACCAGTGCCGTCGTCGCGTCGACCTGCGTCAGGTGCGTGACGATCGACCCGGCCCGGCGAAGGACGTCGCCCGTGACCGGCGGCATCCCGAGCAGGCTCGGGATCTCGCCCAGCACGATGAGCAGCACGAGGCCGAAGACGAAGCCCGTCACGATCGGGCGCGAGATGAACTCGACGGCCCAGCCGATCCGGGCGAGGCCGGCGACGAGCATGCCGAGGCCGGCCCCGATGGCCAGGGCCGAGGTCAGCGCGACGGCGCGGCCGACGTCGCCGGCCGCCATCCCCGCGACCAGCGACCCCGAGAGAACCGACACGGTCGAGACCGGACCGACGACGAGGTGCGGCGACGAGCCGAGCACGGCGTAGGCGACGAGGGCGAGCGGGATGGCGTAGAGGCCCACCTGCACGGGGACGCCCGCGATGCCGGCGTAGCCGAGCGACTGCGGCACCGCGAGGGCGGCGACGACGGCACCGGCGAGGACGTCGCGCAGGAGGTCGGCCGCGCGGTAGCGCGGGAGCCACGAGGCGATGGGCACCCACCGGCCCAGGCCGGCCCGCGGGTCGCTCGTCATGACCTCGTTCACCGTCCGTTCACCTCCGTGCCGCGAACGGTAGCGGGACGGTCCGTCCCATGAGCGATGCTGACGCCGTGACCGCACCTGCGCCGCTGCCCGACGGCGTCCTCCGGCGACGACTCCGGTCGCAGCTGCTCACCGGCGAGCCGGCGACCGATCCGCTGGCGGTCGTGGGCCGCGTCGCCGCGGTCCAGGCGCAGGACGCACGCGGTTCGCTGCTCGCCGTCCGGGCGAGGTCGACCGGCCTCACCGCGCGCGACGTCGACCGGTGCCTCACCGACGACCGCTCGCTGGTCGTCGACTGGCTGTGCCGAGGCACGCTGCACCTCGTACGCGCCGAGGACCACGCATGGCTGCACGCGCTGACCGCGCCGCGCATGCTGACCGCGAGCGCGCGGCGGCTGCAGCAGGAGGGCGTCTCGCCCGAGGCCGCCGAGCGCGGCGTCGCGGTGGTGGAGCGCGAGCTGTCGTCGCACGGTCCGCGCACCCGCGCGGAGCTGCGTGCGGCGCTCGACTCGGCCGGTGTGCCGACCGCCGGGCAGGCGCTGGTGCACGTGCTCGTCGCCGCAGCGCTGCGCGGCATCTGCCTGCGCGGCCCGGTCGTCGGGGGAGAGAGGGCGTTCGTGCATGCGCACGACTGGCTCGGCGAGCGCCCTGTCGTCGACCGCGACGTCGCCCTCGGCGAGCTCGCACGGCGCTACCTCGCCGGACACGCGCCGGCGACCGAGCGCGACCTCTCCTACTGGTCCGGGCTCCCGCTGCGCGAGGTCCGCGCCGGGCTCCGCACCGCGGGCGCTCGTCCGCTCGCGGACGGGTCCGATCAGCTCGTCCTGGACAGCGTGCCGGCCGACGTGCCGGACCTCCCAGCACCGAGGCTGCTCGGGATGTTCGACCCGGTGCTGCACGGCTGGCAGTCCCGCGCCGCGGTCCTCGGACCGCACGACTCGACGCACGTCGTGACGAGCAACGGGATGTTCCGCGCGACCGCGCTCGTGGACGGGCGGGCGGTGGCCACCTGGTCGCTGACCGGGGGTGTCGTCACGCTGACCCCGCTGCCGGGCGAGTCGATCGGGAGGCGGACGGCGACCTCGCTGGACCGCGAGACGGCCGACGTCCTGCGGTTCCTCGGCAGCACGACCGATGTCCCGGAGTAGCCCTTCCGTGCGGCGCGCTTGCCCTCGAACCCGTGCGTCTGCCTAGTCTGGACCGGACGCCACGACGGCACCGACGGTGAGGAGCAGGCGATGACGCTCCGACGCCTCGCGCTCGCCGGCGGCCTCGGGCTCGCCCTGGTCGCTCCGGCGTCCCCCGCCACGGCGGCGCCGACCGCCACCACCAGCGTCGCGTCGAGCACGCCCGCGACCCGTGCGACCGCGACCGCGCCCGCGACCACCGCGACCGCGACGATCGTCTACGCCCCTCGCATCCCGCAGGTCAACCGGTGGCGGGTCCCGGTGAGCGTGCGGCAGGTCATCGTCGTGAGCGCGACGAGGTGGCGTACGACGTACGGCACCGTGTCGCTCTACAGCCGGACGGCGACCGGCTGGCACCTCAGCGCCCGCTGGCCCGCGCGGCTCGGCTACGGAGGGCTCGTCGTGGCGTCCAGGCGGGTGCAGGACACCAGCACCACGCCGGCCGGCGTCTTCGCCATCACGCAGGCGTTCGGCCGTCAGGCCAACCCGGGCACCCGCATGGCCTACACGAAGGTCACGATGGACCACTGGTGGGTCGAGGACCGGCGCTCGGCGTACTACAACCAGATGCGGCTCGGCAGCCAGGGCGGGTTCCTGCGCCGCACGGCCGGCTACAACTCCTCCGAGCGGCTGGCGACGATGGGTGCGCAGTACGACTACGCCGCCGTCATCGAGTTCAACCGGCCGAACCCGGTGATCGGTCGCGGCGCGGGGATCTTCCTGCACGCCTACGGCCGAGGGGCGACCGGCGGCTGCGTCTCGATCCGCCACGACCACATGGCGGCGACGCTGCGCTGGCTGAACCCGGCCGCCCACCCGCGGATCATCATCGGCGAGGACAACTGGCTCGCTCTGAGCTGATGCGGCCGCACCGAGCCAGGTGACGGGGGGTCGTCAGACGCCGGTCTCCTCCACCCGCCGGATGTCGGCCCGCAGCGCGGCGGCCGGCCACACGACGTAGGACGCCGAGGCCACGACGAGTCCCTCCACCGCGATCACGACCACGGCGAACGCCGGGCTCGTGATGCTCGCGACCCACCCCACGACGAGGTAGCCGATCGTGGTGAGCAGCGCGAAGCCCGCGCCCGCGATGCCGACGACGCTGCCGCGCTGCTCGTTGGCGGTGAGGACGGTCGTGAAGGCCATGACGGGCACGAGGAACGCCTGCGCGGCCCCGGAGAGGAACCACAGGACGACCAGGACCGCGATCGGCGGCTCGATCCCGGTGACGAGCAGCGGCAGCGACATGAGCATCGCGAGCGGGAGGATCAGGTCGAGCTGCTCGCGCGGCGGACGTCGCCCGACCAGAACAGCACCGACGGCGGCCCCGGTGACCACGGACGCCATGAGGAGGCCGCCCCACGTGTCGGCCTCGCGGAGCTGCCGGACATAGGCGAGCCCCACCGCCTCCGGCGCCACGAGCGACAGCGCCATCCCCCACGCGAGCAGCACGAGGGCACGTCGCGACGGGTCGGCCATGAGGACCTTCCACCCGAGGCCGAGGTCGGCGAGGAGGACGCCGATCGACGGCGTCGACTCCTTCGCGGGGGGTCGAGGCTTGAGGAACACGACGAGCAGGGCGTAGGAGATGAGGAAGGAGATCGCGTCGAGGAACAGCGCGAGGCGCCCACCCGCGAGCTGCACGATCAGGCCGCCCAGGATCAGGCCGATCGCCTGGTTCGCGAGGCTCAGCACGCGGGTGACCGCGGCACCCGTCGCGACGAGCGCAACGTCCCCGAGCACCTCCGGGGTGGTCGCGGACCGCGCGGAGTCGAACAGCGGCGTGAAGAGCTCCGCCGCCAGCAGCAGGGCGAACAGCAGCCAGAGCGGCGTCCCCTCGACGGCGACGAGGGCCATCACCATGATGAGCGCAGCCCGGCCCAGGTCGGCGCCGAGCATCAGGGAGCGGCGGGAGAAGCGGTCGGCCACCGGCCCGAGCAGTGCGCCGCCGACGAACGACGGGATGAACGCGACCGCGAACGTGGCGGCGGCCAGCAGCGGCGACCCCGTGTCGGACAGGACCAGCAGCGCGAGCGCGACCCGGGCGATCTGGTCGCCGGCCTCGCTCGCGACCTGCGACAGCACGATGCCGCGGAACTCCCGGACGGCGAGCACGTCGCGGACGGGCGTGCGCGAGCGCTCCCTCACCCGACGACCCTGCGACTCGACGCTCACGCGTAGAACACCCTCTCCACGACCCCGCGGGCCCGACGGGTCACTCGACGGTAGTCGTCGAGCAGCACACCGCTCTCGCCCGGACGGTAGCCCAGCACGAGGGACACCGCCGCGAGGTCGCGCGTGTCGGTCGGCACCATGTCGCCGGCTTTGCCCTTCACCAGCATGACGGCGTCGCGGACGCGGGTCGCGATGCGCCACGCCGCAGCCAGGTTGTCGGCGTCGTCGGGATCGAGCAGCCCGGCGTCGACGGCCGCGACGAGCGCCGGCAGTGTGCGCGTGGTCCGCAGGCCCGGCACCTCGTGCCCGTGCTGCAGGGTGAGCAGCTGCGCCACCCACTCGACGTCGGAGAGGCCACCACGACCGAGCTTCGTGTGCAGCCCGGGGTCGGCGCCGCGCGGCAGGCGCTCGGCCTCCATCCGCGCCTTGAGCCGCCGGATCTCGCGTACGTCGGTCTCCGGGATCCCTCCGACCGGGTAGCGCATCGGGTCGATGAGCTCGACGAAACGACGCCCGAGCTCCTCGTCGCCGGCCACCGGCTCCGCGCGCAGCAGCGCCTGCGACTCCCACGCGGAGGACCACCGCTCGTAGTAGGCGGCGTAGGAGCCGAGGGTGCGCACGAGCGGGCCGTTGCGGCCCTCGGGACGCAGCGACGCGTCGACCTCGAGCGCCGGGTCCGGAGTCGGGATCATGAGCAGCCGGCGAAGCTCACCGGCGACGGCGAGCGCCGCCTCGTGGGCATCGCGCTCGTCCGCGTCGGGCAGCGGGTCGTGCACGAAGAGCACGTCTGCGTCGCTCGCGAAGCCCAGCTCGCCGCCCCCGAAGCGCCCCATGGCGACGACGAGGAAGCGGGTCGGCAGCGACGAGCCGCGCTCGCTCTCGACCGCGAGCTGCGCGAGCTCGAGCGCGCCGACGATGGTGGCCGCGGCGATGCCCGACAGCGCCACGCCGCACTCGTCGACCTCGGACAGCCGCAGGAGCTCGGCCACCGAGGTGCGGAACAGCTCGCGACGTCGGAGTGCGCGGACCGCGGCGACACCGACGTCCGGGTCGTCGTAGCGGCGCGCCGCGGCGAGCGCCTCGACCACGAGCGCCTCGCGGCTGCGCGGCGTCAGCTCATCGTCGTCGGCCAGCATCGCGACCGCCTCGGGAGCGCGCATCAGCAGGTCGGAGGCGTAGCGGCTCGACGCGAGCACGGTTGCGAGCCGTTGGGCGGCAAGGGATTCGTCACGCAGGAGGCGGAGGTACCACGGCGAGGAGCCCAGTGCGTCGCTCATCCTGCGGAAGGCGAGGAGACCCGCGTCGGGGTCGGGTGCCGACGCGAACCAGCCGAGCATCACCGGGAGCAGCGTGCGCTGGATCGCCGCGCGCCGTGTCACGCCCGACGTCAGCGCCTCGAGGTGGTGCAGCGCGCCCGCGGGGTCGGTGTAGCCGAGAGCCTCGAGCCGCTGGCGCGCGGCCTCCGGCGTGAGCCGGGCCTCGCCGGCGTCGAGCCGTGCGACCGCGTTGAGCAGCGGCCGGTAGAAGAGCTTCTCGTGCAACCGGCGTACCTCGAGGCGGTGCCGCCTGAGCGCGTCGGTGAGCTCCACCACGGGATGGGTGCGATAGCCCATGGAGCGCGCGATGCGCCGCAGGTCGTCCTCGCCGTCGGGGATCACGTGGGTGCGCCGCAGCCGGTGCACCTGGATGCGGTGCTCGAGGGTGCGCAGGAACGCGTACGACGTCGCGAGCGCGCTCGCGTCGTCGCGACCGACGTAGCCCCACGTCGCGAGGGACTCCAGAGCGCGCATGGTCGTCGCGCTGTGCAGCATGACGTCGCTGCGACCGTGCACCAGCTGCAGGAGCTGCACCGAGAACTCGACGTCGCGGAGGCCGCCGCGGCCGAGCTTGAGCTGGCGGTCGGCGTCCTTCGCGGGCACGTTGTCCTCGACGCGCCGACGCATCGCCTGCACGTCCTCGACGAAGTTCGGGCGGTCGGCGGCCGACCACACGAGGGGTGTCACGAGGTCGACGAAGGCCTGTCCGAGCTCGAGGTCGCCCGCCGCCGGGCGGGTCTTGAGCAGCGCCTGGAACTCCCAGGTCGAGGCCCATCGGCGGTAGTAGCCCTCGTAGGAGGCGAGCGTGCGCACGAGGGCACCGTTCTTGCCCTCCGGGCGCAGGTTGGGATCGACCTCCCAGATGGTGCCCTCGCTCGTCGGTGCGATGCAGGCGCGCATCAGCGCCTGCGCGAGCCGGGTGGCCGATCGCAGCGCATCGGCCTCGTCGACACCATCGGCCGGCTCGGCGACGAACAGGACGTCGACGTCGGAGATGTAGTTGAGCTCGTGCCCGCCGCACTTGCCGAGCGCGAGGACCGCGAGCCGCACGGCGGCCGCATCGGCTGGGTGCTCGGCGCGCGCGATCGCCAGCGCGGCCTCGAGCGTCGCGTCGGCGAGGTCGGACAGCGCGGCCGACACGTCGATGAACGTCGCACCGTCGGCGATGTCGGCGGCCGCGATCGCGAGCAGCCGTCGGCGGTACGCCGAGCGCAGTGCCGCGTAGGTCGCCGCGCCGGCGTCGCCGGCGCTCGGCCCGCTCGCGGCGGGATCCGCGCCGACGGCCCGGAGCAGATCGGCCCGCACCGACTCCGGGGACGCGAACGCGACGGGTCGTTCGTCGGAGTCGGGATCGCTGCGCAGCACGACCCAGTCCTCGGGGTGGCGCACGAGGTGGTCGCCGAGGGCGGCCGACGTGCCGAGCACGGCGTAGGCCCGCTCGCGGACCACGACGTCGGAGTCGAGCGCGGCCACGAACGCATCGGCCCCGCGTGCCCGGGTCTCCGCGATGCGCGACAGCGTCGTCAGGGCTAGATCGGGGTCCGGTGCGAGGCCCAGGTCGTCCACCGCGGCGTCGTCGAGGCCGACGAGCCCGGGGTCGCTGAGCAGGCGGACGGCACGCGCGGCGTCGACGAACCCGAGCCGGGCGAGGCGCCCCTGCAGGCTGCCGGCCCGTGCCGCGTGCGTGCCCTCGGTGGTCATGTCAGCGTGACGCGCGCACGACGTCGGCGAACGCGTGCGCGAAGCGGCGCCAGGCGTCGCGCATCTCGGCCGATCGGGCGACCATCTCGTCGAGCACGGCGACCGTGGTGCGACCGCACTTCTCGACCGGCGCCGGGTCGTCCGCGAACCAGGACCCGAGGATCACGTCGTCGACCTCGGGGTGGAACTGCACCGCCCAGGCGCGGTCGCCGAGGCGGTAGGCCTGGATCGGGCAGTCGCGCGTGCTCGCGAGCAGCACGGCCCCCTCGGGGGCCTCGAGCATCGCGTCGCCGTGGTACTGCGCGACCGGGACCTTGTCGGGCAGCACGGAGAACAGCGGGTCTCCGACGGAGTCCGGGAGCAGGTCGAGCTCGTAGACGCCGACCTCGGCGACGGGTGCGCGATCGACCACTCCCCCGCACGCGAGGGTCATCACCTGGCCCCCGAGGCACACGCCGAGCACCGGGACGCCGTCGCCGACGGCGGTCGCGACGAGGCTGCGCAGCTCGGGCAGCCAGGGTGCCCGGTGGTCCTCCCAGGCGGCCATCTCCCCGCCGAGCACCACGAGCCCGTCGACGTCGGCGGGCAGCTCGGTCGGCACGGGCTCACCCGCGTCGGCGCGGAGGACGACGACCTCGACGCCGACCTCCTCCCACCACTGCCCGAGGAGCGCGGGAGGATCCGTCGGATCGTTCTGGACGGCGAGCAGGCGCAACGCTGCGCCGGGGTCGGTGCTCATGCGTGCCCTAGAGGACCGGGAGGTAGCGCGTGAGCTCGAACGGCGTCACCTGTCGGCGGTACTCCTGCCACTCGGCGCGCTTGTTGCGCAGGAAGAAGTCGAAGACGTGCTCGCCGAGCGTCTCGGCGACGAGCTCGCTGCGCTCCATCACCGTGATCGCCTGGCCGAGCGAGGTCGGCAGCGGCGCGATGCCCAGCGCACGGCGCTCGGACTCCGTGAGCGACCAGACGTCGTCCTCCGCACCCGGCGGAAGCTCGTAGCCCCCCTCGATGCCCTTGAGGCCGGCAGCGAGCATGACGGCGAAGGCGAGGTAGGGGTTGGCCGCGGTGTCGATCGAGCGGAACTCGACCCGCGTCGCGTTGCCCTTGCTCGGCTTGTACATCGGGATGCGCACGAGGGCCGAGCGGTTGTTGTGGCCCCAGCAGACGTACGCCGGAGCCTCGCCGCCGCCCCCGAGGCGCTTGTAGCTGTTGACCCACTGGTTGGTGACCGCGGTGATCTCGGGCGCGTGCGCGAGCAGGCCCGCGATGAAGCTGCGGCCGACCTTCGACAGCTGGTAGTCGGCACCGGGCTCGTGGAAGGCGTTGCGGTCGCCCTCGAACAGCGACAGGTGCGTGTGCATCCCCGAGCCGGGGTGGTCGGCGAACGGCTTGGGCATGAAGCTGGCATAGACGCCCTGCTCGAGCGCGACCTCCTTCATCACCAGGCGGAAGGTCATGATGTTGTCGGCCGTGGTGAGCGCGTCCGCGTAGCGCAGGTCGATCTCCTGCTGGCCGGGAGCACCCTCGTGGTGGCTGAACTCGACCGAGATGCCCATCGCCTCGAGCATGGTGATCGCCTGACGGCGGAAGTCGTAGCCCTGGCCGTGCGGGCTGTGGTCGAAGTAGCCGACCTCGTCGATCGGTGTCGGGCTCTCGCCGCGCTTCGTGCCGTGCTCGAGCAGGAAGAACTCGATCTCGGGGTGCGTGTAGAAGCTGAACCCGAGGTCGGCGGCCTTCGCCAGCGCGCGCTTGAGGACGTGCCGCGGATCGGCGTAGGACGGGCTGCCGTCGGGCATGAGGATGTCGCAGAACATGCGACCGGTCCCCGGGGTCTCGCCGCGCCAGGGCAGCACCTGGAACGTGCTCGGGTCGGGCTTCGCGAGCATGTCGGACTCCGAGACCCGGGCGAAGCCCTCGATCGCCGAGCCGTCGAACCCGATGCCCTCCGCGAAGGCGCCCTCGAGCTCCGCCGGCGCGATGGCGACCGACTTCAGCATCCCGAGCACGTCGGTGAACCACAGCCGCACGAAGCGGATGTCGCGTTCCTCGATCGTGCGGAGCACGAACTCCGTCTGCTTGTCCATGGGCGCATTGTGGCGCAGTCCGGGTTACGTCCGTGCGTCGGCTCGCCCTTCCGGCCTGTCGGCCTCCCCCTAGGCTGGCCACGTGCCCCAGTTGCGGTTGGCCCTGGCCCAGATCAACCCCACCGTCGGCGACCTCGCCGGCAACGTCGAGCTCGTCGTGGGGCGGGCGCACGAGGCCCACGCGGCCGGCGCCCACCTCGTGGCCTTCCCCGAGATGGTCGTGACCGGCTACCCCGTCGAGGACCTCGCGCTGCGCCCGTCGTTCCAGGACGCGAGCCGCGCGGCGCTCGACGACCTGGCCGCGCGGCTGCTGGGCGAGGGCCTCGGCACGCTCGTCGCGATCGTCGGCTACCTCGACTACGCAGCCGGCTCCAGCGCCGCGCTCGGGACGCCGCGCGGGAAGCCGCAGAACGCGGCCGCCGTCATCACCGGCGGGCGTGTCGTGGCGCGCTATGCGAAGCACCACCTGCCGAACTACGGCGTCTTCGACGAGTACCGCTACTTCGTGCCAGGCTCCGGCACCACCGTGGTCCGCGTCAACGGGATCGACGTGGCACTGGCGATCTGCGAGGACCTGTGGCAGGAGGGCGGGCCGGTCTCCGAGGTGCGGGCAGCCGGCGCCGGGATCCTCGTGGTGATCAACGGCTCGCCGTACGAGCGCAACAAGGACGACGTACGCCTCGACCTCTGCGCGCGACGTGCCCGCGAGGCCGGCTGCGCGCTGGCCTACGTCAACCTGGTCGGCGGGCAGGACGAGCTCGTGTTCGACGGGGACTCCCTCGTGGTCGATGCGCGCGGCGAGCTCGTCTCACGAGCGCCGCAGTTCACCGAGACGCTTCTCGTCACCGACCTCGAGCTGCCGATGGCGGATCCCACCACGAGCCGGTCGGTCGCCGCGATCGGCTTCCCGCTGCCGGCGTACGCCGCCGTGCCGCCCACGGTCGCCGAGCGGATCTCGGACGACGCCGAGGTGTGGGGCGCGCTCGTCACAGGACTGCGCGACTACCTCGGCAAGAACGGCTTCGGATCCGTCGTCCTCGGCCTCTCCGGCGGCATCGACTCCGCGGTGGTCGCGGCCATCGCGATCGATGCGATCGGCGCTGACCACGTGCACGGCGTCTCGCTGCCGAGCGTGTACTCCTCCGAGCACTCCAGGGGCGACGCCACCGACATGGCCGAGCGCACCGGCCTGCACCTGCGGACGGTGTCGATCGCCCCGATGGTCGACGCGTTCCAGGCGCAGCTGGCGCTGTCGGGCCTCGCCGAGGAGAACCTGCAGGCACGGGTTCGCGGCACGACGCTGATGGCCATCTCGAACGCCGAGGGCCACCTCGTGCTCGCGACCGGCAACAAGAGCGAGCTCTCCGTGGGCTACTCCACGATCTACGGCGACGCCGTCGGCGGCTTCGCGCCGATCAAGGACGTGCCCAAGGTCGACGTGTGGCGGCTCGCGCGCTGGCGCAACGCGGAGGCGCTGCACCGGGGCGAGACTCCCCCGATCCCGCCGAACAGCATCGAGAAGCCGCCGTCGGCCGAGCTGCGTCCGGGCCAGCTCGACAGCGACTCGCTGCCCGACTACGAGGTGCTCGACGGCCTGCTCGACGACTACGTCGAGAACGACCGCGGTGCGGCCGAGCTCGTCGCGGACGGCTTCGACCAGGCGCTCGTGGAACGCGTGCTGCGGCTGACCGACGTCGCGGAGTACAAGCGCCGTCAGTACCCGCCGGGCACGAAGATCTCGGTCAAGGGCTTCGGGCGCGACCGCCGCCTGCCGGTCACGAACCGCTGGCGCGAGAACGCCGGCTGACGAGCAACCCCTGACCCCCGGTCGACACCCGGCCACGGTCGGCGCGGCCGGGTGCACGTCGGCTTCCCTGGCCGAAGCCGCGGAAACCGTCGGTCTCTGCGTGGATTCAGGCGGGGAAGCGAGACGACGCCGACTGACGTGCCGAACCGACCTCGGTCCCGCTCAGGAGGTCCCCGACTGCGTCGTCGTGGTTCGCGGCTCGTCCACCGGTGTACCGGGCGCCCGATCGACGTCCGCACGGAGGCTCCATGCGAGGTAGGCGACCACGGCGAGCCCGAACAACGCGTACGCGTTGCCCGCGACGATCTGCCATCCGTGGTGCTGGTACTCGCGATCAGAGGTGTTGGGCACCCACCAGATGACGCTGCTGATCAGGATGCCCGTTCCGAGGACGGCCAACGCGGTCGACGCCCGGGTACGGCGAAGGCTCAGAGCGACGAGCATCGGCGTGAGCAGCACCCAGTGGTGCGACCAGGAGATCGGCGACGCGAGCAGGGAGAACAGGCCGACGCTGCCCACCGCGAGGATCCAGTCGCCGTGCCTGAGCGCCCGGATGCCGACGGCGTAGCAGATCAGGCCGACCGCGACGCAGGACACGGCCCACACGACACGATCGCCGCCAGGGCCGGTGAGCCTCCACAGCATGCCGTTGATGGACTGGTTGCTCACGAAGGCGACACCGCCCACCCGGCGGGCGTCGACGGCGAGGGTGGCCCAGTAGCGAGTCGCCTCCGACGGCTGAACCGCCCAGCCGAGCGCAACGGTCGCGACGAGAGCGAACATGCTGATCAGCCCGTCCCGCGAACGGCGGGATCCGAACATCAGCGGCACGAATGCCAGGGGTGTCAGCTTGATCGCCGCCGCGAGTCCGATCATCCAGGGTGAGCTCGCCCGTCGAGCACTGAACGCTTCCACGACCAACCACAGCACCAGGGCGTTGACCTGGCCGAAGCTCAACGTGGCGGTGACCGGCTCGGACATGAGCATGAGGCCGAGCAGCCCCGCGCTGCACGTGACCGGCTCGAGGCCCCACCCGTCGGCAAGCGCACGGCCCAGGAGCACCGCGACGCGGGCGAGGGCGGCGAGCGAAGCGACGAGCATGAGAACGGGAGCTGCTGGTCCGGTCAGGGCCAACGGGACGAAGAGCAGCGCGGCGAACGGCGTGTAGGTGAACGGCAGCCCGAAGTCCCCGGTCGCGCGATAGAGCGGCGCCCCCTGCAGGATCGCCCGGCCACCGGCCACGTAGACGGACAGGTCGGTGAAGCCGCTCCCGGCGACCGACCTCGTTGCGATCACCACGCCCAGCACCAGCAACGCACAGGACACGACGCGCGTGCGGACACCAGGCATCGTCGACTTCCCCCAACTCGACGGACGCCCGATGCAGGCCCAGTGCTGGCCAGGTCGCCCCGCGATGGAGGGTACCGGGACGCGAGCCCCTCCGAGGGTGAGGCTCCCACCGGCGAGCGCGGGCGAGTGCCTACGCCGGTGCCACCGTGATGACGCTGGCACCAGTGAGTCGCCCGCCGTCCTGGTCGATCGTCGTCGTGAGGTCGTAGTAACCGGCTGGGGCGTCCTGGGGGATGACGATGACGGACACAGGAGCTTCACCGGCCTGGTTGGTGGTGTCGATGACGGGAGCCGTCATGGTCGCCGGACCGTCGGCAGCCTTCAGCGCCGAGACGGAGGCGAACGGGCCGGACAACCCGGCACCGAGCCGAACGGTGCTCACCGCACCGCTCGCCGGAGGGCCGACCGGGGTGGCGACCCAGTGCAGAGTCACCGTCTCGCCGGGATGACGCACCGCGAGGATGTCCGCAGACGAGCAGCAGGAGTAAGTCTGGACGGCCGGACCGGTGGCGACGACGCTGCCCGTCGACGAGCATGCGGCAAGGACGAGGACAACAGCCGCAGCGGCTCCGGGGAGCAGCAGGCGAGGGTTCGGCGGCACCGCTACCCCCTCATGTCCGACGTCAGCATTCGCAGGCTAGCCGCCGGGTGTGAGGTTCGGGTGGATCCCGGCGATCGCGACGAGCCGGACCCGATCGCGTGCGGACACGGCACGGCAGGTCGGCGTCAGCTCAGCGACTGGCCGGCCCAGTCGGGGATCTGCTGCAGCGCCCATGAGTTGCCGTCGGGGTCGCTGAAGTAGACGTACTTCACGCCGCCCATGTCATTGACCTCAGACGCCTCGACGCCGTTGCCCAGCAGCATCGCGCGAGCCGCCTCGATGTCGTCGACCACGAGGTGCAGGCCCTGCACACGAGGCGCGTCGGGGTTGCTGAAGCCGACGCCGAAGGCGATCGAGCACGCTGATCCCGGCGGAGTCAGCTGCACGATCCGCATGCCGTTGCCGGGCTCGACGTCGTGGTCGAGGTGAAAGCCCACGCGGTCGACGTAGAACTGCTTGCTCCGGTCCACGTCGGTCGTCGGCAGCGGGACGAGCTCCAGGCGCATGTCCATGGTTCCGGCTCCTCGGTGGGTGTCGATGACGTCAGGGCGTGCTGAGCATCCCACGAAAGCCCGGTGGGCCTATGCCGTCAGGCGGCGAGGAACCCGCGCAGGATCGCGTCGACGAAGTCGGCAGGACCCGCGCCCGGCGAGGCGTCGCGACCGCTGGCACGCATCTGCAGCACGTAGACCGACGACGAGATGATGAGCGTCGTCATCAGCTCGACGTCGGTGTCGTCGCGCAGCTCGCCGCGCTCGATGCCTCGCCGGACGATGACGCGATAGACGTCGCGACGTGGCTCGATCACCTGGTCGTAGAAGGCACAGAACATCTGCGGGTTCGTCTTCGCGTGCGCCAGCACACGGTGGAACAGCTGACCGCTCGGGTTGCCGTCCTCCTGCTGGGCCCACCAGCCGCTGACCATCGCGACGAGGCAGTCGCGGACGGTGCCCTCGGCGATCTCCGTGGGCAACGACTCGTTGAGCGACGCGAGCGACGCGACGACGAGGTCGTCCTTCGTGGCGAAGCGGCGGTAGATCGTGGTCTTGCCGACACCTGCCCGCGACGCCACCTCCTCGACCGACAACGCCGTGGGGCCGACCTCGGCGAGCAGGGCCAGCGCCGCGTCCAGGATTGCCTTGTCCGCCTCGACGCTCCGCGGACGACCCGGCCCCCGGTGGCCGCGGGCGTCGCGGTCCGTGGCGCCACCGTGGAGCAGGTCGCTGAGGGGGGTCATGCGCCGTCGTGCTCCGCCGCGCGGGCAGCCTTCGCCGCCTCGTACTCCTCGGCCGCCTCCCGCGCATAGGTGTCCTCGAGCTCGGCGGCCTGGGCGTCGGCCTCCTCGCGCGAGTGCGCGGCTCCGACGTGCGGCCCGTCGTGCTCGTCGCCATGGTTGGCCGGACGACCGCCCGGAGCGTGCGCACCCTCCTGCGGCGGGGTGATCGGCGGCAGCAGGAACCACACGACGAGCGCCGCGACGATCACGATGGCGGTCGAGATCAGCGTCGTGATGTGCGAGGCGCTGAGGAACGCGTCGAACGCCGTGGCCTTCGTGGCGTCGACGACCGACGACGGCAGGCCCTGAGCCGCGGCCTGCTTGAGCACCTCGACCGTCGAGATGACGGAGTTCGACATCGCGTCCTTCGCCGCCGACGGGAACTGCGCCGGCAGCGAGTCGAGCGCGGGCTGCAGGCTCTTGGCGTACTGCGTGGCGAGGACGGTCCCGATGATCGCGACGCCCAACGCACCGCCGACCTGGCGGACGGTGTTCTGCACCGCCGACCCAGCACCCGCGCGAGCCAGCGGCAGCGCGTTCTGCATGACGGTCGAGGCCGGCGCCATCACGTTTCCCATGCCGAAACCGAACATGAAGAACACCACGAGGATCAGCCAGAGCGGCGTGTCGAGGTGCAGCGAGAAGGACAGGATGAGCAGCGACAGCCCGACGAGGCCGAGGCCGAACGTCATGACGCGCCGGTAGCCGAAGCGGTTCACCATGCCGGCGCTGCGCGGCGCGGCGATGATCTGCCCGAGCGCGAACGGCAGGAAGCAGAGACCCGCCTGCAGGGTGGTGTAGCCGCGCAGCGTCTGCAGGAAGAACGGCAGGGTGAACGTGATCCCGTTCATCGCGAAGAACGCCAGCGTCACGGCGCTGAGGCTCACGGCGTAGCCCCGGTTCTTGAACAGCGTGACGTCGAAGCTGCGGTGGTCGCTGCGCGCCTCGGTGATGACGAAGAGCGTGAGGACCAGCGCGCCGAGGATCATCGGGATCAGCACGGACGCCGTGAGGAACGTGAGCGTCTGCGAGGCGTGGATGATGCCGTAGACGAACAGCACGAGACCGGTGAACGAGATCAGCAGACCGGGGATGTCGAGCGCCTGCGGGTGCGGGTTCTTCGTCTCGGGGACCACGACGAAGATGCCGATGAGACCGATGATCACGATCGGGACGTTGATGAGGAAGACGCCGCCCCAGTCGTTGTTGGTCAGCCAGCTGGTCCACTGCGGGTTCTCCAGCAGGAGGCCGCCGAGCACCGGACCGAGGGCCACCGCGCCGCCGACCGCACCGGCCCACGCGCCGATCGCCTTGCCGCGCTCGTGCGGCGGGAAGACGACCGTGATGACCGCGAGGGTCACGGGGAGCACGGCCGCGCCGCCGATGCCCATGAGGCCGCGGAACACGATGAGCATCGTCGGCGTCGTGGCGAAGGCGCAGGCCGCGGAGGCGATGGCGAACGTCGTCAGACCGATGACCAGGATCCGCTTGCGGCCGTACTTGTCGCCGAGCACGCCCCAGGTGAACAGCAGCGCCGCGAAGACCAGGATGTAGGCGTCGACGGCCCACAGCAGCTGGCTCTGGTCGGCGCCGAGGTCCTTCTGGATCGTCGGCAGCGCGATGTTGAGGATCGTGTTGTCGAGCACCACGACGAGCAGGCTCGTGACCAGCACGCCGAGGATCGCCCAGCGGCGGGGGTGCCCCGCGCCGGAGGTCTGCCAGCCGGCCGTGGGCTGCTCGGCCGTCTGCTTCTGCTCTGCCATGGGAGACGCCTTCCGGAGCGAGGTCGTGCGGGAACAGGTCGAGATTAGGACGACCTAATGCGAAACGCAACCGTACCGTTTCGATACTCACCGTCGCGTAGGACCCCCGGGATGCTGGGCGCAGGGGGTCGGGCATGCCACCATGGGTCTCGAACGGGTACCCGCTCCGGGACTCGAGTCGTTGGAGGTCACCATGACCAGCTCGTCCTCGCACGCGCCCGAGCCCCTCTACGGCGGCTCCCCCACCGGTCGGCGCGTCACCGTCCGCGATCTCGCCGAGGCCAAGTCCCGGCACGAGAAGTGGCCGATGATCACGGCGTACGACGCCCTCACCGCCCGGGTGTTCGACGAGGCCGGGATCCCCGTGCTCCTCGTCGGCGACTCCGCAGCGATGGTCGTCTACGGCCACGACTCCACGATCCCCGTGACCGTCGACGAGCTGCTCCCCCTGGTGCGGGGCGTGGTCCGCGGCTCCTCGCGCGCGATGGTCGTCGCCGACCTGCCGTTCGGCTCCTACCAGGCGTCGCCGGCGCAGGCGCTCGAGACCGCGGCCCGCTTCATGAAGGAGGCCGGCGCCCACGCGGTGAAGCTCGAGGGCGGCGCCCGCGTGCTGCCGCAGGTCGAGCTGCTCGCGTCGTCGGGCATCCCGGTCATGGCCCACCTCGGTCTCACCCCGCAGTCGGTGCACGCCTTCGGCGGCTACCGCGTGCAGGGCCGCGGCGAGGACGGCGCGCGCCTGCTGCAGGACGCGAAGGCGCTGCAGGCGGCCGGGGCCTTCGCCGTGGTGCTCGAGGTCGTGCCCGCGGACCTCGCCGCCCACGTGACGGAGATCCTGTCCATGCCCACCATCGGCATCGGCGCCGGCGCGGCCACGGACGCGCAGGTAATCGTGTGGCAGGACATGGCCGGACTCACCCCGGGCCGTACCGCTAAGTTCGTCAAGAAGTACGCCGACCTGCACGGCGTGCTGCTCGAGGCGTCGCAGGCCTGGGCCGCCGACGTCGTGTCCGGCGCCTACCCAGGGCCGGAGCACACCTACGAGTGAGAGCGGTGACCGCGGACGACGTCGGAGTCCCTCGCACGGTCCTCCGGGGCACGCTGCGCGACGGGCTCCGCGTCGTCATCAAGTCGCTCGTCCCGTCCGACCGCGACGACGTCGAGCACGGCTTCGGGGAGCTCTCCGAGCGCACGAAGAACCTGCGCTTCATGACGGGCAAGGACCATCTGTCCCAGCGCACGCTCGACTCCCTCGTCGACCAGGTCGACCAGCACGACCACGTGGCCGTCGCCATGTGGTGGGAGCGCACCTCTCAGTCCGACGTCCTGCTCGGCGAGGGCCGCTTCATCCGGCTGAAGGACGACCCGGACTGCGCCGACATCGCCGTGACCATGGCCGACGAGCTGCACGGCCAGGGTGGCGGCACGCTGCTCATGCGCGCCCTCGTGCTGCGAGCGCGCGAGGAGGGCCTGTGCCGGCTCTCCGCGGCGATGTCCCCGGACAACGAGCCGTCGCACCGGCTGATGCGACGCGTGGGTCCGGTGCTGCGCGACGTCGTGACCGACGGCGAGCGCGAGGTCGTCGTCGAGATCCCCGACGAGGACGTCCTCGACCCCGGTCCTGACCCGTTGAAGACAGCCGGAACGCCCTGAGACGTTCGTCACTCCACTGTCGCGGCCGACGATCGACAGCGACGTTCCGCGACGACGGCGTCCACGAGCCGCCGAGGCGGCAGATGTCCTTTACCTCCCCTTGGGGAACCTGAAAGCCATTGGGCCGCAGCGGCTCTCGGATGCTCTCGAGCGACTGTTCCGACGGTCCTGCCGTCGAAACGACAACTGCACCAAGAATCCCTGACGAGTCAGACAACCATGCGGTACAGAGGGCATGTGCCGATGTGCACATGCCTTGTGCGAGTGAGGATGACCGTCGTGAGCCGCCTCACGCGCCGTTGACCTGCACATTCACCCCTCGAGGGTTCACTCTCGAACCTGCAAGCCGAGACGCAATCCGGAGGGGGCAGCGCAGATGCGCAGCACGCAGCACGTCGTGGTGGTCGGCGGAGGCATCAGTGGCCTGGCCACCGCCTACCGGCTGCTCCACGCCGCTGTCGACGACGCTCCGCGCGTCACGCTGCTCGAGGCCGGGCCGCGTCTCGGCGGCAAGATCGCCACCGCCACCGTCGCCGGCCTCCCCGTCGACACCGGCCCCGACTCCCTGCTCGTCCGGATGCCCGCGGTGCGCACGCTCCTCGACGAGCTCGGCCTCGCCGACCAGGTCGAGGGCCCGTCGCCGGCGGGCGCCTACGTCTGGACGCGCGGCGCGCTGCGACCGCTCCCCCCGGCCTCGCTGTTCGGCGTCCCCGAGAAGCTGCTGCCGCTGCTGACGTCCGGGCTCGTCACCCCGCTCGGCCTGCTGCGCGCCGGAGCCGACATCGTGCTCCCCCGCCGCGAGCTCCCGGCCGACCCGACCATCGCCGAGCTGCTGCGCTACCGCCTCGGCGACCAGGTCTTCGACCGGCTGGTCGACCCGATGCTCGGCGGCGTTCACGCGGGCCGCGCCGACCGCCTCTCCGCGCGCAGCGCGGTCCCCGAGGTCATGTCGCTGCTCGAGGGCGCACGCAGCGTCTACCTCACGATGCGACGCCGCGAGAAGAAGCCGGCGAACGGCCCCGCACTCGTGAGCCTGCCCGGCGGCATGTCCCGCCTGCTCGACGCGCTCGTCGCCGCGTGCGCCGACGCCGACCTGCGCACCGGCTCCGCGGTCACCTCGATCAGGCGCGACGACGACGGCCGCTACGACGTCACGCTCGACGACGGCAGCGTCCTGAGCGCGGACGACGTCATCATCACGACACCGGCATACACCGCCGCCACGCTGCTCGCCGACCTCGCGCCCACCGCGGCGCTCGCGCTCGCGTCCATCGAGTACGTCGACGTCGCGACCGTGATGCTCAGCTACCGCAAGGACCAGGTACGCCGGTCTCTGGACCGCACCGGCTTCCTGGTGCCTCCGGTCGACGGGCGATTCCTCGTCGGCTGCTCGTGGCTCACCAGCAAGTGGGGCCACCTCGCGCACGACACGCGCGTGGTCATCCGCGCGATGGTCGGCCGCGACGGCGACCGTCGCTGGCTCGCGATGACCGACGACGAGATGGTCTCGGCGATCCACACCGAGCTCGTCTCGGCGATCGGCGCCGCCGACGCCCCGTCCGAGGTGCACGTCCAGCGCTGGCCGGCCGCGATGCCGCAGTACACCGTCGGTCACGCCGACCGGCTCGCGACCATCGACTCGGCGCTCACCGCGATCCCCGGGATCCACCTCACCGGTGCCGCCTACCGCGGTGTCGGCCTCGCCGGATGCATCAGCCAGGCGGCGCGCACCGCGACCGCCGTCCTCGACCGCCACGACAGCACCACACACGACGACCCGTTCGTCACCGCCCGTTGACCGTCCTGGGAGGGACACGATCATGAGTCAGCAGCACACCGAGCAGACCGACGCCCCGTCGGTCACCGGGCACCCGCACGGCGTCAAGCGCTCTGTGAACTACGACCAGCGCCCGATGCTGGTCTTCTGGGAGACCACCCGCGCCTGCCAGCTCGCGTGCAAGCACTGCCGTGCGAGCGCCACGCCCGGTGCGCTCCCCGGCGAGCTCACCCACGACGAGGGCATCGCGTTCATCGACTCGATCGCCGGCTTCGGGCGTCCGCGCCCGATCCTCGTGCTCACCGGCGGCGACTGCCTGCTGCGCCCGGACATCTTCGAGCTCGTCGACCACGCGACCTCGCTGGGCATCCCCACCGCGCTGTCCCCCTCGGTCACGCCGATGCTCACGCCCGAAGCCATCCAGCGCATCGTCAACTCCGGCGTCAAGGCGGTCTCGATCAGCCTCGACGGCGCCACCGCCGCGACGCACGAGGGTGTGCGCGGGATCCCCGGCCACTTCCCTGCCACGGTGGCCGCGATCCGCGCGCTCAAGGAGGCCGGCCTCACCGTCCAGATCAACACGACGGTGATGTCGGCCAACCTGCACGAGATGCCGGACGTCGCGGCGCTCCTCGGCGCCATGGGCGTCGACATCTGGGAGGTCTTCTTCCTCGTTCACGTCGGCCGCGGCGTGGCCGAGGGCGCGCTCACCCCGGCCGAGCACGAGGACGTCTGCCACCTGCTCTACGACGCCTCGCAGCACGGCTTCATCGTCCGCACGGTCGAGGCGCCGTTCTTCCGCCGCATCGTCGTCAGCCGTCGCGCCGGCGGCGCGACCCCGGACACCGAGCTCTACCGAGAGCTGTCCGCGAGGATGCACGAGCTCATGGGCCCGGGCACGCACAGGCCGAGCGCGCACACCGCCGCCACGCGTGACGGCAAGGGCATCGTCTTCGTCGCGCACGACGGCGACGTCTACCCTGCGGGCTTCCTCCCGCTGAAGCTCGGCAACGTGCGCGAGACACCGCTCGCCGAGATCTACCGCGACCACCCGGACCTCAAGTCGATCCGGGCCGCGGATTTCAGCGGGCAGTGCGGCGTCTGCACCTTCGCCGACATGTGCGGCGGCTCCCGCGCCCGCGCGTGGGCCGCGACCGGCGACGTCCTCGCCGAGGACCCCGCCTGCCAGCTCGTCGCCGAGGCGACATCCGCCATCCCGGTCCTCGGGGGCGTGCGGTGACCATCGTCTCCGTCGGGTGGTCGCACCGCAGCGCCTCCCTCGACCTGCTCGAGCGGGTGGCCGTCGCCGGCGCCGACGTGCCGGCCCTCATCGCCGCCTGCTCGGAGCCCCCGGTCACCGGCGTGCTGGTGCTCTCCACCTGCAACCGCCTCGAGCTCTATGCGGACGTCTCGTCGTTCCACCCGGGGATGGAGGCGCTGCTGCGCGCCGTCGCCTGGACCAGCGGCGTCGACGTCACCGAGCTCGGCGCGACCGCCGTCGTGCGCCACGACCACGCGGCCGTCTCGCACCTGCTCACGGTGGCGTGCGGCCTCGAGTCGATCGCGGTCGGCGAGGTGCAGATCATCGGTCAGCTGCGCACAGCGCTCAAGACCAGCCAGGACGCCGGACGGGCCAGCGGCCCGCTCATCTCGCTGGCCACCCGCGCCCTGCGCGTGGCGAAGCACGCGCATACCGACACCGACCTCGACCACGTCAGCCCCGGCCTGGTCGACGCCGGCCTCGCGCGCGTGCACGAGCGCCTCGGCGACCCGGCCGTGCTGCGCCACGTGGTCGTCGGCGCAGGCTCGATGAACGGCGTCACCGTCGCCACGCTCATGCGCGCCGGCGCCGAGCAGGTCACCGTGATCAACCGCAGCCTCGAGCGCGCCCAGCACCTCGCGGAGTCCTACGGCGTCGACTCCGCCGACTGGTCGGAGCTCGACCACCTCGTCGCCCACGCCGATGTCGTCTGGACAGCCACCGGAGCCCCCGACTACGTCGTGACCCGCGAGACCCTCGGCACGCTCGGTCGGCCGCGCGTCCTGGTCGACCTCGCGATGCCGCGCGACGTCGACCCCGCGTGCGCCGAGCTCCCCGGAGTCGACGTCGTCGACCTCGACGGGCTCTCCGGGGTGCTCGCCCGCCTCGGGCACGGCAGCCTCGCCGACGTCCGTTCGATGGTCTCGGCGGAGGTCGACGGCTGGATGGTCGAGCAGCGCGAGCGCTCGATCGCCCCCACCGTCACGGCGCTGCGCTCGCGCGCGGACGAGATCGTCGAGATCGAGCTCGTCCGGCTGCGGGCCAGGCTCGGAGCCGAGGGTGTCAACGCGGCCGCCGAGGCGGAGCGCATGGTGCACCGCGTCGTCGACAAGCTGCTGCACACCCCGACCGTGCGGGTGCGCGAGCTCGTGGACGCGCCGGCGGAGTCGATGAGCGACGCGCTGCGCCTGCTGTTCGACCTCGGCCCGACCGACATCGTCGACCTGCCCGACATCCTCGAGGACGCGACCGTCTGACTCGGTCCAGTTGGCTCGCTCCCCTGCCCGAATCCTCGGAGAAGTCGAAGGTTTCCGCCGATTGGGGCAGGGAGGCAGGAGGGCTGTTGCTCGGCCCGTTGGGACGCGACCGTCTGAGCGAGAGGGTCAGACGTCGGTGACGCGCAGGCCCGCGTGGGCCTTGTAGCGGCGGTTCATCGAGATCAGGTTCGCGGTCATGGACTCGACCTGTCCGGCGTTGCGCAGACGTCCGGCGTAGATGCCACGCATGCCCGGGATCCGCGCGGCCAGCGCCTGCGCGATGTCGGTGGCGCCACGGTCGTCGCCCACGACGAGGATGTCGGTGTCGAGGCTGACGATCGACTCGTCGAGCAGCAGCACGGCCGACACGTGGTGGAACGCGCCCACGACGCGCGAGAGCGGGAGCACCGACGCCGCCTGCTGCGCGGCCGAGCCCTCCTCGACGGCGAGTGCGAACGCGCCCTGCTTGTCGAAGCCGAGCGGGTTGACGCAGTCGATCACGACCTTGCCGTCGAGCACGCCGGCCAGCGCCACGAGCAGGTCGCGGTGGCCGTCGTAGGGCACGGCGACGACGAGGACGTCGGACGCGGCGGCGCACGCCGCGTTGTCGGCGCCCGTCACGTCGTGCCCGATCTCCGCCGCGGCCGCCTCGGCGCGCTCCGCGGACCGAGAGCCGATCACGACCCGCTGACCTGCGGCGGCGAGGCGTACGGCGAGCCCGCGACCCTGCTCGCCGGTGCCGCCCAGCACCCCGACGACGAGGCCGGAGACGTCCGGGAGGTCGTGGGCCGATGGGGTGACGCTCTGCGGCGCGGTGGAGTCGCTCATGGGTGGATCCAACCAGCCGGGCGTCCCGTGCGGCACGATGCCCCTGTGGACGCATCGAAGGTGGACCTGCTGCGCGAGGTGCTGTCGAGCACCGGCTGGGTGGACCGCACGCGCGGGTTCGCCCGGTCGCTGCGGCGCTCCACCGACCACGGCGACGGCCTGCTCCTCGTCGGCACGCCGACGCAGGAGCCGTGGCACCTCGCCGCTCACCTCGACGACGAGGCCCGATACGCCGGGATCCCGACCCTGTCGCCGACGCTGGTGCGCTGGGCCCCGCCGCCCGGGGCTCCGGAGCACCTGTCCTACGGCCTCGAGCGGCTCGAGGGCGCTCGCCGCGGGGAGACGCTCTTCGTGATCGCACCCGACGACCCCACCGAAGGACTGCTCGAGCGCCTCGCCGACGCACGCCGCACCGGTGCGACGCTGCTGACCATCGACACCGGCGACGCCGATCTCGCCGGACTCGCCCACGACCAGCTCATCGTTCCGTCGCGCGGCCTCACCGCCGTCGGAGAACCCTCGAGCCTGGCGCTGGGCCTCGAGCTCTCCGGGCTGCGCGACATCGACCTCGCGCTGCCCGACGTCTCGTTCGACACGGTGCAGCACCTCGTCTCTGCGGCCGCGGGCGAGGAGCAGCTCCTGGTCACGTCGTCGGGAACGACGAAGCGCGGCCTGCGCGACCGCCTCGCGAAGGTCCTCGACGGCATCTCGGGCGGCACGCCCTCCGACCGCTGGTAGTGCGAGAAACCCGCACGCCGTCGACCCGTGCGAAGGCGCACACTCGGTCCTCGTGACAGCACCCGTCGCCCCGCGCTGGCGGATCGACGTCTCGCCGCTGCGCACCTCGGGTGACTTCCGCCGCCTGTTCTCCGCCGGCGTCATCAGCTACCTCGGCTCGATGTTCACGTTCGTCGCCGTGCCGCTCCAGGCGCAGCAGCTCACCGGGTCGTTCGTCGTCGTCGGCCTGCTCGGGCTCGTCGAGGTCGTCCCGATCATCGTGTTCGGTCTCTGGGGCGGCGCTGTCGCCGACCACTACGACCGGCGCTTCGTCATCGTCGCCGCAGAGATCGGTTCCGCCGTGTGCGCCGCCCTCCTCCTCGTCAACGCGCTGCGACCCGAACCGGAGGTCTGGGTGCTGTTCGCCGTCGGCGCCCTTGCCGCCACGTCGGAGTCGTTGCAGCGACCCTCGCTCCAGGCGCTCGTGCCGCAGACCGTCGAGCACGACGCGCTCGCCGGCGCCGCTGCGCTGATGTCGCTGCGGTCGAGCGCCGGCTTCATCTTCGGCACGGCGATCGCCGGGGTCGTCGCGAGCGCGTTCGGCGTCGCCGTCGCCTACGCGGTCGACGTCGTCAGCTTCGTCGTGTCGATCGCGTTGCTGCTCGGCCTGCGCAGCCGCGGACGGATGTCCGCCGAAGGCACGCCCGGGCTCTCCTCGATCGTCGAGGGACTCGGTTACGCGTGGAGTCGCAAGGACCTGCTCGGCACGTATGCCATCGACACGCTCGCGATGCTGCTCGCGTTCCCCTACGCCGTGTTCCCCTTCGTCGCGGAGAAGTACCACGCACCATGGGCGCTCGGTCTGCTCTACGCAGCACCTGCCGTCGGCGATGCGATCGCGTCGGTGACGAGCGGATGGTCGACGCGCGTGCACCATCACGGACGCGCGATCGTCGTCGCGGCATCGGCGTACGGACTCGCGATCGCGTGCTTCGGACTGTCGCCGACGTTGTGGGTCGCACTCGTCTTCCTCGCAGTGTCAGGTGCGTTCGACATGGTGAGCGGCATATTTCGTCAGCTCATCTGGAACCAGTCGATCCCCGACGAGCTACGCGGTCGTCTCGCCGGCATCGAGATGCTGTCGTATGCGATCGGACCTCAGCTCGGCAACGCACGCGTGAGTCTCGTGGCGCAGTCACGCGGTCTCGCGACGTCCATTGCCTCCGGCGGAATCCTTTGCGCTGCAGGCGTTATCGCCCTCGCAGCCACACTGCCCTCACTGTGGGGATACGACATGCGCACGTCGCCGCATGTCGCTGAGGTGCGTCGTGCACGCACGTCGAACGCGGCGCACGAGGACGACTCGAACGGGTGAGAAGGGCGCGAGATCGCTACCACTTGCGCGACACGAATTCACTCTCCGACTCGAACATCCGCCAACTTTCTGTCACGCTCTGACACAGTTCGATTGAAGGCTTCCGGCGCAAAGGCTCGGAAGACGACTCAGGGAGGCATCGTGGCGGTTGCCGCGAAGAAGGCTCCGGCCAAGAAGGCCGTAGCGAAGAAGGCTCCGGCCAAGAAGGCCGTAGCGAAGAAGGCCCCGGCCAAGAAGGCGCCGGCCCGCAAGGTCGCCGCCAAGAAGGCCCCGGC
>JADGOZ010000143.1 GCA_017882705.1 Candidatus Nanopelagicales bacterium | reverse complement strand
TCCTCATCGTGCAGAACAAGATCTCGGCCGTGGCCGACCTCCTGCCGCTGCTCGAGAAGGTCGTCCAGGCCGGCAAGCCGCTGTTCATCGTGGCCGAGGACGTCGACGGCGAGGCGCTGTCGACCCTGGTCGTGAACCGCATCCGTGGCACCTTCTCCTCGGTCGCTGTGAAGGCGCCCGCGTTCGGCGACCGTCGCAAGGCGATCCTGCAGGACCTCGCGATCCTCACCGGTGCCCAGGTCGTCACCCCCGAGGTCGGGCTCAAGCTCGACCAGGTCGGCCTCGAGGTGCTCGGCACCGCGCGTCGCATCGTCGTCACCAAGGACGACTCGACCATCGTCGAGGGCGGTGGCGACCACCAGGCCGTCGCCGACCGCGTCGCGCAGATCCGTACCGAGATCGAGAACACCGACAGCGACTGGGACCGCGAGAAGCTCAACGAGCGCCTCGCCAAGCTCGCCGGCGGCGTCTGCGTCATCAAGGTCGGCGCGCACACCGAGGTCGAGCTCAAGGAGAAGAAGCACCGCATCGAGGACGCCGTCTCCGCGACGCGCGCCGCGATCGAGGAGGGCATCGTCGCCGGTGGCGGCTCCGCCCTCGTCCACGCCGCCTCGGTCCTCGACGACAGCCTCGGGCTCACGGGCGACGAGGCGATCGGCGTCAGCATCGTCCGCAAGTCCGCGGGCGAGCCGCTGCGCTGGATCGCCGAGAACGCCGGCGAGCAGGGCTACGTCGTGGTCTCGAAGGTGCGCGAGCTCCCGGTCGGCCACGGCTACAACGCCGCGACCGACGAGTACGTCGACCTCATCGCGGCCGGCGTCATCGACCCGGTCAAGGTGACCCGCTCGGCGCTGGCCAACGCGGCCTCCATCGCCGCGCTGCTCCTCACCACCGAGGCGCTCGTCGTCGAGAAGAAGGAAGACTCCGACGACGAGGGTCACGCCGGTCACGGGCACTCGCACGGCCCCGGCGGGCACAGCCACTAGTCACCCGCCACGCACGCACGACGAAGCCCCCCGCCGGTTCCCGGCGGGGGGCTTCGTCGTGAGGAGGGACGGGAGGTCAGGCGGGGCGCTGGGCGGGGATGCGCTGGCGCAGGTAGACCGCCTCGCGCTCGTCCTCGGACAGGCCGCCCCAGACTCCGTAGGGCTCGCGGACCGTGAGGGCGTGCGCGGCGCACTGGGCGACGACGGGGCAGCGGGCGCAGACCGACTTGGCCGCGAGCTCGCGGGAGAGCCGTGAGGGGCCGCGCTCACCCTCGGGGTGGAAGAACAGGTCGCTGTCCTCGCCGCGGCAGGCGCCGTCCATCTGCCAGTCCCAGAGATCGGCGTTTGGACCGGGAAGCCGTGATACGTCTGCCATGTCTCCTACCTCGTCCGCGTGTGGTGAGTTCACCGTATAACCGCGTCAGAAGTTGGTCAACACAGCGAGTTGACCAACTTCTGAACAGGAGTTGGCGCGGTTCGAGTGGCGGGCCCGCGCGCCCGCCGCGAGACTGAGCGAGCCATGGTCACCGCCGACGCCACACCTCCCGAGCTGCGCCTGCTGTCGACCGACGCGGGCGGTCCCGGGCTCACCGTGGCGGCCGTGGCCCGGCGGCTCGGCGTCGCCCCGGCCACCCTGCGCACCTGGGACCGCCGCTACGCCCTCGGGTCGTCCGCGCACTCGGCCGGCTCGCACCGGCGCTACTCCTCGCTCGACCTGGCCCGCCTCGACCTGATGCGCCGTCTCGTGAACGCCGGGGCACCGCCCGCGGAGGCAGCCCGCGCCGCGCTCGCCGCCGACGTCACGGCGGACGGGAGCCACCTCGACATCGACCCGGACGCGTCCGACCTCGACCTCGGCCCGATCCTCGACGGGATGGACGCGCCGCACGGCGGCGGCGACGTCATCGCCCTGCCGACGGCCGCGCCCTCGGTGCGCGGCCTCGCCCGCGCGGCGATGAGCCTGGACAGCATCGCCTGCGGCCAGATCGTGCGCGACTCCCTCGGCCGCCGCGGCGTCGTGTGGACCTGGGACAACCTGCTCGTACCGGTGCTCGTCGGAGTGGGTCGTCGGTGGGAGAACAGCGGCAAGGGGGTCGAGGTCGAGCACGTGCTGTCGGAGTCGGTGACCGCGTCGCTGTCCGGCGTCGTGTCCCGGCTCAGCGGTGCGGTGAACCCGCGGCCGGTGATCCTGGCGTGCGCCGACGACGAGATGCACTCGCTGCCGCTGTTCGCGGTCAGCGCTGCGCTGGCGGAACGGCGTATCGCTGCACGGGTTCTCGGCGCCCGGGTGCCGCACGACGCCCTGGTCGCGGCGATCCGACGCACCGGCCCCTCGGCGGTGCTGGTGTGGGCCTACCTCGAGCCGCCCCGCGGCGCGCAGTCGCTCGCGGAGCTGCCCGCGCTGCGACCCGCTCCGGTGGTGCTCGCCGCCGGCCCGGGCTGGGGACCGACCCTGCCGCCGGGCGTCGGTCGCGTGACCGACCTCGTCGACGCAGTGGCCCGCATCTCGCACGCCGTCGGCGTCTGACCCGCGCGTCGTCCGCGCCGCCACGCGCCGCCACCGTCGCGCCGGTTACGCTCCGCCCGTGGACGACGACCTCACCGAGCTGCTCGCCACGGGCGAGCGCGCGGCGTTCCACGGCCGGCCGTCGGCGGGGATCGCCCCTCTGCAGCGCGCCGTCGAGATCGCCCACGCGCGCGGCCAGGACGCGGAGGCCACCGCGGCCGCCTGGCTGCTCGGCGTGTGCCTCGGCGCCGCCGGTCGCTACGGCGCGGCCATGGTGGTCCTCGAGCCGCTGGCCATGTCCTCGCCCGAGGAGCCCGACCGCCGCCTGTTCGCGTCCCTCGCCGCGGCGACCCTGGGCAGCGTCTCGCGTCAGCTCGGACGGCACGCCGAGGGGCGCCAGATCGACGAGCGCGCCCTCGAGCTCGCCGGGGACGCCCCAGAGGCAAGCTTCGACGCCGTCCTGGGTCTCGCCGCCGACGCGGTCGGTCTCGGCGAGCCGGTCGCTGCCGACGCCGCGCTCGCCGAGGCGGTGCAGCTCACGGACGGTCGCAGCGACTGGTGGCGTCAGCGGGTGCGTCTGGACTGGGTGCGGGCCGAGATCGCCCTGCTGCGCGAGCACGCCGACGAGGCGGTGTCACGGGCGACGTCGGCCGTCGTGCTCGCCGAGGCGTCCGGAGCCCCCCGGCACGTGGCCAAGGGCCTGCTGTTCTGCGGCGTCTCGCAGGTGCAGGCGGGCGACCACGAGGAGGGCGCCTCGAGCCTGCGCCGCGCCGCGACGCTGGCGGAGAGCCTCGGCTGCTTCCCGCTCGTGTGGCCCGCCCGGGCCGTCCTCGGGGCGCTCGTGGCCCCGACCCTGCCGGCGGAGAGCGCCTCGGCGCTGGCGTCCGCCCGCGTGGTCGTACGGCAGATCGCCGACGACCTGCCGGTCCGGTTCGCGGAGGACTGGCTCGCACGTCCCGACGTCGCTGCGCTCCTCGCCGACTGAGGAGCGATGCCGGAGGGCACGGCGTACGCCGGACCTGGTGACGGACCGGGGCGTCCTCCGACTGAAGTCGAGCCCCGAAGATGCCGAACAACCTTGTGTCAGGCGTCGCGGACAGCGGCGTGACCCGACCGTGGGAGGACGTGCCGTACCACCATGACCACCGTTCTCGTCTGTGACGACGCACCCCTCGCCCGTGAGGCGATCCGGCGCGCCGTCGGCGCTGTTCCGGGGGTCGAGCGCGTCACTGCTGCGGGAAGCGGCGAGGAAGTCCTCGCCCGGTTCCCGATCGAGCGCCCTGACCTCGTGCTCATGGACGTCCGGATGCCCGGCATCGGCGGCGTGGAGGCCTCGCGCCGCCTCGTGGCCGCGCACCCCGACGCCACCGTCGTCATGCTCACCATGGGCGAGGACCCCGACGGCGTCGCCCGCGCAGTGTCCGGCGGTGCCCGTGGCTACGTCGCCAAGGACGCCTCGCGCGAGGAGGTCGCCGCCACCGTCGCGCTGGCGCTCGCCGCCGGCCGTGAGGGCCCCGGCGCCCGTTCGGCCCGCGTGCGCCCGGCCGGCAGCCCGCCGGCTCTCACCGAGCGCGAGCAGCAGGTCCTCGACGGGATGTCCCGCGGGAAGTCCAACGCGGAGATCGGTCGCGAGCTCTACCTGTCCGAGGACACCGTGAAGACCCACGCGCGTCGCCTGTTCCGCAAACTCGCCGCCGCGGACCGTGCGCAGGCCGTGGCGCTGGGCTTCCGGTGGGGGTTCCTGCGCTAGCTGCCGGCTCCGTGCTGGCCCCGGCTCGCCTTCGGCCGTGCTTCGCCGGAGACCTCTCGGGCGGGCTCAGGTGGTCTCGCTCGCTTCGCTGCTGGCGGCCCTCGTGGCGGGGAGCAGGCCGAGGACCATCGTGCAGCCGAGGATGATCACGGCCGCTCCGACCAGCTGCATCAGGCTGAGCGGCTCGTGGAGGAACGCGGCCCCGACCGCGACGGCGATGACCGTGACGACGAACTCGACGCTGATGGCGATCGTGGCCCCGACCTCGGCGACGAGGCGGAAGTAGAGGACGTACGTGAGCGCGCTGCACAGTCCGGCGAGCACGACCAGCCAGCCGTAGTCCGCCGGCGTCGGTGTCGTCGGCACCGGGACGAGCAGCAGCAGCGGCAGGGTCATGACGCCGCCGAAGAAGAACGCGCCCATCGTCTGCTCCCAGGAGCCGATCTCGCGCAGCCGAGCGTGCGCGTAGTTGCTCCCGAACGCGGCGGACACGGCGCCGAGGACCGACGCGGCGCAGCCGAGCACGAAGGTCGGCGTCACCGGGACCGCGGGGAACCCGACGAGCGCGACGATGCCGCCGAATCCGAGCAGCAGGCCGACCCGCCCCGTCGGGCTGATCCGCTCGAGCCCCCACAGCTGTCCGATGAGCATCGAGAAGAGCGGGATCGTGCCGACGAAGATCGCGGCCATCGCCGTGCCGATCCTCGGGGTGGCGAGGTTGAGCCCGATGAGCTGGCCCGCCACCGTGGTCCCTCCGAGGACCACGAGGGGTACGAGGGACCCGAAGCGCAGCGTGCGGCGGGTGGCCCGCGCTAGCAGGTAGAGGATCGCCGCGGCGATCAGCGCCCGGAACGTGACCGCGCCGACCCAGCCGAAGACTCCGACCACGTGCAGCACGAGCACGAACGACAGCCCCCAGATGACCGCCATCCCGGCATAGTCGGCGAGCTGTCTGCGGTGCACAGCGCGAGGCTAGAGGCAGGTAATCTGTCCTTCACCGCCCGCCTGCTGGAAGGCCACCTCGTGTCGGACACCCACGGCATCCCTGACAAGTTCGCCGCGCTCGGGCTCACCTACGACGACGTCCTGCTCCTGCCGGGCGAGACCGACGTCGTGCCCACGGACGTCGACACCTCCTCGCGCCTGACCCGTGAGATCTCGCTGAGCGTCCCGCTCGTGTCGGCGGCGATGGACACCGTGACCGAGGCGCGGATGGCGATCGCGATGTCGCGCCAGGGCGGCCTCGGCGTGCTGCACCGCAACCTCTCGATCGAGGACCAGGCCTACCAGGTCGACCTCGTGAAGCGGACGCAGACGGGGATGATCTCCAACCCGATCACGATCGGGCCGAAGGCGACGCTCGAGGACCTCGACGAGAAGTGCGGGCAGTACCGCGTCTCCGGGCTTCCTGTGGTCGACGAGGGCAACGTCCTGCTCGGCATCGTGACCAACCGCGACCTGCGCTTCACGCCGGTCGCGGAGTGGGCCAGCACGCTGGTGAGCGACGTCATGACCCCGATGCCGCTCATCACCGGGCACGAGGGCATCGAGCGCGCCGAGGCGACGCTGCTGCTGCGCCAGCACAAGCGCGAGCGCCTGCCGATCGTCGACGACCACGGCCGCCTCACCGGTCTCATCACGGTGAAGGACTTCGTGAAGTCCGAGCAGTACCCCAACGCCTCGAAGGACGGCGACGGCCGGCTCATGGTCGGCGCGGCGATCGGCTACTTCGGCGACGCCTGGGACCGGGCGACCACGCTCGTCGAGGCGGGCGTCGACGTCCTCGTCGCCGACACCGCGCACGGCCACGTGCGCCTCCTGCTCGACATGGTCGCGCGGCTCAAGAGCGATCCCGCCACGCGCCACGTGCAGGTGATCGGCGGCAACGTCGCGACCCGTGCCGGCGCTCAGGCTTTCGTCGACGCCGGCGCGGACGCCGTGAAGGTCGGCGTCGGACCGGGCTCGATCTGCACGACCCGCGTCGTCACCGGCGTCGGCGCCCCGCAGATCACCGCCGTCTACGAAGCGTCGCTGGCGTGCAAGCCGGTCGGCGTCCCGGTCATCGCCGACGGCGGCCTGCAGTACTCCGGCGACATCGCGAAGGCGATCGTCGCCGGCGCCGAGTCGGTCATGGTCGGCTCCATGCTGGCGGGCTGCGACGAGTCGCCCGGCGACGTCATCTTCGTCAACGGCAAGCAGTACAAGTCCTACCGCGGCATGGGATCGCTCGGCGCGATGTCCTCGCGGGGGAAGAAGTCCTACTCCAAGGACCGCTACTTCCAGGCCGAGGTCGAGAGCGACGACAAGATCG
>JADGOZ010000142.1 GCA_017882705.1 Candidatus Nanopelagicales bacterium | reverse complement strand
GGGTCGAGAAGATCTCGTCGGCGTGGGCGGCGTCATCGAGGGTCACCTGGAGCATCAGCCGCTGCTCGGGGTTCATCGTGGTCTCCCACAGCTCCTCGGCGTTCATCTCACCGAGGCCCTTGTAGCGCTGCACGGGGTTCTCCTTGGGAAGCTTCTTGCCCGACTCCAGACCGTCGCGCATCATCGCGTCGCGCTCGGAGTCGGAGTAGACGAACTCGTGCTCGGCCGGCTTGTTCCACCGCAGTCGGTAGAGCGGCGGCTGCGCCATGTAGACGTAGCCGTGCTCGATGAGCGGCTTCATGAAGCGGAACAGCAGCGTCAGCAGGAGCGTGGTGATGTGCTGGCCGTCGACGTCGGCGTCGGCCATGAGCACGACCTTGCCGTAGCGCAGCTTCTCGATGTCGAAGTCGTCGTGCACGCCGGTGCCGAACGCCGAGATGAGCGCCTGCACCTCGTTGTTCTGCAGCACCTTGTCGATGCGCGCCTTCTCGACGTTGAGGATCTTGCCGCGGATCGGCAGGATCGCCTGGGTCCGCGGGTCGCGCCCGCTGCGGGCCGAGCCGCCGGCGGAGTCGCCCTCGACGATGAAGACCTCGCACTCGTCGGGGTTGGTCGACGAGCAGTCGATCAGCTTGCCGGGGAGCCCGGCCCCGCCCATGAGGCCCTTGCGGTTGCGGGCGAGGTCGCGCGCCTTGCGTGCGGCGATGCGCGCGGCCGCGGCCTGCATCGACTTGCGTGCGATGTCCTTGCCCTCGCTCGGGTTCGCCTCGAACCACGCACCGAGCTGCTCGTTGACGAGCTTCTGCACGAAGGTCTTCGCCTCGGTGTTGCCGAGCTTGGCCTTGGTCTGGCCCTCGAACTGCGGCTCGCCGAGCTTGATCGACACGATCGCGGTGAGACCCTCGCGGATGTCCTCGCCGGAGAGGTTCGCGTCCTTCTCCTTGAGCACGCCCCACTCGCGCGCGAACTTGTTCACCAGCGTGGTGAGCGCCGCGCGGAAGCCCTCCTCGTGCGTGCCGCCCTCGATGGTGTGGATCGTGTTGGCGAAGGTGTAGACCGACTCGGAGTAGCCGGAGTTCCACTGCATCGCGACCTCGGCGGACACGAGCCGCTCGGGGTCCTCGGCCTCGATGTGGATCACGTGCGGGTGGGCCGGGCCCTTGGTGGTGTTGAGGTACTTCACGAAGTCGGCGATGCCGCCCTCGTAGTGGTAGGTGATGCTGCGCGGCGTCGCCTCGCTGGGATCGACGCCGTCGATCTCGACGTCGATCGGGTCCGGCTCGCGCTCGTCGATCAGCGTCAGGGTGAGGCCCTTGTTGAGGAACGCCATCTCCTGGAACCGACGCGACAGCGTGGAGAAGTCGTAGTGCGTCGTCTCGAAGATGCCGCCGTCGGCCCAGAAGGTCACCGTGGTGCCCGTGAGGTCGGTGGCCTCGCCCTTGTCGAGTGGTGCGGTGGGGGCGCCGTAACGGTAGGTCTGGCGGTAGACGTGGCCCTCGCGCCGCACCTCGACCTTCAGGTCGGTCGACAGCGCGTTGACGACGGAGACGCCCACGCCGTGCAGGCCGCCCGAGACGGCATAGCCACCGCCACCGAACTTGCCGCCGGCGTGGAGGACGGTGAGGACGACCTCGACCGCAGGCTTGCCCTCGCTCTCGACGATGTCGACCGGGATGCCACGGCCGTTGTCGATGACGCGCACTCCGCCGTCGGCCAGGAGGGTGACCACGATGGTGTCGCAGTAGCCGGCGAGGGCCTCGTCTACGGAGTTGTCGACGACCTCCTGCACGAGGTGGTGGAGGCCACGCTCACCGGTGGAGCCGATGTACATGCCGGGGCGCTTGCGGACCGCGTCGAGACCCTCGAGGACGGTGATGTTGCTCGCGTCGTAGGACACGGGTGGGTGGCCCTCCTGCTTCCGGGGTGCCCGGCCGGGCGCTGGTGAGGGGTCGGCGCCGGGGGCGTCGTCCCGGCGCTGGTCGACCGGTCGGGGCCGGTCCGGAGTAGGTCCGGGAGCCCCGTGGAACTGGCCTTCATCCTACCGTGAGCAGCGCCCTGGAGCCGTCAGGGAGACCTCTGCTTGTGGGGATATGTCGGCCGGGGTCCGTCGGCTGTGGGCGGCGTTCACGCGGCACGGGCCTGGGGTGGCCCCGTGACGTGACCTCGGCGGCGCGGGAACCCGTCGTGCGCGGCTCCTGGACCTCCTCCTGTGCTCAGCCGTAGGTGTCGCGCGGGCCGCGGCCCTTGACGTGGAAGCGGCCGTGCTTCCACGACGGGGCTGCCGGGCCCAGCACCGAGATGTCGCGGACCGCCCCCGCGCCGAGCTCGAGGTCGATGCGCCGACGCAGGTCGGGGAGCAGGGTGCGCATCGTGTAGGCCCACGCCGAGGAGTCGGCACGCAGCACGAGCAGCAGCCCGGCTCCGTCGGGGGAGGGCTCGAACGTCTCCGGCACCACGTGCTCCGCGATGTCGGCACCGACGATCTCCGCCCACCGGCCGGTGAGACCGCCGACCGCGGTGGGCTGCTCCCAGCCGCGCTCCTTCAGGATCCGCTCGAGCGAGGTGCCGAACAGCTGGGGATCGCGGCCGTCCGGGCCCGAGCCGCTGTAGGAACCCGGCGTCGAGGGCCGACGCGAACGGGTCCGGTTCGGGCCGCCCGACTCGCGCGCGGCCGCCTGGGCCGATCCGGCCGCCGCGCGGGCTCGGGCGAGCGCCTCCTTCGCCGCGTCCGTCCTCGAGCTCACGGGTACGTCGGACTCCGGCGCTCCGGCCGGCTCGACGTCGTCGTCACCGGGCACGGGACACCTCGCCGCCCGCCACGTCGATGCGGTCGCCGGCGAGCAGCTCCGGCACGTCGGCCTCGACCGCTGCGGTGACCAGGACCTGCTCAGCACCGCTCACGAGGGCCGCGAGACGCGACCGCCGTTCGACGTCGAGCTCGGCGAACACGTCGTCGAGCACGAGCACCGGCTCGCCGCCCGGCGAGCCGTCGGTGCGCAGCAGCTCGTACGACGCGAGCCGGAGCGCCAGCGCGTACGACCACGATTCCCCATGGGACGCATAGCCTTTCGCGGGTGCTGGTCCCAGCCTGAGCAGCAGGTCGTCACGGTGCGGTCCGACCAGCGAGAGTCCTCGGTCGAGCTCATCGCGGCGACGCCGCTCGAGGCCCGCGAGCAGCAGCTCGCTGAGGACGGCCCGGTCCGCGACCAGCTCGACGTCGGGGCCCAGCGAGCTGGTGTAGGCGAGAGCCGCGGGACCGCCGCCCGAGCTCACGCTGTCGTACGCGCCGTCGACGAGCGGCGCGAGCGACGCCACGAGGTCGAGGCGTGCTGCAAGGATCTCCGCTCCGACCGTCACGAGGTGGGTGTCCCACACCTCGAGGGTGCGCAGCACGTCGGCCGACCCTGATCCACCCCGGCGCGCGGACGAGGCCGTCTTGAGCAGGGCGTTGCGCTGCTTGAGGACCCGGTCGTAGTCGGCACGGACCCCCGCGAGCCGGGGAGCCCGTGCCACGAGCAGGTCGTCGAGGAGACGACGGCGCTCGCTCGGGTCGCCCTTGACCAGCGAGAGGTCCTCCGGTGCGAACTGCACGGTGCGCAGGAGCCCGAGGACCTCGCGAGGGCGCGGGACGGGGGAGCGGTTGATGCGGGCGCGGTTGGCGCGTCCCGGGTTGATCTCGATCTCGACCAGGGTCGCGCGGTCGTCGCGCACCACCTGCGCGCGCACGACCGCCTGCGCGGCGCCGAGGCGCACGAGCGGGGCATCGGTCGCCACGCGGTGGCTGCCGAGAGTGGCGACGTAGCCCAGGGCCTCGACGAGGTTGGTCTTGCCCTGTCCGTTGCGCCCGAGGAACGACGTGACGCCGGGACGCAGCTCGACGTCGGCCTGCGCGTAGCAGCGGAAGTCGGTGAGCGAGAGCGCGGCGACGTGCACGATGCGGTCCGGGCGGTCGGGCGTCAGCCCGAGAGCCGCACCGGCATGAGGAGGTAGCGGTAGGCCGGAGCACCGTCGACGCTGCCACCGGTGAGGACCGCAGGACGCGTCGACGTGGTGAACGACAGCTTCGTCGTGGCGTCGTCGAGGGCGCCGAGACCGTCGAGGAGGTACTGCGGGTTGAAGGCGATCTCGATCGGGTCGCCGTCGACACCGCACTCGACCGCCTCGGTCGCCTGCGCCTCGTCGCCGGCGCCGGCGCGCAGCTCGACCTCGCCGCCCTCGAACCTCAGCCGCACGGGGGTGTTGCGCTCGGCGACGAGGGCCACGCGCTTGACGGCGTCGACCAACGCGCTCGTCTCGACCAAGGCGACCGAGGCGGACTCGCTGGGCAGCAGCGCGCGGTACTTCGGGAACTCGCCGTCGAGGAGACGGCTCGTGGTGCGTCGTCCGTCGCCCTCGAAGCCCATGAGACCGTCACCAGCACCCGAGGCGGCGAGCGCGAGGTGCACCGTGTCGCAGTGCGCGAGCGACTTGGCCGTCTCGGCGAGCGTGCGCGCAGGCACGAGGGCGTTGGTGTCGAGCCCGGAATGCTCTGGGGTCCAAGAGAATTCACGCACCGCGAGACGGTAGCGGTCAGTGGCCGCGAGCGTGATGAGGGCGTCGGCGATCTCCACCCGGATGCCGGTCAGCGTCGGCAGCGTGTCGTCGCGGCCCGCAGCCGTGGCCACCTGGGCGACGGCCGCGGCGAACGTCGGGCCGTCGATCGTGCCGGTGGAGCCGGGCATGTCGGGCAACGACGGGTAGTCGTCGACGGGCAGGGTCGGCAGCGTGAACGACGAGCGGCCGCAGCGCACCTCGACCCGGCTGCCCTCGGAGGTGACGGTGACGGCGGCGGACGGCAGGGCGCGGGCGATGTCGGCCAGCAGACGACCGGACACCAGGACACGGCCCGGCTCGTCGACGTCGGCGGCGACGGCCACCCGACCTGAGACCTCGTAGTCGAAGCTCGACAGGGTCAGACCGCCGGGGGCGGCGTCGATGAGCAGGCCCGCGAGCATGGGCATCGACGGGCGGGAGGGCAGGGTGCGGGCCGCCCACGCCACGGCATCGGCGAGGACGTCGCGCTCGAGCCGGAACTTCACGTCGGGTCACTCCTGTCGGGCCGGGCTGCTGGGCGAACGCGGGTGCGGAGCGGAGCGTACGCGGAGTCATGCTTCCACGCGGCACCCACGCTCGGACAGACGCCTCTCCGGTGGGCTGGTCGCGTCCCGTGTCGGTCGCGCTGCGTCACCGCGGACGGCCCGCGGTCGGGCGCTGGTGCTGCCGAGCGGAGTGCGGGCCGGCTGGGCCTCAATGCCGGCCGGAGGCCGCCACGACGGGCGAGCGGAGCGCTGTCCACAGACCGGTGCCAGGTGGAGGCTCTGGGATGACTCCTGGAACTAGAGAGGGAGTTGTCGTCATAGGGGGTGTGGATCCTGGGGACGACGGGCGTCGTCGCAGGTCGCACCGCGTGTCGTCGTCCCCGGAGGCTGTGGACGAGGGTCGGGGACAACCGGGCCCGGCTGGGGACCAGGGCCGCCGGGAGCGGCGTCGTCCCGACTCGTCCACAGGCTGGCGTGACCACGGTGTGTCTTGTCCCCAGGCCCCTCCCCAGGCGAGACTGACCTTCATCCACAGGCTTATCCCCAGGGTGTGAACGCAGGGCGTGATCGACGGTGCGACCGCCGTGACCGTGGGTGACCATGCTCAGCGGCGCCGGGCGGGGAAGCCGCGGGTCCGGTTCAGGCCTGCCGCGCGGTGCTCTTGATGCGCGCGGTGAGGTCGGTGACCTGGTTGTACAGCGAGCGCCGCTCCGCCATCAGTTGGCGGATCTTGCGGTCGGCGTGCATCACCGTGGTGTGGTCGCGGCCGCCGAAGGCCTGGCCGATCTTGGGCAGCGACAGGTCGGTGAGCTCGCGGCAGAGGTACATCGCGATCTGCCGGGCCGTGACCAGCACGCGCGAGCGCGACGAGCCGCAGAGGTCGTCGACGGTCACGCCGAAGTAGGCGGCCGTCTGCATCATGATGATCGAGGAGGTGATCTCGGGGCCGGCCTGGTCGGTGATGAGGTCCTTGAGGACCACCTCCGCGAGCGGGAGGTCGACCGGCTGCCGGTTGAGACTGGCGAACGCCGTGACGCGGATGAGCGCACCCTCGAGCTCACGGATGTTGGTCGAGATCTTCGACGCGATGAACTCGAGCACCTCGGGCGGCGCGGAGAGCCGCTCCTGGGCGGACTTCTTGCGCAGGATCGCGATGCGGGTCTCGAGGTCGGGCGGCTGGACGTCGGTGATGAGGCCCCACTCGAACCGCGAGCGCATCCGGTCCTCGAAGTCCTGCAGCTGCTTGGGCGGCAGGTCGCTCGTCACGACGATCTGCTTGTTGGCGTTGTGCAGCGTGTTGAAGGTGTGGAAGAACTCCTCCTGCGTCTGCACCTTGCCGGAGAGGAACTGGATGTCGTCGACGAGTAGGACGTCGACATCCCGGTACCGCCGCTGGAAAGCGGCGGCCTTGTCGTCACGGATCGAGTTGATGAACTCGTTGGTGAACTCCTCCGAGCTCACGTAGCGCACGCGGGCACCGGCGTACAAGGTCCGGGTGTAGTGGCCGATCGCGTGCAGCAGGTGGGTCTTGCCGAGGCCGGACTCGCCGTAGACGAACAGCGGGTTGTAGGCCTTCGCGGGCTGCTCGGCCACGGCGACCGCGGCAGCGTGGGCGAACCTGTTGCTCGAGCCGATGACGAAGGTGTCGAACGTGTACTTCGGGTTGAGGCGGCTGGCCTCCTCGGTGCGGGTTCCCGGCGAGCCGGTGCCGGGGCGCACGGGCTCGGGAGCCGAGATGCTCGCCGGCGGCGCGATCGAGGGCGTGGAGATGGCCGAGGCGGAGACCGGGTCGGCGTAGGTGCTGTCGGCGAGGTCGTCGGTGGCGTCGTCGTCGAGGGACGGCGCGATGGTGGGGTCGACGGTGACGGCGATGCGGACCTCACGGCCGAGCGTGCGCGAGAGGGCGTCGACGACCAGCGGGCGCAGCTTGCTCTCGAGGACGTCCTTGGTGAACTCGTTGGGTGCCGCGACGAGCGCGGTGTCCTCGACGATGGCGAGCGGTCGGGTCAGCGACACGAACGCCCGCTGCTGCGAGGTCATGCCCTCGTCGCCTAGGGACTCGAGGGCCCGGGTCCAGACGTCGATGAGGTCCAGGTCGTCGTCGGCCACTGGCACAGCGTCCCCTCGTGTCGTGCCGGCTCTCCCGGCGGGGCGTCCACACGCTCGTCCACAGGTGTGGAACGGGTGGGCGGCGTGCGGAGCCCGGGTGCGGGGATCGGGAGACCCCCGCACCGGATCGTCGTCTCGCCTGCCCAGGGGCGGCGTGGTGGCGCGACCGTAGTCGTGCGGCCACGGCCCTCGTCAAGAGGTTGTCCACAGGCAGGGGCCGGAGTCTGCCACGTTCCGTCGGGTTTGTCGGCGTGTCGTTCCTACGCCGCTTCGGGGCCGATCGAGAGGATGGGCGGTTCGCGTCCGGGGTCAAGGTCACAGCGCCGTCGCGGGGTCGCGGTTTGACCCCTCCGCGGGGCGCCCCGTACCGTGGACAGGCCGACGACTGCCCTGCCCGAGCGTGCTCGGGCTGGTCCTGCGCGTCGGCGGCCTCCGCCGCATGCCGACGCCTCTGGCGTCGGCGTCCGGTGGCGGCCGACCGGTCCGCCGGTCTGCTGCACCGATTCTTCCCCGTCGGACCGGGTTCGCCCGGTCCCCCACGCCCGGCAGGGACCTGTCCCTGGCCCCACCACGGTTCGGAGCCGACCGATGAGCAAGCGCACCTTCCAGCCGAACAACCGCCGGCGGGCCAAGACCCACGGCTTCCGTCTGCGCATGCGCACGCGTGCCGGCCGTTCGATCCTCTCGGCCCGCCGCCGCAAGGGCCGCACCGAGCTCTCGGCCTGACGGCCCGGTCCGCCGCGCCCGTGCTCCCGAGCACCGCGCGGTTGCGCCGCAGCCAGGACTTCACCGAGACGGTGCGTCGAGGGACCCGGGCCGGTCGGCCCCTCCTCGTCGTCCACCTCGCCATGTCCGGCGCGGACGCCACCGCGCACCGATCCAGCCCCGGGGACGACCCGAGGGCGGGATTCGTCGTGAGCAAGGCGGTCGGCGGCTCGGTCGTGCGGCACGCCGTGGCGCGCAGGCTGCGCCACGTGGTCCGGCCCCGGCTCGCGGTGCTGCCGAGCGGGTCGCGCCTCGTCGTACGGGCTCTCCCCGCGTCAGCGACGGCCACGTCGGCCCAGTTGGCGGTCGACCTCGACGCCGCGCTCGAGCGGGCGCTGCGCAAGGTCAGCCACGAGGCACCCACGACCGAGGGACGGCGGTGAATCCCGTGGATGCGGTACGTCGCTTGCTCGGATCCACCGTGGGACGGGCCTTCCGGGTGATGATCACCGGCGTCATCGTCGCCTACCGCCGGGTGCTCAGCCCGATGCTCGGACCGCGTTGCCGGTTCCATCCCTCGTGCTCGACCTACGCCCTGCAGGCGATCCAGGTCCACGGCGCCGGGAAGGGCACCGCGCTGGCGACGTGGCGGGTCTGCCGCTGCAACCCCTGGAACCCGGGCGGGGTGGACCTGGTGCCCGACCGGGGCCGCTGGACGCCCGAGCCCTACGTCTCGCTGGAGTCCGCCGTCACGGCCGACCCCGGGACGATCCTTCGACCTGACCGCACCACCGACGACCGGAGCGCCGCGTGACCCTCAATCCCCTGGCCTGGCTCGAGGACATCGTCTCCTGGATCCTCATCCAGTTCCACTCGCTCTTCGGCGCGATCTTCGGCCAGTCGTCCGGCATCGGGTGGGCGCTCTCGATCGTCGGTCTCGTGGTGGTCATCCGCATCGCGCTGATCCCGCTGTTCGTGCGGCAGATCAACAGCCAGCGGAACATGCAGATCCTGCAGCCGAAGATCAAGGAGATCCAGGCCAAGTACGCGGGTGACCGCGAGCGCCAGAGCGCCGAGATGATGGCGCTCTACAAGGAGACGGGCACCAACCCGCTCGCGAGCTGCCTGCCGATCCTCGCCCAGGCGCCGATCTTCTTCGCACTGTTCCGCGTCCTCAACATCGGCGTGGCCGGCCCGTCCCAGTTCGGTGTCATGTCGCTGGAGCAGGCCCAGCAGGCGCACGACTCGCTGCTCCTCGGTGTGCCGCTCTACGCCACGTTCGTCAAGGCGGCCGCCACGCCGAGCCCGCTCGCCACGCACGTCCTGACCGCGGTCCTCATCGTGCTGATGACGATCACGACATTCACCTCGCAGCGGATGCTCATCGTCAAGAACACCGCGAAGAACAACCCGATGGTGCAGCAGCAGAAGATCCTGCTGTACGTCTTCCCGTTCTTCTTCATGGTCACCGGCATCAACTTCCCGGTCGGCGTGCTCATCTACTGGCTCACCACGAACCTGTGGTCGATGGGACAGCAGTTCTACGTCATCCGGAACAACCCGCAGCCCGACACCCCGGCGTACGCCGCCTGGGAGGAGCGCGAGGCCGCGAAGCGTCGCCGGAAGAACGGCGGGGTGGACCCGGAGGAGGTCAAGCCCGTCATCGCACCTCCGGCCCCCCGGCAGCAGCCGAAGAACCAGCCGCGCAGCAAGCGCAAGGGCGGCACGGCGACACCAGCGAACCCTGCGAACGACGACTCCACCCCGACCGGCCCCGACGGCGCGGATCCCGAACCCCAGACCTGACCCCACCTCGGGCATGTTTCCCGTGAAACAGCCCGTCGGGGACACCCCCTCGACCCTCCCGCGCCGCACGGCGCTCCCACCGACGGAAGACGAGTACCCATGAGTGACACGACGGCCGCCGAGACCACCGAGGTCGACGGCACCGACACCCCCACACCGGCCCCGGCCCGCGTTTCCCGTGAAACGGCTCGCGGCACCGCCCCCGTCAGTCAACTGGAGAAGGAAGGGGACATCGCGGCGGACTACCTCGAGGGCCTGCTCGACATCGCCGACCTCGACGGTGACATCGACATGGACGTCGAGGGGGACCGCGCCCTCGTGAGCATCGTCGGCGGCGACATCGAGCACCTCGTGGGCGACCACGGCCAGGTCCTCGACGCGCTGCAGGAGCTCACCCGCCTCGCCGTCACGCGCGAGACCGGGGACCGTTCGCGGCTCATGCTCGACGTCGCCGGTCACCGCGAGGCCCGCCGTCAGGCGCTCACGGCGCTCGGCACCGAGGCCGCCACCCGGGCTGCGAGCTCGAACGAGCCGGTCCGTCTCGAGCCGATGACCCCGTTCGAGCGCAAGGTGGTCCACGACGCCGTGGCTGCTGCCGGCCTCACCAGCGAGTCCGAGGGCGTCGAGCCGCGCCGCTACGTCGTCGTCCTGCCGCGCGGCTGACGCATGCCTGCTGACGGGGTGGCGGGAGAGACCCCCGTCCGCGAGGAGACCGACCTGCTCGTCGAGCAGCGTCTCCGTGCGCGCTACCCCGACGCGGCCGAGGCCCTCGGTCGCTACGCCGCGCTGCTCGCGACCGACGGTGTGGTCCGTGGGCTCATCGGCCCGCGCGAGGTGGCCCGGCTGTGGAGCCGCCACCTGGCCAACTGCGCGGTCCTCGAGGAGCTCGTGCCCGAGGGCTCGCTGGTGGCGGACGTCGGCTCCGGCGCCGGCCTTCCGGGTCTCCCCCTGGCGATCGTGCGGCCGGACCTGCACGTGGTGCTCGTGGAGCCGCTCCTGCGGCGGGCCACCTTCCTCGGCGAGGCGGTCGAGGCGCTCGGCCTCGGTGACCAGGTCGAGGTGCTCCGCGGCCGTGCCGAGGAGCAGAAGCTCGCTGTCGACGTCGTCACCGCCCGTGCCGTGGCCCCGCTGGACCGGCTCGCCGGCTGGACGTTGCCGCTGGCCCGGGTCGGTGGCACGCTGCTCGCGCTCAAGGGCGAGGGAGCGGCCGACGAGGTCACCGCCTCCCACGGGGCGCTGGAGCGGCTCGGCGGCGGCCAGGCCGAGGTCGTCACCTGCGGCGCCGGGGTCGTGGACCCGCCCACGACCGTCGTGCGGGTTGTCCGCCTCACCGCCGGTCGACGAAAGGGATCCCGATGAGCGACGACACCCCGCTCGCCCGGTCCGCCGAGGCAGCCGTTCAGGTGAAGTACCGCAGGTTCGGCGACGACCTGCCCCGACCGGCGCGCACGCGGGTCATCACGGTGGCCAACCAGAAGGGTGGCGTCGGCAAGACGACGTCGACGGTCAACCTCGCTGCAGCGCTCGCACTGCAGGGGCTCGCGGTGCTCGTCGTCGACCTCGACCCGCAGGGCAACGCCTCGACGGCCCTGTCGACCGACCACCACAGCGCGATCCCGAGCGTCTACGACGTGCTGATCGACGGGCGTCCGCTCGCCGAGGTCGTGGTCCCGGTCGCCGAGATCGACGGGCTGTGGTGCGCCCCGGCCACCCTCGACCTCGCCGGCGCCGAGATCGAGCTCGTCGCGATGGTGGCGCGCGAGCACAAGCTGCGCCGGGCGGTGGCGGCGTACCTCCCCGTGCACGAGGCCGCGCACGGCCGGCTCGACTACGTGCTCGTCGACTGCCCGCCGAGCCTCGGTCTGCTGACCCTCAACGCCCTGGTCTGCGCCGACGAGGTGCTCATCCCGATCCAGTGCGAGTACTACGCGCTCGAGGGCCTCGGCCAGCTGATGAAGACGGTCGGGCTCGTCACCGCGGAGCTCAACCCGGGTCTCACCGTCTCGACGATCCTGCTCACGATGTACGACGCGCGCACCCGCCTGGCCGCCCAGGTGGCCGACGAGGTCCGTTCGCACTTCGGCGAGATCGTGCTCCCGACCGCGATCCCCCGATCGGTGCGCGTCTCGGAGGCGCCGTCGTACGGCCAGACGGTCCTGACCTACGACCCCGGCTCCACCGGGGCGCTGTCCTACCTCGAGGCGGCCCGCGAGCTGGCCCGCCAGCCTGGGGCGCTGGCGCCGTCCGCCCCCGGGGTGGACGATATACGGCCGCAGGAGCGGTACTGATCAACATGTCGACCTGATTCCACGGTGAGGCACCCGCCCCGGTCGTGCGGTCGGGGCGGCGGGGTAGGGTCACGCCGACGACGACACGGACCACCGTGCGGATGCGACGAGGAGCGGCCAGGTGAACCAGCGACGAGGGCTCGGCCGCGGTCTCGGGGCGCTCATCCCCGGTGGAGCACCGGCGGAGCCGACCCCCGCCGTGACTCCCGAGGCAGCGCCCGGCTCAACGCCGGAGGCCGTGCACCCCGCCCACCGCGGCGACGACCTCGAGACCGTCTCCGGAGTCCGCTACGCCGAGCTCGGCCTCGACGACGTCCGGCCCAACCCCCGCCAGCCGCGCACCGTCTTCGACGAGGACGCCCTCGCCGAGCTCGTGCACTCGATCCGCGAGATCGGGCTGCTGCAGCCCATCGTCGTGCGTCCCGTGCCCGATGCCGCCGACGACGGTCCGCACTACGAGCTCGTCGCCGGCGAGCGGCGCTGGCGGGCCGGCCGAGAGGCGGGGCTCGAGCGCATCCCCGCGATCGTGCGGGAGACGGCCGACGACGCCCTGCTGCGCGACGCCCTGCTGGAGAACCTGCACCGGGCCCAGCTCAACGCGCTGGAGGAGGCCGCGGCCTACCAGCAGATGCTCGACGACTTCGGCTGCACCCAGGAGGAGCTCGCGACGCGCATCGGACGCAGCCGCCCGCAGGTGAGCAACACGCTGCGCCTGCTGCGCCTGCCGGCGCACGTGCAGCGCCGGGTCGCTGCCGGGGTGCTCTCCGCGGGCCACGCCCGCGCCCTGCTCGCCCTCGACGACACCGAGGCGATGGACCGGCTCGCGACCCGCATCGTGGCCGAGGGGCTGTCCGTGCGCGCGGTCGAGGAGGTCGTGGCCGTCGGTGAGGCCGACGGCCGCGAACGCGCCCGCGTCGCCCGTCCGCGCAGGCCCGTGGCACCGGGTCTCACCGAGATCGCCGACCGGCTCTCCGAGCGCCTCGAGACCCGCGTGCGCATCGACTCGGGCAAGTCCAAGGGCAAGGTGACGATCGAGTTCGCCACGCTCGAGGACCTGCGCCGCATCGTCGACGTCATCGACGCCAACGACTGAGTGACGCCGCAGATCCCTTGCGGTAGAAGGACTATCAGCCGCGGGACATAGCCTGGTGGACGAGGGACGCGGTCAGCACGCCGAGGTCGAGACCGGCGGCGAGCACGGCCTGGGGATACGTCGACGTCTCGGTCATCCCGGGTGCGACGTTGACCTCGAGGAACCACGGCGTGCCCGATGCGTCGACGATGAGGTCGCTGCGCGACCAGTCGCGCAGCCGGAGCTCGCGGTGGACGGTCACGGCCGTGGCGGCACACGCGGCGAGCACGTCGTCGGACAGCCGGGCGGGGGTGAAGAACTCCGTGGCTCCCGCGGTGTAGCGCGCCCCGTAGTCGTAGAAGCCGCCGTCGGGCGCCACCTCGACCACGGGGAGGGCCCGCGGACCGTCCGCGTCGTCGACGACGGACACGGCGACCTCGACCCCGGCGACGAACGACTCGATCAGCGCGATGTCGTTGTAGGCGTAGGCGGCGACCATCGCCGCGGGCAGGTCGGCCGCGGATCGCACGACCGTGGCGCCGAGCGAGGAGCCACCGCGGGTCGGCTTCACCATGAGCGGCAGCCCGAGGCGGTCGACGACGGCGTCGAGCACCGCCGCGGCGCCGAGCTCGCGGAACGTCGCGTGCGGCAGGGCCATCGACCCGGGGACGGCGACGCCGGCGGCGGCCACGAGCGAGGACGCGATCGGCTTGTCGAACGCCTCTCGGCACGCCGACGGCCCGGAGCCGACGAACGGCAGCCCGAGCGCCACGAGCACGTCGCGGATCGCGCCGTCCTCGCCCGGCGCCCCGTGCAGCAGGGGTACGACGCAGGCGGGGCGATCGCCCGAGAGGCCGGCCAGCAGGTGCGCGTCGACGTCGAGCACGTCGACGTCGACCCCGGCGGCGCGCAGCGCGTCGGCGACCCGGCGACCCGATCGCATCGACACGTCGCGCTCGGGCGAGAGTCCCCCGGCGAGAACGACCACGCGGCCCTGGTTTGCGGTGCTCATGCGACGTAACCCCTTGTGCTGCATCGGTTCTCGGAGTTCTTGACGGGAGTCGTGATCATGCGAGGTCCGTGTAGGGCGCGGACGGTCCCGGTCGGTCAGCACGCGCCCGGGGCGACCCGAACGTCTCGACCACCTCGAGCTCGGACTCGATGACGCCCGCGAGGCGGCGCACACCCTCGCGGATGCGGTCGGGCTCGGGGTAGCAGTAGGACAGGCGCAGCGACTCGCGGCCCTGACCGTCGGCGTAGAAGCCCGTCCCGGGCACGTACGCGACGAGGGCCGCGACCGCCCGCGGCAGCATCGCCGTGGCGTCGAGGCCCTCCGGCAGCGTGACCCAGCTGTAGAAGCCGCCCGCCGGGACCGTCCAGCGGGTGCCGGCCGGCATGAGGGCCTCGAGCGACTCGAGCAGGGCGTCGCGACGCTCGCGGTAGACCTCCCGGAAGACCTTCACCTGGTCGAACCACGGCTGGGTTGCGAGGTAGTCCGAGATCGTCATCTGGGTCAGGTTCGACGGGCACAAGGTCGCGGTCTCGTTGGCCAGGACGAGCTTCTCGCGCACGCCGTGCGGCGCCACGGCCCAGCCGACCCGCAGGCCCGCGGCGATCGTCTTGGAGAACGTGCCGAGGTAGATCACGCCCTCGCTGTCGTCGGCGCGGATCGCGCGCGGCACGGTGCCGTCGAAGCCGAGCAGGCCGTAGGGGTCGTCCTCGAGCAGGAGCAGGCCCGCGGACTGCACCACCTCGAGCACCTCGGTGCGGCGGGCCGGGCCCTGGGTGACGCCGGCCGGGTTGTGGAACGAGGGGATCGTGTAGACGAGCTTGACCTTCTTGCCCGCGGCGCGCGCCGCCGCGACCGCCTCGCGCAGGGCGTCCGGGCGCAGGCCCTCCTCGTCCATCGGGACGTGCACGACCTCGCACTGGTAGGACGAGAAGACCCCGAGCGCCGTGACGTAGGTGGGCGCCTCGACGAGCACGACGTCGCCGGGGTCGCAGAAGACGCGGACGACGAGGTCGAGCGCCATCTGCGACCCGGCGGTCACGACGATGTCGTCCGGGTGCGCCGTCACGCCGACCGGCGCCATGACGTCGAGGATCTGCTCGCGCAGGCGGACGTCGCCCTGGCCCGAGCCGTACTGCAGCGCCACGGCGCCGCGCTCACGGATGAGCCGGGCGACCGTCTCGGCCACGGCATCGAGGGGGAGGGCGGACACGAACGGCATCCCCCCGGCGAGGGACACGACCTCCGGGCGGGACGCGACAGCGAACAGCGCACGCACCTGGGACGCGGTGAGTCCACGTGTGCGTGCGGCGTAGCTCTCGAGCCACGGGTCGAGTCGGGTGCTCGTCGGCGGCGACGTCGGTTCCATGTCGGACCTCCTGTCCGGGGCCTACGATGCCCGATGAGGGCATGGAGGTGTCATGCGGGTTGTTCGCTGGGTCCTGGGCCTGTTGGCGCTGGGGCTCGTTCTCGGCTTCGTGGTCGGCCTGTTCCGGCCGCACCGCCACGAGCTTCCGCACCCGGTCACGCGGTGACGTCACCCGCGCTCGCGGCCTGAACGTGGCCGTCGCCCGGCGGCTGGCGCCGCTCACCCGCGACTCCCTCGACGACCTGCCGTCGCCGTGCCGCTCCTGCACGCGGTGGGAGCTCGACGCCGTGCACCGCGCCCGGGTCGAGGCCGAGTACGGCCAGGCTGCTGCCGACGCGAAGGCGGCCTGGTTGTCGACCACGCTGCTCGACTGGGGCTCCTGCGGCCAGGTCGTCCGGGTCGACGACGCCGTGGTGGGCTACGCCCTCTACGCACCCCCTGCCTACCTCCCCGGCCTCGCGGCCTACCCCACCGCCCCCGTCTCGCCCGACGCCGTCGCGCTGGCCGCCCTGCGGGTCGAGCCGGAGCACGCCGGCCACGGGCTCGCCCGCATGCTCGTGCAGGGGATGGCCGCCGACCTCGCCCGACGCGGCGTCCGGGCGGTGGAGGCGGTCGCCGCGATGCCGGGCAGCAGCGCGCCCGAGTGCCTGATCCCCGCCGACTTCCTCCTCGCGGTCGGCTTCACCACCGTGCGCCCGCACGCGCGCACCCCGCGGCTGCGCCTGGACCTGCGGACGACCGCGGCGTGGCGCGAGGACGTCGTGGAGGCGGCGCTCGACCGCCTGCTCGGCCGCCGCCGCACCGTCGGCACGCTGCACCGCGAGGACCCCACGGCCTGAGCGGCAACGCCGGGCCCGCGGGGCGCTACGGCGGGCCGTGGTCTCAGACCTCGACCGGCACTGGTGCGAAGAAGCGTACGACGGCCGCGGCGATGCCCTCGGCCACGGCGTCACGGAAGGCCGGGTCCTCCAGGCGTCGCGCGTCGCGTGGGCTCGAGAGGTAGCCGCACTCGACGCGCACGGCCGGCATCCGGGTCATCCGCAGCAGGTCCCAGGTCTTGGCGTGGGTGCGGCAGTCGGTGAGATCGGTGCGCTGGCAGATCTCGTCCTGCACCATCTCGGCGAACCGCTGGCCCAGGCTCGATCCCGTGCCTGCTCCCACGTCGCCGTAGTAGTAGGTCGCGCAGCCGGCCGGCGTGGGTGAGCCCACGGAGTCGACGTGCAGCGAGAGGACGAGGTCGGCGGCCGTGGCGTTGGCGAAGGCGGCGCGCTCAGCCTCGTCGGGCACCGCGGTGAGGGCGCCGAACGTCTCGGGCGACCGGGTCAGCATCACCTGGACGCCGATGGCGGCGAGGCGTCCCTCGACCCGCGTGGCGAGGTCGCCCGCCACGCTCGCCTCGGTGAGGTCTCCGTGGGCCAGGCCAGGGTCCCCGCCACCGTGCCCAGGGTCGATGACGACGACCTTGTCGGCCACGCCGCTGGTGAGGGTCTCGAGGGCGTGCAGCTCGCGCAGGGTCGCCGCCGTACCGCCGCCGCTCATGGTGCGCGCGAGCCGCGCCATCGCGCGGAAGGTGCTCGGACCGCAGGTGCCGTCGGCGTCGACACCCACGCTGCGCTGGAACTCGCGCAAGGCGGAGTCGGTGCGGACGCCGAACACGCCGTCGACGCGACCGAGGTCGAAGCCGAGACCGGACAGCCGCTGCTGCAGGGCGAGCACGTCGTCACCGGAGACCAGGTGGCCGGGGCCATACGACAGCACCCGGTCGCCGAGCGCCCAGCGCGCCTCCTCCAGCCGCCGGAACGTCTGCGGACCCACGACGCCGTCGACGGTCAGCCCGCGCTCCTGCTGGAACGAGCGGACCGCACGGTCGACGAAGTCGTCGAAGCAGTCGTGGGACGGGTCGACGCGGGGCTCGTGCCCCGGCGCCGCACCGGCGAGGTGGCCGAGCCGGCCGAGCCGGTCGCGGATCTCCGCGACGGCCGGGCCCGTGTCGCCCCGGCGGATCGCGGCCGGGGTCATGGCTCTACAGGAACTCGGCGAGGTCGGCAAGGATCGCGGCCTTCGGCCGCGCTCCGACGATCTGCTTCACGACCCGGCCGCCCTGGTAGACGTTGAGGGTCGGGAGGGACATGATCCGCTCGTTCGCGCCCGTGACGGGGTTCTCGTCGACGTTGAGCTTGACGATCGCGATCTTGTCCTGGGTGCCGGCGATCTCCTCGAGGACGGGGGAGATCATCTTGCACGGCCCGCACCACTCGGCCCAGAAGTCGACGAGGACGGGCTTGTCGCTCATCAGCACGTCGTCGGTGAACGTCGCATCGGTCACGATCTTGACGGCGCCCATGCGGCGCTCCTTCCAGGCGTACGGCGGACTGTCGGTGGCCGGTCCACCGTACGCGGTGGGACCGACCGGGATCGACTCCCCCGTCGCGGCGCGGCGGGGGCCGGGGCTCAGGCCAGGACCTGCAGCGGGTCGTGCGTGGTGCCGGCCGCCTCGAGGCCGGCGAGGAACTTCTCGGCGTCGAGGGCGGCCGCGCAGCCGGACCCGGCCGCGGTGATGGCCTGGCGGTAGGTGTGGTCGACGAGGTCGCCGCACGCGAACACGCCCTCGAGGTTGGTGCGGGTCGAGCGGCCCTCGACGAGGACGTAGCCCTCGTCGTCGAGCTCGACCTGGCCGCGCACGAGCTCCGAGCGCGGGTCGTGGCCGATCGCGACGAACACGCCGGTGGCCTCGAGCCGCCGGGTCTCGCCGGTCTGGGTGTCGCGCAGCACGACGCCCTCGAGCTTGTCCTCGCCCACGAGCTCGGCGACCTCGGAGTTCCACGCGAAGCGCAGCTTGTCGTTGCTGAACGCCCGCTCCTGCATGATCTTGCTGGCGCGCAGGGTCTCGCGGCGGTGCACGAGGGTCACGGTCTCGGCGAACCGGGTCAGGAACGTCGCCTCCTCGAGCGCGGAGTCGCCGCCGCCCACGACCGCGATGTGCTGGCTGCGGAAGAAGAAGCCGTCGCACGTGGCGCACCAGGACACGCCGTGCCCGGACAGGCGCTTCTCGCCGTCGACACCGAGCTCGCGGTAGCCCGAGCCCATGGCCAGGATCACCGAGTGCGCGAGGTAGGTCGTGCCCTCGCTGTCGGTCACCGACTTCACCGGTCCGGTCAGGTCGACCGCGGTGACGTCGTCGGTGATGATCTCGGTGCCGAAGCGCTCGGCCTGCCCGCGCATGCTCTCCATGAGCGCCGGGCCCATGATGCCGTCGGTGAACCCGGGGAAGTTCTCGACCTCGGTGGTGTTCATCAGCGCTCCGCCCGCGGTCACCGCGCCCTCGAACAGCAGCGGGGCGAGCTCGGCGCGGGCGGCGTAGATCGCAGCCGTGTAGCCGGCGGGACCCGACCCGATGATGATCACGTTGCGGACGTCGCTCACGACTGGCCTCTCGACGGCGGGACCGGGGTCCCGAGGGGGCGTGCTGGTGCTGTGCGCGTCAACGATCCTAGGCCGACCGGCATTCCGGCCCGGCCCGGGTGCGTCGAGTCCCGGCGCAGGCCTCAGGGGCGCGGGATGCGCTGGAAGGTGAGGAAGTCCGGGGAGCAGTCCCGGGTGACGACGATGACGTCGAGGCTCGTCGCGTCGCCCTTCGTGGGCAGGATCACCATGAGGGCGGCCTTGCCCTGCCAGGTGCCGGCATCGACCGCCAGGGCGTGGGTGCCGTCGCCGTCGGTGAGGGTCGAGACGCACGCGGCGACCTTCTCCGGCGTGAGCGTCGCCGCCTCGAGCGCCCGGGCGTCCGTGGGCGCCGCGGCCAGCGAGTAGGCGCTGGTGCGCTGGTCGGTGGCCGTGGGCGTCGCCTGGGGCGCGGGCGTGGACCCGGCCCCGGTCACGGAGCCCGTGGTGGCTCCGTCCGCGGCCTTCACGGTGCCGAGGGACAGCCCGGCGAGGGTGGTCGCCTGGGTGGCCAGGGTGGTCGGCGTGTAGGCCACCCCGCTCGCCGTGAGCCGGGTGCCCGCGTCGCCCTCGGGCTCGCTGCTGCCGGCCGCCGCCGCGGCCGGGGCGGACGAGGCCGAGCCGGCGGTGCTGGCGGTGTCCAGGCTCCTGCTCGATCCCAGACCGCCGAGGAGGTTGATCCCGCCCACCACGACGACGGCTGCCGCGGCGATGCCGCCGACGACCTTGAACGCCGTCGTCGAGGGACCGCGGCGCCGGGTCGCGACGGGCAGGACGGTGACCGGGGCGAGCGGGGTGGCCGAGGACTCCTCGGTGTCGCGGAGCGCCGAGGCGGCGACGGCTGCTGCGGCCGACGTACGCCGTTCCTCGGCGATGACGGCGTCGAGGCGGGCCGCGACCTCCGGGGGCATCTCCATCGGCTCGTCGCGCAGGAAGGCCAGGAGCGCGCGGACGTCGGCGTCCTGCTCGGGGGTGGCGTCCGGACCGGGGGTGTCGGCGAAGCCGTCCGGCGTGGTGTCGGTCATCGCGTCGCCTCCTCGGGTCCGTCGTCGGTCGTCGTGCGCGGTGCTGGCGGAGGTGTGACGTCGGCGGGGGCGTCGGGGTTCCGCAGCCCGCGCAGGGCGATCGCGAGCCTGGCCCGACCGCGCGAGCACCGGCTCTTCACCGTGCCCTCCGGGATCCCGAGGACCTCCGCGGCCTCGGCGACCGACAGCCCCTCGACGTCGACGAGCACGATGGCCGAGCGCTGGTCGTCGGGCAGGTGACGCAGCGCGATGTCGATCTCCATCCGAAGCTCGAGGCGGTCGAGGTCGTCGCGCGGGTCGGCGACCCCGCGGTGGCCGGTCTCGCCGTCCTCCTCGGGCAGCGGGACGGTCGGTCTGGCGCGGCGGCGACGCATCCGGTCCAGGCAGGCGTTGACGACCACCCGGTGCAGCCAGGTCGTGACGGCGGCCTCGCCGCGGTAGGACGCCGCGTTGCGGTAGGCCGACACGAACGCGTCCTGCAGGGCGTCGGAGGCGTCCTCGGGGTCTCCGGTCGTGCGCACCGCGACCGCCCAGAGGCGGTCGCGGTGGCGGCGTACGAGCTCGCCGAAGGCGTCCGGGTCGCCGGCGACGTGGGCAGCGAGCAGCGCGGCGTCGTCCGGCGGCTCGGTGCCGGCTGCGTCGAGGACCCGTGGCGCGGGCACGACGGGGACGCCGTCCACGGCCCCCCCGCCACTCTGATCGCTGCTCATCGCGTCCGTCAGCCTACGCAGGCACCTCTCCCGCACCCCGCCGACGCGCGCCCGACACCCGGTCGGCGCTGACCTACGCTCTCCCCGTGGACCGGTCACGGCGATCATCACCGGACTGGGCCTCGCCGGCTCGGCGGGGCTCAACGCCTACGTGCCGCTGCTCGTGGTGGGTCTCCTCGGCCGCACCGGCGTCCTGCACCTCGAGGCGCCCTACGACGGGCTCACGTCGACCCCGGTCCTCATCGTGCTCGGCTGCTGTTCGCCATCGAGTTCCTCGCCGACAAGGTGCCGGTCGTCGACTCGGTCAACGACGTCGTGCAGACGGTCGTGCGCCCGCTCGCCGGAGCGCTGCTCTTCGCCGGCAGCATCGGTGCGGGCACGGACCTGCCGCCGTGGGTCGGTGTCGTCGCCGGGCTCATCACCGCCGGCGGGGTGCACGTCACGAAGGCGACCGCACGGCCGGCGATCACCGTGGCGACCGGTGGTGTGGGCGGGCCGGTGGTGAGCCTGGTCGAGGAGCGGTCGGTCGTGCGGTGCCGGTCAGCCCAGGACGCGCACGTCGGCGATCCCGCCCTGGTAGCTGCCGTCGGCCGCGGGCAGGTTGGTCAGCCAGACCACGAGGTAGCGGGTCGTGACCGGGCGCGGGACGCGCAGCGTGAGGGCGTTGCCGGCACCGGTCACCGCGGCCATCGACGTGAACGTGGTGACCTTCTTGGCGGGGTCGTCGGTCGCGAGGACGGCGAGGTCGGTGCCGTTGCCGACGAGGCGCAGGGTCACCGCCGACACCGGCCGCGGGGCGCCGAGGTCGAGCAGCAGTCCCACGCCGCCCTTGCCGGACATGTCGGCCGCCTTGTAGTGGACCGTGGTCCACGCCGTGGCGGGGTTGTTGTCGATGGCCAGCGGCACGAGCTGCGGGTTCTCCTGCTTGTTGTTCCCGAACGGGTCGAAGTCGGTGGCCGACACGATCGGGAGGACCTGGTCGCCCGCTGCTGCGGTGGGCAGGGCGCTGGGGCTGGTCGCCGTGGGCTGGGGCCGGTCGGCGGCGCGCGGCACCGAGAGCGGCGTGCCGCCGAGGCCGAGGGCCATCTGCAGCCCGAGGTAGGCCAGGCCCACCGCGCAGCCGATCGCGACGACGACGCTCGCGATCCGGATCCCCGTGCGCCGGCGTCGCGGCGCAGGCTCGGTCGCCGGGACCGCGGCGGGGTGGACCGGGGCCGTGGGCGTCGCCAGCGCCGCCGTCAGCGAAGCGACCACCTCGCCGAGCGACGTGTAGTGGTCCGCGGGCTTGGGCACGTCGGTCGTGCGCAGGGCTCGGCCGGCGATCTCGTCGAGGTCGCGCGGCACGTCGGCGACGACCCGGCCGGGCCACGGCGTACGACCCCCCTTGAGCAGCGGGACGTCCGGGAGCCCGTCGACGCCGGACGGTCCGGGCCAGCGACCGGTGAGCCCGGCGAACAGGATCGCCCCGACCGCGTGGACGTCGGCGAGCCCCGGGTCGTCGCCCGGTTCCACGCCGTGCAGCACCTGGTCGACGCCGAGGCCGCGGATCCGGACGTCGCCGGTGTCGGTGATCATGACGAGCTCGGGTCGCAGGTGGCCGTGCGTGACGCCGTCCTCGCGCGCGGCCTCGAGCGTGCGCGCCACCTCGAGCGCGAGCGCCGCCGCCTCGTGCGGCGTCATCGGCCTGCGGTCCACGAGCTGTTCGGCGTACGACGTCCCTGCGAGCCACTCGGTGACGATGACCAGGCAGCCCGTCTCGGTGTCGGCCACGGCGTCGAGGACGTGCACCGCGCGTCGGTCCGTGACGTGCGAGGCGCGCAGTGCAGCCCGGCGCAGCGCGTCGGCCCGCGGATGGTCGAGCGGGGCGAACCGCACGCTGACCGGTCTCCGCAGCCGGTCGTCCTGGCCGCGCCACAACGCGGTGCCGGCGCTGTCGCCGACCTTGTCGACGAGGCGGTAGCGGCCCAGCACGACGAGTTCCGGCGCCGGGGAGCCCCCCGGCCCGGTCGTCACGTCGGTACCGGCCACGACGCAAGGCTAGGTCGAAGACCCCGTGCATGCCGTCAGGAACGTCGCGCCGGGTGAGGCGGCGGATCCCGGAGCGCCCGAGGGACGCGGTCGCCGCGCGCCGTCAGACCGGGCGGACGGCGCCGATGAGGCCGTCGAGGTAGACCGAGGAGACCTCGACGTGGCCGCCGGTGTGCGGCGACTGCACCATGAGGCCGTGGCCGAGGTACATCGCCACGTGGTGGATCGAGCCGGGGTTGGACAGGTCGTTGGCCCAGAACAGCAGGTCGCCGGGCTGCAGGTCGGCGAGCGCGACGTGGACCCCGATCTTCCACTGCTGGCGCGAGGTGCGCGGGAGCAGGTGACCGGCCGAGCTGAAGATCCGGACCATGAGGCTCGAGCAGTCGAACCCGACCGTGCTGGTGGCGGCGCAGGCGCCGTTGGACAGCCGGCCGTCGTCGGGTGCGGAGCTGGAGCACCAGCCGGTCGACGGGCCGTTCACGCCGCCGCCGCCCGCGGAGTACGGCGTCCCGAGCCACTGCCGGGCGTCGGTGATCGCCGCGACCGCCCAGGGGGTGGCGGGGTGGGCAGCGGCCTCGGCGATGGCGCGGTCGATGGCCGCGTAGGAGTCGGCCGGCACCGGGTTCGTGGTCCACGGCAGCTGCCCCGACACGGCGGCCGCGGCCGCGGCCTCGGCAGCGGCCTGAGCGGCGGCGCGGTCGCGCTCGACGAGGTCGCGCACGAGCGCGTCGGCCGCGGCGAGGTCGGCGGCGGCCTGGGCCTGCAGGGCGGCGGCACGGTTCGCGGCGGCGAGCCTGCTGTCCTCGAGCACGCGGCGCTTGGCCGTGAGCAGCGCCATGTCCGACGCGGTGAGCCGGGCACGGGCGGCGACGAGGCGCGCGCCGGAGCTCGCCATGATCTGCCCGCGCACGACGGAGTCGATCGACGCGATGCGGTCGAGCACGTCGGAGATGTCGCGTCCGTCGAGCACGCTGCCGTAGAGCGCCCCGGGACCGCCGCTCATGTAGAGCTGCGCGGCGGCCGCGTCCGTGCGGGCGGCCTCGGCGTCCGCGGCGCTCTGCGTGGTGTCGACGGCCTCATTGGCGAACGTGAGCCGGGTGACGACGTCGTTGAGCTCGTCGTTGGCCGCGCCGTAGTCCTCGGCGGCAGCCTCGGCCTCGGCCTGGAGCCGGTCGACCTCCGTGCGCAGCGCCGCGGCCTGCGCCTTGGCCTTGCCGAGGTCCGGGCCGGCCGCCGCGGGCACGGCAGGAACGAGTCCGGCCACGACGACAGCCACGGCCGAAGCCACCACCACCGCCCGCAACCGCGGCCTCATGGTCCCCGCCACCCTCACGTGAGCGGGTCCTTCGCGGCCGCCGTGGCGGTCGCCACGACGTAGTTCTTCACCCGCGGCAGGTGCGAGGAGACGATGGTGTGCGCCTCGCGGCGGAGGGTGAGCGTGACCGCGTGGTTGGCCGCGACGACGACGAACGAGTCGGGGACCAGGGTGTCCTGGTGCTGGTCGCAGTAGGCGAGGACCGCGGCGTAGGCGGCCTGCGGGGTGCCGTGGCGCACCAGGATGTCGTGGCCGACCTGGGCGGCCTCCTGCGCGTCGTCCTGCACGGTGATGTGCGTCGAGGCGAGCGAGATGGAGTCGTAGCCGGCGGTGCCGACCAGGGCCAGGAAGATCATCAGCTTGGCCAGGGTCCCGACGACGATCGCACCGGCGTCGGTCCGCGTCGTCCGCGCGCGGCGGTCGGCGCGAGTCTCTACCTGGAGGGGTGCCACTCCTCCGGTGTCGGCGTCCGAGGACCCCGGCTTGAGGTGCGGTGCGACCCGTCTCACCCCGGGTCGCCCGCCCGGCGCAGCCCGCGCGGAGCCGTCAGCGCCCGCGCGGCACCCGGCGGCGGAGCATTCCGACCACCTCGGTGACCTCGGTGACCCGCATCGACCGGGCCAGGGCGAGGTAGACGACGAGGCCCACCGAGCCGACCAGGGCGATGTCGAGCAGCGCCATGATCCGGCTCGGGTCGGTCAGCCGGCCGGTCACCAGCCACTGCAGCAGGCGCATGACGGCGAAGGTCCCGAGGCCGGCGAGGCACATGCGGACGAGGGCGCGCAGCGTCTGCGCGGTCTGCAGGCCGCCGATCCGTCGGGACAGCACGACCCAGCCGAGGACGAGGGTGATCCAGTAGGACCCGACGTAGCCGGCGGCGAGCGCGATGAGGGCCAGCGATCCGTGGTCGCTGTGGACGGCCCACTGGAACAGCGGCCAGGCCAGGGCCAGGTAGAGCGCGTTGAGCACGACCGTGACCCAGAACGCCGTGCGGGTCAGCTCGAGGGCGTACCAGCCGCGCAGGACGATGTAGTACAGCGTGAACGGCAGCAGGCCGAGTGCGAGCACGGAGGCGACCGAGCCGGTCAGCTGCGCCTCCGCCTTGGTGGTCGCGCCGTAGTTGAACAGCAGCACGCCGGCCTGGGTGCCGAGCACCATGAGCGCTACGGCGGCCGGGACGATGAGCGCCGACACGGTCCGCATCCCCCCGCCGATGTCGGCCGCGAGCGCGGAGTGGTCGAGGGCGTGGGCCGCGCGACTCATGCGCGGCAGCAGCGCGGCGACGACAGACACCGTGATCACCGAGTGCGGCAGGATGAAGATGAGGTGGGCGTTCGTGTAGGACGTGAGACCGCCCGCGGTCGTGCCGTTCTCGGCGGCGAGGACGTTGGCGGTCGTCGCGAGGCGGACGATCACGATGTAGGCCAGCTGGTTGACCAGCACGAGCGCGATCGTCCAGAAGGCCAGGCCGCCCGCGGTCGAGAGCCCGGCGCCCCGCCACTGGAAGCTCGGTCGCCAGACGTAGCGGGCCCGGACCAGGACCGGCACGAGGACCAGCGCCTGCGCGGCGACGCCCAGGGTGGTGCCGATGCCGAGGAGGGCGACCTGCCCGGGCGGCAGCGCCGTCGCGGTGAGCCGGGCCTGTCCCGCGACGACGATGAAGAGCAGGAACGTCGCGATGGCGATGACGTTGTTGAGGAGGGGCGCGAAGGTCGGCGCCCCGAAGTGCCCGCGTGCGTTGAGCACCTGCGACAGCATCGTGTAGACGCCGTAGAAGAAGATCTGCGGCAGGCAGAACCGCGCGAACGCGGTCGCGAGGTCGTGCTGCGCGGTGGAGTACTGCGGCGCGTAGAGCTGGACGATCCACGGCGCGAGGAGCACGGCCGCGATCGACACGGCGAGCAGTGCGGCGCCGACGAGGGTGATCAGGCGGTCGGCGTAGCCCTCGCCGTCGTCGCTGTCGTCCTTCATGTGGCGGACGAGCTCGGGGATGAAGACGGCGTTGAGCGCGCCACCGATGATGAGGATGTAGACGACGTTGGGCAGCGTGTTGCCCAGGCTGAACGTGTCGGCGAGCGTGCCGGCGCCGAGGGCTGCGGCCAGTGCGATGCCGCGGACGACCCCGCCGATGCGGGAGGTGATCGTGCCCGCGCCCATGAGGACGCTCGAGCGCAGCACGCTCGCACTCGTGCCGGCCGGTGCCGCCTCGGCGGCGGCGTCGGAGATCGTGTCGGCGGCGACGTCGCCGGCGAGCTCCTCGCCGAGGGACTCGGTGAGCTCGGCCGTGGTCCTGGGCTCGACGTCGTCGGTCGGCTCAGCCACGCTCGATCACCGTCCCCGTGCCGGTCGTGCCCGTCGTCGGGTCGGCGTCCTCGGCACCGGGCCGCCGCCGGCGCACGAAGTTGACGCCGAGCAGCAGCACGAGGATGCCGAACAACCCACCGACGACCCACTGCGCCGCACGGGCGTAGGCGGCGGAGCGGACCTGCGTGATGGTCGGCTCCCCGAACGGCTGGCCGTCGGGCGTCAGCAGCGTGATCGCCACCGTGACCGGGCCGGTGCCGAGCACGCGGGCGTTGACCTCGAGCGTGCTCTTCTCGCCGGGGGCCAGGGTCACGGCAGCGACGTCCTTGGCGACGAAGCGGGTCGCCGGCGTCCCGGTCAGACGCAGGCCCACACGCGCCGGGCGGTCGAGGTCGTTGGCCACGGTGACCGGGATGGTCCCCGAGTCCCCGGGCAGGGTCACCGGCGCCCGCGAGAGCACCGAGACGAGCGCCGTCTCCGTGGCGATCTCGCGACGCAGGCCCGCGAGCAGCCGGCGTCCACCGGCGGGGTCGGCGCGCCAGGCGGACGACTCGGCACGGGTCAGGCCCGCCTCGAGCTCGTCGGTGCTCTCGCCGGTGGTGTCCGGCGCCACGGCGCGCAGGGCGGCGAGGTCCCTGCGCCCGGTGGCCACGGTGGCGAGGTAGGACGGTGTGAGCTCGGCCGCGCGCGCGGCCGCGGGGTAGTCGGCGCGGGTCCGGGGGATCTCGCTGGCCGGTGCGGCGACCAGCGCCGAGAGGCGCGACGCCGTGGCGAACGGCGACGCGGCGACCGCCATCACGAGGTCGTGCGTGCCGACGGCGTAGGGCGACCACCGGGTGTCGGGTGCGATGACCAGGGTGCGGGGCGTCGTGGGCAGCTCGAGGGTGGTCATCGCGATCTCGGCCAGCGCGGTCTGGCGACGCACGATCGGGTCGGACGTGCCGGGCAGCGCCACCGCGCCCCGGACGGGCGAGCCCACGAGCGCGGACACCGTGGGGTCGCTGAGGGCCGCGCGCAGGGGCGCGCCGCCGGTGGCGATGTCCACCGAGCCGCTCGGCGTGAAGGTCACGGCGGGGGAGGCCGGGAAGGACGCCGCCGACAGGACGACGACGCGGGACCCGGAGGCGCGCAGCACGGTCAGGGTGCCGTCGTCGGAGAGCTGGTCGGCGGGCCAGGCGAGACCGTGTCCCACGGTGGCGGTGAGCAGCTGCTGGGGCAGGTCGCGCGCGGTCGTGGACGCGAGGGCGATGTCGACGTCGAGGCCGGCTCGGTGCAGGGCGACGACGTCGGGGTCGGCGTAGGCGGAGGCCGTGACCTCGGCCGAGGCGGTCAGTGCCGAGAGGCGGTCGAGCCAGTTGTGGGCGTCGGTGGCGCCCGTGCCGGGGACCTCGCTGCCGCCGGGCTTGCGCACGACGTAGCCGTCGGTCATGTCCTGCAGGGACTGCAGCAGCGCCGGGTCGACCACCCAGCTGACGGCGCTCGGCGCACCCTCCGCAGCGTCGAGCAGACGCGAGAGCCGGCCCTTCGCCGAGACCTCGGTGGCCAGGTGGTCGTCGAGGAAGACACCGTCGCCCGCCCGCGACGGCGCCGTCGTGAGGGGGAACAGCCACACGACCGGGGTGGGCGTCACCTGGTCGGGCACCGGGAACCAGGGCACGAACGTGCGGGTGTAGCCGGTCTGGATCGGACCCTGGCCGTCGTTGTCGAGGTCGGCGAGCGACTCGACGCCGAGCACGACCACCTCGTCGGTGCGCGAGGACAGCTTCAGCGTGGCCACCGGCACGACGATCGTGAAGGTCGCCTTCGCGCCGGGCGCGAGGGCGTCGGCGACCGCCGTGCGGGTGCCCTCGACCGTGATGCCGGTCCGTCCCGCGGATCCGCCGAGGATGGCGGCGATCTCCGAGCGGTTGCGCACGGGCGTCGGGGAGAGCCGGAGGCGTACGACGACGGAGCGTGCCGTCGTCGAGGCGGTGTTGGCGACGGTGCCGCTGATCACGAGGGTGTCGGCGGCGGTGGGGACCGCGGGCGTCATCGAGCTCAGCGTCACCGGGAGGACGCCGCCGGTGTCGGCGGCGCGGACGACGGTTGCCGGTGCGGTGGCCGGGTGCGCGACGGCACCGGCGGTCGGGACGCCGGTGAGCCCGGCGCCCACCGACACGAGCACGGCCGCCGCGGCGGCGACGCGCGCGGCGCGGCTCCCGGTCATCCGCCGGTGCCGGTGTCGGCGCGGTCGTCGTCCGCCGCGAGCAGCGGGCCGACCCGGTCGAGGAGACGCCGCTCGTCGGCGTAGGCCAGGATCTCGGCCACCTCGGGGAGCGGGAACCAGGCCACCTCCACGACCTCGACGTCGGCGTCCGAGAGCTCACCGGCGACGGCCTCGAGCAGGAAGTGGTGGACCGTCTTGTGCACCCGCCGCTGGTCGGCGACGAACCAGAAGTCGATGGTGCCGAGCGGGGCGAGGACGCGCCCGCGGATGCCGGTCTCCTCCTCCACCTCACGGGCGGCCGCCTCGGCGGGCGTCTCGCCGGCCTCGACGTGCCCCTTGGGCAGCGACCAGACCAGCCTCCCGCGCTTGTCGTGGCGGGCGATGAGCGCGGCGCGCGGGACATCTCCGTTGCGGTCGAGCACGAGGCCCCCGGCGCTGGTCTCGTCGACCCGGGTGAGGCGCGGGGCCGGCGGGCGCGGCTCCGGTCGCCCGCCCGCGGGCGGGGCGGGACGGGGGGAGCCGGGCATACCGTGAGGATAGCCGCGCCGCAGGACGCCTAGGCTGTCGCGACGTGCCCACCGAACGCCCCGACGACCGACCCGACGGCGATCTCGTCGGCCCCGCCCTCGCTGCGCTGACCGCGCACGCGGGCGTCGCCCTCGACCTCGGCGCGGTCTTCGCTGCGGCCGGGCACGAGCTGGCACTGGTCGGCGGTCCGGTGCGCGACGCCCTGCTCGGCCGCCCGGTCGACGACCTCGACCTCACCACCGACGCCCGCCCCGAGCGGGTCCTTGAGCTCGTCGACGGCTGGGCCGACGCCGTCTGGGACGTCGGCATCGCGTTCGGCACGGTCGGGGTCCGCAAGGGCGACCACAAGATCGAGATCACGACCTACCGCGCCGAGGCCTACGACCGCGAGTCGCGCAAGCCCGACGTCCGCTACGGCGAGTCCCTGGCCGACGACCTGGTGCGTCGTGACTTCACCGTGAACGCGATGGCGGTCCGGCTCCCGTCGCTCGAGCTGGTCGACCTGCACGGCGGCCTCGTCGACCTCCGAACCGGGCTGATCCGCACGCCGGGGACGCCCGAGGAGTCCTTCAGCGACGACCCGCTGCGGATGATGCGGGCGGCGCGCTTCGCCTCCTCGCTGGGGTTCACGATCGCGCCCGAGGTCGTCTCGGCGATGACCGGGATGTGCGCACGCCTCGCCATCGTGTCGGCGGAGCGGGTGCGCGACGAGCTGGTGAAGCTCGTCCTCGGCGAGGACCCGCGGGCCGGACTCGCCCTGCTCGTCGAGACCGGGCTCGCGCAGCTCGTGCTGCCCGAGCTGCCCGCTCTCGCGCTCGAGGTCGACGAGCACCACCGCCACAAGGACGTCTACGAGCACACGCTGCAGGTCCTCGAGCGGGCGATGGCGCTCGAGACCACGCACGCGCCGGTGTCCGGCCCGGACTTCGTGCTGCGCTTCGCCGCGCTCATGCACGACGTCGGCAAGCCCCGCACGCGTCGCTTCGAGGACGACGGCCGGGTGTCGTTCCACCACCACGAGGTCGTGGGTGCCCGGATCACGCGCAAGCGGATGCAGGCGCTGCGGTTCTCGAACGACGTCACCGACGAGGTGTGCCGGCTCGTGGAGCTGCACCTGCGCTTCCATGGCTACGGCGACGGCGAGTGGACCGACAGCGCCGTCCGCCGCTACGTCCGCGACGCGGGCGACCAGCTCGCCCGGCTGCACAAGCTGACCCGGGCGGACTGCACGACGCGCAACCGGAAGAAGGCCGACCGCCTGGCCCGCACCTACGACGAGCTCGAGGACCGGATCGCCCGGCTCGGCGAGGAGGAGGAGCTCGCGGCGATCCGCCCGGCGCTGGACGGCAACCGGATCATGGAGATCCTGGCCATCCCGCCCGGTCGCGACGTGGGAGCGGCGTACTCCTTCCTGCTCGAGCTCCGGCTCGACGAGGGCCCCATGACCGAGGAGCACGCCGAGCAGGCCCTCCGCACCTGGTGGGCCGCCCACCCCCCGTCGTAGGCGATGAAGGCGTCCTTCACCGCCAACGACGGTCAGCGGTCGGCATCGGCTGAGGCGGCCCCGGGCGCGGGCGCGGCTCCGGGCTCGACGGCTGCGAGGTCGGCTCCGGTGTCGGCTTCGGATCCGGAGCCGGCGGCGGCAAGGAACTCGAGGATCACGAACGCCACGACGGCGACGACGGCGGTCCAGAGGATCAGCGACCCGGACAGCGGGCTCGAGGTGAGGATCACGGCCGCCGCGACCCCGACGATGAGGAAGCGCCAGAACACGCGGGTCCGCGCGAACCACGCCGCGACGGGCGCGATCGCCGTGCCCGACGCCCGACCGCCGGCACCCGACAGCGCACCGCTCACGAGGCGACGGGTCGCCAGCGCCGACTCCGTGCCGGAGAGGAACCAGCCCACGAGCAGGAGCACGAGGCCGACGGCGTAGGCCGCGCGCACGGCGCTCAGCAGGAACGCCGTGAGGATCGTGAAGAACGCCTGCTGCGCGATCGCGAAGGTCGTCCCGGTCAGCGTCAGCTCGATCTGGCTCTGCCCGAAGGCCATGAGCAGGCGGACCACGAGCGCACCCAGGATGATCGCGACACCCACGGCCATCGTCATCCGGGCCCGCTTGCGCGAGATCAGCACGGCGATGACGAACAGCAGGAGCACGGCGTAGATGAGCCACTGAGCCACCGGCTGGCCGACGGCATAGGCGAAGCGCGCCTGCGCGAGCTGCGGCGAGGTGAGCAGGACGACCTGGCGGTCGGCGACCGGCGGCACCGGGATGTTGGCGGCGAACGAGAGCCCCTGGTCGACGAGCTTCTGCTTGACGAGGGCGATGAGGTCGCCGGTGTCGAGGATGACCTGGTCGCCCTGGATCGTCACCGGTCCCGTCGGGTCGTTCGAGAGGGCGGCGACGAGTCCCTTCTGCAGCTGGGTGTTGATCGTGATCCACAGCTGGTCGAACTGGTCGCTGTCGAGCACCTTGGTGACTGTCTGCCCGACGAGGTTGTTCACGGCGACGGCGACGGGCCCGGAGATGGGCTGCAGCTTGGGGTAGTCGGTGAGGATCTCCGACACGCGGTTCTTCGCGTCGATCTGCGTGACCAGCACCGAGGTGACCTTGTCGCCCACCGCCTGCTTGACGGTCGGGTCCTGCGCGAGCGGCGCGACGGTCGCGATGTAGCGCTCGGTGTCGGTGAGCGTGCGCTGGCCCCAGTAGGCCGTGAGCGCGATGGGGAACAGCAGCGCCGCGACGGTGACGAGGACCCACGCGGTGAACCCGCGCCCGTCGAACCTGCGCCGCGGCGCCGCCTGCTTCTCGAGCTCCTCGATGCGCGCCTGGAGTGCGGCGACGTCCTCGGTGCCGGCGTCCGACATGACTTCTCCTCGGGTGGTCCGCGGCGACGGCCCTGGTCGCCGCGGCGAGCCTAGCGGCGTGATCGGGCCTGTTGCCCTCCTCTGATGGGGATGAGGGGGCGGTCAGTGGTCGTGCGCGAGGGCCTCAGGATCCTCGGCGTAGCGCACGGCGGGGTCGCGCGCCTCGCGCACCGCGGCCCACATGCCGGCGAGGATCGCGACCGCGGCCATCACGAGCGCCATCACGGTCGTGCTGGTCGCCGTCGAGAGGGCGAGCGTCGCGAGCACCACGCCCATGACGATGCCCACGTTCACCGCGACGTCGTACCAGGAGAAGACCCGACCACGGTGGGTGTCCTCGACGTCCTCCTGCACGATCGTGTCGGAGCAGACCTTCACCGCCTGTCCGGCGAAGCCGAGGAAGAGGCCGCGTACGACGAACCCGGCGAGGCTCGGCATGGCGACGCCGACCGAGCCGAGGCAGACGCCGACCGCGAGAGTGCCGACCTGCCACGGCACCGGCCCGAACCGGCGCGACATCCACGGCGTCACGATCGCGCCGACCAGCGCGCCCGCGCCTGCCGCGACGCTCGTCGCGCCGATCGCCGCGATGGCGCCGTCGGGGTCGCCGGGGTGCAGCGTCTCGCGCGCCTGCAGCACGGTGAGCAGGGTCGCCGCGCCGAAGATCGCGCGGTGCACCGTCACCAGCCCGATCGCGCGCGCGGCCGGGCGCCGCTCCGCGAGATGGCGTACGCCGGCCACCATGCCGGACGCGATCGAGCGCACCGACTCGCGTGCGGTGCCGGCGTCCGGCCCGAGCTCGTCCGGCGCCAGGCGCGCGGCGACGACACCGGCGACGACGTAGACCGGCACCGTCACGGCGAGGACGACGACGGCGCCCGTGTCGCCGCCCCCGGTCGCGTGGCGCAGCAGCAGGCCGCCGAGCCCGCCGACGATCCACGCGACGGTGCCGGCGGTGGGCGCGAGCGCGTTGCCGGTCACGAGGTGGCGGCCCACGACGACGTGCGGGAGGCCCGCGGACAGCGCCGCGAGGATGAAGCGGTTCACGCCGAGCAGACCGAGGACCCACACGGCGAGCAGCAGGTCGTCGTGCCCGCGGGCGACGATCACCGCCAGGGCGGCGACCCAGGCGGCCCGCAGGACGTTGGCGTAGAGCAGCACCGACCGTCGGCGCCAGCGGTCGATGAGCACGCCGGCGAACGGGCCGATCAGCGAGTAGGGCAGCAGCAGGATCGAGAAGGCCACCGCGGCTCTCGCCGGCGTCGGCTGGCTCGTCGGGGAGAAGAGCACGAACGCCGCGAGGCCCGACTCGAGCAGCCCGTCGCCGGTCTGGCCGACGAGCCGGCTGCCGAGCAGGAGGCGGAACCCGCGCACGCGCAGGATCTCGCGCAGTCCCACGCCGCCGGTGCCGCTCACGCCGCGACGGTATCCCCCGAGACGTGGCGTCAGCGCGCCTGGCATCTCGCGCTGACGCCGCGTCTCGGGACCTGACGTCGACGAAGGCCGGATCCCCCGCGAGGGATCCGGCCTTCGTCGTTCAGTCGTTCAGGTGCCGAGCTGGTGTCAGCGCTCGATCTCACCGGCGATGAAGGCCTCGACGGCCTGCTTCGCCTGGTCGTCGGAGTACTGCACCGGCGGGCTCTTCATGAAGTAGGACGACGCGGAGAGGATCGGGCCGCCGATGCCGCGGTCCTTGGCGATCTTCGCCGCGCGCAGCGCGTCGATGATGATGCCGGCGCTGTTCGGGGAGTCCCAGACCTCGAGCTTGTACTCGAGCGACAGCGGGACGTCGCCGAAGTTGCGGCCCTCGAGGCGCACGAACGCCCACTTGCGGTCGTCGAGCCAGGCGACGTAGTCGCTCGGGCCGATGTGGACGTTGCGGGCCTCGATGCCGTTGACCAGCTGGGAGGTGACCGACTGCGTCTTGGAGATCTTCTTGGACTCCAGGCGCTCGCGCTCGAGCATGTTCATGAAGTCCATGTTGCCGCCGACGTTGAGCTGGTAGGTCCGGTCGACGGTGACGCC
>JADGOZ010000141.1 GCA_017882705.1 Candidatus Nanopelagicales bacterium | reverse complement strand
TCCTGGCCCTGGTCGAGGCCCGGGGGGCCGACCACCCGAGCGACGCGATGGACGCCTATCTCCGACTCGCGGATGCCCACCTGGTCAACACCGGACGAGAGCACTACGAGCGAGCCGTCCGGCTGCTGAAGAAGGCCGTCGCTCCCGCTCGACGGGCCGGTCGTGAGGACGACCTGCGCGAGCACATCGCCGACCTCAGAGAGAACAACAAGCGGCGACCGACTCTGATCGCCCTCCTGGACAAGGCCGACCTGGCGGGGTGATCGCTGTCAGTGGCGGGTCTGCGTCACCCCGATGGACTCCGCTGGGTGCTCGTTGCGCAGCCGATTCCGTGCCTCAACCGTGCCCCAACGCCCTCAGAACTGCCGGATTCCAGCGGTTCACTACGGTGATCACGTAACCGTCGATTCCATTGGAAAACAACAGGTTTCAGGCACTTCTGAGTTCCGTCAGGCCCTTGCGGAAACCCCCAGAATGGATCTTGAATACCGCTGGGTGGCGATACCCCGAGGGTTCGAATCCCCCGCCCTCCGCTCGTCTGCCGAAGGCCGACCCCACGCGGGCAATCTGCGATCGCCGGTGAGCGCGAGTGCTGCCATGGTTGAATCGACAACCCGCGCCCGTGACCGACGCTGGAGGCTGAGCCCCCGATGGACCGTTCCATCCTTCCCATCCCTGACAAGGCGTACGAGGGTCCGGTCTACGACGACGCCAAGGACCCGCGCGCGGTCTACGAGCCCATCGCGCCGATCCGTCCGCCACAGGGCGCCCCGAACGTCCTGATCGTCCTGCTCGACGACGTCGGCTTCGGTGCGGCGAGCGTGTTCGGCGGACCGTGCCGGACGCCGGTGGCCGAGCGGCTCGCGGGCAACGGGCTGTCGTTCTCGCGCTTCCACACGACCGCTCTCTGCGCGCCGACGCGGCAGGCTCTGCTGACCGGGCGCAACCACCACGCGGTGGGCATGGGCGCCATCACCGAGATCGCCACGTCCGCGCCCGGCTACACGTCGATCCGCCCGCAGTCGACCGCCCCGCTCGCGGAGGTGCTGCGGCTCAACGGCTACTCCACCGCGCAGTTCGGCAAGTGCCACGAGGTGCCGGTCTGGCAGACCAGCCCGGTCGGGCCCTTCGAGGCCTGGCCCACCGGCGGTGGCGGGTTCGAGCACTTCTTCGGCTTCCTCGGCGGTGAGACGAACCAGTACGCGCCGGCGCTCTATAGCGGCACGACGCCCGTCGAGCAGTCGGCGACCGCAGAGGAGGGCTACCACTTCACCGAGGACATGACCGACCGTGCCATCGGCTGGGTCCAGCAGCTCACGGCGCTGACCCCCGACCGCCCGTTCTTCATGTACTACGCGCCCGGCGCGACGCACGCGCCGCACCACGTGCCGCTGGAGTGGGCCGACAAGTACCGCGGCGAGTTCGACGACGGCTGGGACGCGCTGCGCGAGCGGATCTTCGCCGAGCAGAAGCGCCGCGGGGTCGTGCCCGACGACGCCGAGCTCACCGCGCGCCACGACGAGATCCCGTCGTGGGACGACATGCCGCCCGAGCTCAAGCCCGTCCTGGCGCGCCAGATGGAGGTCTACGCCGGATTCCTGGAGCACACCGACCATCACATCGGTCGCCTCGTGGACGCCCTTGACGAGCTCGAGATCCTCGAGAACACGCTGGTCTTCTACATCATCGGCGACAACGGCGCCTCGGCCGAGGGACACATCAACGGCAGCTTCAACGAGTACCTCTTCTTCAACGGCGCAGCCGCGCTGGAGACGCCCGAGTTCCTCACGGCCCGCATGGCCGAGTTCGGCACGCCGGCGGCGTACAACCACTTCTCGGTCGGGTGGGCGCACGCGATGGACACGCCCTACCAGTGGACGAAGCAGGTCGCGTCGCACTGGGGCGGCACGCGCAACGGGACGGTCGTCCACTGGCCGGAGGGCATCAGCTCCACCGGCGTACGCCACCAGTTCCACCACGTGATCGACATCGCCCCGACCATCCTCGAGGTCGCCGGCATCCCGCAGCCCGAGCGCGTCAACGGCGCGGAGCAGACGCCGATCCACGGCGTGAGCATGCGCTACACGTTCGACGACGCCGATGCTCCGGACCGGCACACGACGCAGTACTTCGAGATCGGCGGCAACCGCGGGATCTACCACGAGGGGTGGACCGCGGTGACGAAGCACGCCACGCCGTGGATCGCGATGGCCGAGCTGCCGGCGTTCGTCGACGACGTCTGGGAGCTCTACTCCCCCGACGACTGGACCCAGGCCGACGACCTCGCCGAGTGCATGCCGGAGAAGCTGCGCGAGCTGCAGGAGCTCTTCCTGGTGGAGGCGCGCAAGTACAACGTCCTGCCGTTGGACGACCGTCGTGTCGAGCGGTTCGACGCCGCCATCGCGGGACGGCCCACGCTGATCCACGGCCGCAAGCAGGTTCTCTACGGCGGCATGAGCCGGCTCACCGAGGCGACGGTCCTCAACGTCAAGAACGTCTCGCACGCCGTCGCCGCCGACATCGAGGTGCCGGAGGGCGGCGCCGCGGGCGTGATCATCGCGCAGGGCGGGTCGTTCGGCGGCTGGAGCCTCTACCTGCGCCACGACGGCGTCCCGGTCTACTGCTACAACCTCATGGGCCTGCAGGTCACGAAGGTCGCCGGGCCGGAGCCGCTCACCGCCGGGAGCCACCGGGTGGTCATGTCCTTCGCCTACGACGGCGGCGGACCCGCACGCGGCGGCGACATCACGCTCACCGTCGACGGCGACGCCGTCGCCGAGGGCCGGCTCGAGCGCACGGTGCCGCTCGTGTTCTCGCTCGACGAGACCTGCGACGTGGGTCATGACGGCGGGCTGCCGGTGAGCGACGACTACCGCGCCGAGGACAGCGAGTTCACGGGCACCGTGCGCACGGTGCTCATCGAGCTGGCCGGCGGCGCGCAGGACTTCAACCACCTCGTCGACCCGCAGCTGCGGCTGTCCGCGGCGCTGTCCCGGCAGTGACGCGCACACGCTCCCTCACCCGGCGGGAGTTCCTGACCAGGACCGCGGTCCTGGCTGCTGCGCTCGGGCTGGCCCCGGAGTTCGTCGGGCGCGCGCTGGCCACCGAGACGGTCGACCTCGCCGCGATCCCCAGCACGCTGCAGCAGACGATCCTGCACGGCGCGGTCCTGCAGCACCAGTACCGCGCGCTGGCCGTCGGGCCGGGCGAGCCGTACCTCCCGCGCTTCGACGTGCTGCGGCGCAGGGCCGATCCCGCACGTACGGACCGCCGTCGTTCGCTGCTCTACCTCGGCCACCTGTCCGACCTGCACGTCATCGACGCGCAGTCGCCCGGGCGCATCGAGCCGATGATCGAGCAGAACCACGCGGCGTGGGGCTCGGCGTTCCACCCGCACGACCCGCTCAGCACGCACACGACCGCGGCGATGGTGGGCGCGTTCGCGGGGGCGCGCTACAGCCCGCTCACGGGCGTCCCGATGGGTGCGGCCGTCGTGACGGGCGACAGCGCCGACATGCACTCGTTCCTCGAGCTGCGCTGGTACATCGACCTGCTCGACGGCGTGACCGTCGATCCCGCGACCTCGGGTCGCGTCTTCCAGGGCGTGCAGGCGTGGCCGGAGGCCGTCTGGGCCTACCGGCCCGAGGACCCCGCGGGCGGGTCGTTCGGCGACTACGGCTTCCCGCAGCTGCCGACCCTGCTCTCCGCGTCGATCGCGACCCCGGTCGGCTCCACCGGCCTGCCGTCGCCCTGGTACGCCGTCTACGGCAACCACGACACGCTGCTGCTCGGCACGTTCGGCCTCAGCCCCGCGCTGCACGCCCTGGCGGTCGGCGGCCGGAAGGCCTTCACGGTCGAGGCGACGGCAGCGAGCACTCTCGCGGGATACGCCGCCAGCGGCAGCGCACTCCAGCAGGCCATCGACTCGGTGCGGCTCTCGCTCGGCGGCCCCGGCTTCAAGTCCGTGACTCCGAACCCCGATCGACGGCTCTTCGAGCAGCGGGAGTTCATGGCGGAGCACTTCCGCACCCAGCCGCAGCCCGGTCCGGTCGGGCACGGCTTCACCCAGCACAACCTCGACAGCGGCGAGACCTGGTGGTCCGCGGACCTCAGCCCGTTCGTGCGCGCTCTCGGGCTCGACACCTGCAACGCGGTGGCCGGTCCCGACGGTGCTGTTCCCGACGTGCAGTTCCAGTGGCTGCGTGCGCAGCTGGAGAAGGCACAGGCGGAGAAGAAGCTCGTGCTCGTGCTGAGCCACCACAACAGCCTCACGCTGGAGAACGCCGCGACGCGTCCCGGCCAGGACCATGTGCTGCACCACGCGGAGGAGGTCGTCGACCTGCTGCTGCAGTTCCCCGTCGCGGTGGCGTGGCTCAACGGCCACACGCACCTCAACCAGATCCTCGCCCACACGTCGGAGACCGGCGGGTTCTGGGAGATCACCACCGCGTCGTGCATCGACTTCCCGCAGCAGCAGCAGGTCGTCGAGATCGTCGACAACCGCGACGGCACGCTGTCGCTGTTCACGACGGTGCTCGACCACGCCTCTCCGGCCGTGCCCGGATCGTCCGGCAGCGCGACCGACCTCGCGGCGCGCTCCCGGGAGCTCGCCGCCAACGACTGGGCGGAGAACCCGACCATGCGCCGCGGCTCCCCGCTCGACCGCAACACCGAGCTGCTGCTGCCTGCCCCCTTCGACCTGAGCGCGATCACCGACGCCGCGCTCGAGGCGCAGCGGCTGACCGAGAAGGCCCGGATCCTCGCGCACGAGAAGGGGAACCAGTCGTGAGGCGGGTGCGGGGCGGCGTACTCCTCGGCACGGTGCTGCTGCTCGCCGGGTGCTCGCAGGTGAGCGCACTGGCACCCGTCGGCGGCGACCGGGTCACCGAGGTCCGCTACGCCGCGAACGACCTGCTGCTGCAGAACCGTGTCGACGTCATGACCGCGCCCGTCTGCACGATGGCGTCCGACAAGTCGGTCACGTGCGAGGGGGAGACGCTCGACCACCAGAGGATCGCCGTCGAGTCGACGGCGTCCGACCAGTCGAGCCTGACCGTGACGGTCGACGGGAAGCTCCTCGCCACGGCCGACATCGCGACCGTGCTGGAGAAGGCGATGCAGACGTCGTGACGACCACCACCGACCCTCGTCCGTCGCGCGCCGGCGCGTGGATCGTGCTGCTCGGCGCGGTCGTCGTCGGCGCGGTGCTGCAGGGCGCGAGCGCCGTGCCCGGACTCGGTACGGCGGCGACCGGCTGGTTCGCCGTGCAGGTCGTCGGCTCGCTCGTCGTGCTCGTCGCCGAGGTCGCGGTCCTGGCCTGGGCGGCGCGGGCGATCGTGCTGCGCTCGGCCCTCGGTCGTCTGCCGGCCTTGCTCGTCGCGTGGTCGGCGGTCGCCGTCGTCGTGACCGCAGCCGTCGCGGTGGTGCTGCCGTTCGCCGTCCCGCTTGTGCTGGTCGTCGTCGCCTGCCTGCTGGTCGAGGCGGCGGCGGGCGGGCGGAACGCCCTGCGCGGACTGCGCGTGTTCCGTCGTACGCCGGTCCGCGCCGTCCTCGCGGGGCTGGTGGTCGTCGTGGTCGCGGCGCTCAGCTGGGTGGTCGCGCTCGTCTCGGGCTTCTTCCTCACCGGAGCCCTCGGCGGTGCCGTCATGTGGCTCTGGTTCGGTGTCGTCGCGGGCCTCCTGCTGATCTGGTGGACCCGGCTGGCCCTGCGCGCGCCGCCGCACTCCTGAGCGTCACACGACGTGGACGACGAGCCCCGTCCGGCGCAGTGCCTCGAGTGCGTCCGCGTCGGCCGTGGCGTCGGTGATGAGGTCGGTGACCGCGTCGATCGGCGCGATGCGCGCGAGCAGGACCCGGCCGACCTTCGAGCCGTCGGCGACGACGATCACGCGGGCTGCGCGGCTGATCATCATGGCGTTGGTGTGCGCCTCGACCTCATCGTGGGTGGTGAGCCCGGCCTCGGCCGAGATCCCGTCGACGCCGATCACGGCGACCTCGAGGTGCAGCGCCGCGAGGGTCTGCTCCGCGAACGGCCCCACGAGCTCATAGCTCTGAGAGCGCGTCACGCCGCCCGTGAGGATGAGCTTGAGCCGCGGACGCAACGCCAGCTCCGTGGCGATGTTGAGGGCGTTCGTCACGACGGTGACATCGACCCGGTCGGCGATGATCCGCGCGACCTCGCTGGTGGTCGTGCCCCCGGTGAGCCCCATCACGAGCGGGCCCTTCGGGAGCAGGCCCGCCGCCGTCGCCGCGATCGCGCGCTTCTCCTCGCGCTGCCGTCCGCCGCGGTAGCGCACCGGCAGCTCGTAGGCCACGTCGTGGGCGAGCGCGCCGCCGTGCGTGCGGCTCAGCAGCTTCTGGTCCTCGAGCATCTGCAGGTCGCGGCGGAGCGTGGCGGCGGAGACCCCGAACTCCTCGGCCAGCTCGGCAGCGTTGAGCGACTGCTGCGCGGCGAGCCGCTCGAGGATGGCCGACACCCGGTCGGCGCGGCGCAGCGAGACGCGGGGCACCTACACTCCTGATCGACGGGAGGCAGCGCGTTCGCTCACCTCAGAATGTCCATGTCTGCGCACATTGTCGTTCGTTCTTGAGCGTTTGACCAGCGAGGCGCAACAATTCACACATGTCATCCCCCACCACGATCACGTTCCTCGGCGCCGGCAGCGTGGTCTTCACGCGCGAGCTGCTCGCCGACCTGCTCGGTTTCGACGACCTCGGCCCGCTGCGGATCTCGCTGCACGACATCGACCAGGGGCGTCTCGAGACGGCGGTCGCCATCGCCGAGGCGACCTCGCGCCAGCTCGGCCGAGCGGTGGAGGTGACCGCGTCGCTCGACCGTCGGCGCTCCCTCGAGGGGGCGACGTACGTCATCAACGCCGTCGCCGTCGCCGGTCACGACGGCACGGTGCGCGACTTCGAGGTGCCCGCGAGGTTCGGCCTGCGCCAGACGATCGGCGACACCCTCGGGGTGGGCGGCATCTTCCGGGCGCTGCGGACCTTCCCGGTGCTCGAGGGCATCGCGCGCGACATGGCCGAGATCTGCCCGGACGCGTGGCTGCTCAACTACACGAACCCGATGGCGATGAACGTCGCGTACCTCCACGCGATCGCGCCGGAGCTCAAGGTGCTCGGTCTGTGCCACTCGGTCTACTGGACGGTGCGTGGCCTCTGCGACGTGATCGACGTGCCGTTCGACGAGGTGTCCTACTGGTCGGCGGGCGTGAACCACCAGGCGTGGGTGCTGCGCTGGGAGCGCGACGGGAAGAGCCTCTACCCGCTGCTCGACCAGCGCATCGCGGAGGACCCGGAGCTGCGCCGCCGCGTGCGCGTCGACATGTACCGGCGCCTCGGCTACTACCCGACCGAGACCAGCGAGCACTCGAGCGAGTACCTGCCGTGGTACCTCCAGCACGACGAGGAGATCGAGCGCCTGCGCCTCGACGTCGGCGAGTACGTGGGCATCAGCGCCGCCAACCTGCAGGAGTACGCCGACGTCCGCGCCTCGCTCGCCGCCGGTGAGCCGCTGCCGATCGACCAGGACTCCACGGAGTACGCACCTCAGGTCATCCACTCGCTCGAGACGGGGACGAAGCGCACGATCTTCGCCAACGTCGCCAACCAGGGCTACATCACCAACCTGCCCGACCACTACGCGGTCGAGGTCCCCACAGCGCTCGACGAGATGGGCGCCCACCCGATCCACGTCGGCGACCTGCCCCTGCAGTGCGTGGCCCTCAACCGCTCGTTCGTCAGCGTCGGCGAGCTCACCGTGCGCGCGGCGGTCGAGGGCGACCCGCGCCTCGTGCGCAACGCCGCGATGGTCGACCCGAACACGGCGGCGACCCTCACGGTCGACCAGATCGGCGACCTCTGCGACGCCTTGACCGAAGCCCACGGCGACCTGCTCCCGGAAGCCCTGCGCGCTCCTGTGCGCTGGTGAGATGAGGCTGCCACGGCTGGGACTCCTTGCGGGCGCGACGATCACGGTCCTCGCCCTGGGCGCCTGCTCGGGCGCGCCCGCCGCTCCGCTCGCCACCTCGACCGTCGCACCCGCGAGCTCGGCGGCCCCCGTCCCGTTGCCCGCGGTCGACGACTCCCCGCCGGAGCACGTCCTCGCAGCCGTGGCCGAGGGCACGTCGCGCACGGTGGTCGGACTCGACTGGACGGAGCCGGCGTGGGTGCGCCCTGCCTCGAACAGCGGCTTCTTCTCCGAGGACGCCGACGCCGACACGCACGTGCTCGTGCGCAGCGTCGACCAGTCCTGGCGCCAGCTGTCGCCGGGCGTCGACACGCTCACGACCACGGAGACCGGTTCCGCCCAGGGCATGTCGTTCGACTCGCTCGACCAGCAGCTCGCATCGCCCGGACCGTTCTGGATGCGCATCTTCGCCAGCGGGGAGGACTGGGCACCGGAGTGGGTCGCGAGCACGTGCCACGTGCATGGATACGGACCGGACGACGACGGCGAGAAGCATCTCCCGATCTGGAACGAGTGCGTGTGGTCGCACCTGCTGGCGACGTACCGGGCGCTCTTCGTCGGCCGTGGGCTGGCGGCGGACCCGCGGCTGCGCTTCGTGTACGTCCCGGGCGCCTTCACCTGGGCGGAGTTCGACTACGAGACCGTGACGTCGGCGGTGGACGCGGGTGAGCTGGACTTCGCGGCCTACCGGAAGTGGTACGCCCATGCCTGGACCGATCTCGCGACGCTGTTCGGTCCCTACCGCACGAAGCTCGTGTTCACCGGCGAGGACTATCCCTTCGGGCCGTTCACCCACGAGCAGCAGGACCTGCTCGCGCGGCAGGCGACGGCCGCGGGGCTCGGCATCCGCAACGGGATCACCGAGGAGTCCAACTTCCACCTCTCGGAGGCCCCGGCCTACGGCAGCCACGTGCAGCCCGACGGTCACCTCACCCTCGACGAGTCGCTCCCGATCCACGACGGGCGCTTCGTCGTGGGCGCCGAGAACGAGTGCTTCACCGACTGCGGCGTCACGACCGACGACGTGCCCTACGCCGTGGTCCAGAGCAACCTCAAGGCTCTGCAGCTCGGCGTGAACTGGCTCTACGCCGTCCCGGCGCAGAGCGACATGCGCGGCGAGCCCGAGCACTGGGACTGGGTGCGCCTCTCGCTCGGGCAGACGGCGCGCACGAGCGCCGATGCGTGGGCGGACCTGCGCGACGCCGAGGACACGTACTGGCGGGACGAGACGGCGCCGCCGTTCACCACCGCGGCTGCGTGGCCCACCCGTCCGTGGGTGCGCAACCTCGAACACTGGCTCGTCCAGCGCGACGTCCCCGGCGGCACGGCACGTCGCGCGACCGTGGACGTGCGGCGCCAGGTGCTGGCGGTCGAGAACGGCACGGCGTACGAGGGGCTCTCCACCGACCTGGCGCATCACCAGAGCGCCCTCTACTTCGACCTCGACGATCGGTTCGTCGCCACGACACGCGGGCAGGTCCAGGTCAAGGTGACGGCCTGGGGGGCGTCCGGCGGATTCCGGGTGCGCACCGGTTCGTCCCTCTCCGCGCTGGTGCGCCCGAGCGGGAGGCCGCGCTGGGAGACGACGACGGTCACCCTCGACGCGTCCGGGTTCGACGCGTCGTTGACCGGTCGCACCGACCTCGCGCTCGAGGCGGCGACGTCGCGCGATGTCGTCGTGCGACTGGTCCGCGTCGTCCGCCTCGCCCCGCCGACTCCCTGATCCGCACCGCCAGCCCCCCAGCCCAGGAGCCTCGCATGTCGCTCGTCCCCACCGCCGATCTCGTCGCCGATGCACGAGCCCACGGTCGTGCCGTGGGTGCGTTCAACGTGATCTGCCTCGAGCACGCCGAGGCGATCGTCGCCGGCGCCGAGCGCGCGGGGCTCCCGGTGATCCTGCAGATAAGCGAGAACGCGGTGAAGTTCCACGGCGGCCGGCTCGCGCCCATCGCGGCTGCGTCGGTCGCGGTGGCTCGTGCGTCGTCGGCGGCCGTCTCGCTGCACCTCGACCACGTCGAGGACGACGGCCTCCTGCGTCAGGCGGCCGAGCACGGGTTCGGCTCCGTCATGTACGACGCGTCGACCCGGCCGTACGCCGACAACGTCGAGGCGACCCGGGCCGCGGTGACGTGGGGGCACGAACGGGGCCTGTGGGTCGAGTCGGAGCTCGGTGAGGTCGGCGGCAAGGACGGCGCGCACGCGCCGGGCGCGCGCACCGACCCGGGGGAGGCGGCGGAGTACGTCGCTGCGACCGGGGTCGACGGGCTCGCGGTCGCCGTCGGAAGCTCTCATGCGATGCTCGACCGCAGCGCGGCGCTCGACCACGACCTGATCGCTCGCCTGGCGGCCGCCGTGGTGATCCCCCTTGTGCTGCACGGGTCTTCCGGCGTCCCGGACGACGAGCTGCGAGCCGCGGTGCGCGCCGGGATGGTGAAGGTCAACATCGGCACCGCGCTGAACATCGCGTTCACGGGCGCCGTCCGCGAGCGCCTGGGCGCAGACCCGAAGGTCGTCGACCCGCGCAAGTACCTCGCGCCGGCGCGCGACTCGATGACGACCGTCGTGGAGCAGGCGCTGCGCGTGCTGGCGCCGTGACGGGACCTCGGCTCAGCCGCCGAGGATGCGGCGGGCGTTCCCGGCGTACACCGCCTCGAGGTGCGCGGCGGGCAGCGCGGCTCCGTTGATGTCCCAACGGCCCTGCGGTGGTGTCTCACAGCCCTCGTCGTAGGCGAAGCACTCGTCGTCGGTCTCGAGGAAGCGCGCGTAGGTGAGCAGGGACGCCTCGTCGAGGGGGAAGGCGTCGGTGCCGAACAGAACGCGGTCCGGGTGGCGCGCGACGAGGCGCGCGAAGCGGCGCGGCTGACGTCCGAGCTCCCCCAGACGACCTCCGAGGTCCACGTGGAAGTTGGGGCACTCGTCCAGGAGCGCGCCGACGTGGTCGAGGTCCTCGGCGGCGCACCCGACGTGCGCGCCGATGAACGTCGTTCCGGGCGCACGTCGCACGGCGCCCGCGAGCGCCGCCAGGAGCCGGTCGAAGGACGGGTGCTCGGGTCCGCCGTACCACCACGTCGGCATCTCCCGCAGCTCGTCGATCCGCTCGTTGTGCCGGTCCAGCGGCGCCCAGAAGGCGATCGGGTCCGCCGTGTGGATCAGCACCGGCAGGTCGAGCTCACCCGCCGCGGCGAAGACGTCGGCGAGACGCGCGTCGTCCGGCAGCACGCGTGCGCCGTCCGCGTCGGTGACGGAGAGCCCGAGGTCCTTCCATACCTTGAGGCCCTGCGCCCCCTGGTCCTTCGCGCGGCACAGGTCGGCGACGAGCGTCTCGGTGGGGTGGTCGCCGAGCAGGCGTGACCAGTCCAGGTGGCAGAAGGTGCGGAAACGACCGGGGTGCGCGGCGTCGTACCGGGTCACGTTGTCGTCAAGATCGCTCCCCCACCGTCCGTCGAGGTTCACGATCGTCTCGACCCCGACCCGGTCCATCAGCTCGAGGAGCTCGCCGACGTCCGGGGTCATCCAGGAGCCGTCCTCGGTGAGCCAGCGACCGAGGTGGTTGTGCACGTCGACGGCCGGCACGGACAGGCCGGACAGGGGGGTCAGTGGTCGGCGGATCGCGCGGTGCGGGGAGAAGTCGGCGAGCAGGAGCCGGGCGATGCGGTGGTCGCGGGCGGCCGCGCCAGGGATCAGATCGCTCATCTGAAATGTCCACTTCGTGAAGGGATCTGCCGGAAATCGCTCACATATGACCATACTCAGCCGCATGAGCGCCCGTACAGTCCTCGAGATCGCCAGCCAGCCGCAGACCTGGGCCCAGGCCCTGACCCTCGTCCCGGAGGCACGTGACCTCCTGGCCGCCCCCGGTGAGCGCGTGCTCGCCCTCGGCTGCGGGACGTCGGCCTTCGTCGCCCAGGCCTACGCCACCCTGCGCGAGCGGGCCGGTCTCGGCGAGACCGACTGGGCCTACGGCTCCGAGCCGCCGGTCGCCCGCCGCTACGACCGCGTCGTGGCCATCACCCGCTCGGGCACCACGACCGAGATCCTCGACGCCTTGCGCGAGCTGCCGACGGGCACCCGCCGGGTCGGTGTCACCGCGGTCGTCGGCGAGCCGGTCGACGCCCTCCTCGACGAGCGGCTGCTGCTGGACTTCGCCGACGAGACCAGCGTCGTGCAGACCCGATTCCCCACCACGCTCCTCACCGTCATGCGGGCCGCGCTCGGCTACGACGTCGAGGCATCCCTGGCCGACGTCGTCACCGCAGTCGACTCGCCCTTGCCCCTCGACGTCACCGAGCACGATCACTTCGTCTTCCTCGGCAGCGGATGGACCATCGGGCTCGCGCACGAGGCGGCGCTGAAGATCCGCGAGGCGGCGCAGGCCTGGTCGGAGTCGTACCCGGCCATGGACTACCGCCACGGTCCGATCGCCGTCGCGCGCCGCGGCTCGTTGGTGACGATGTTCGGGACGCCGCCGGTGGGCCTGGTCGACGCCGTCCGGGCGACCGGCGCCACCGTGCTGACCGACGACCTCGACCCCCTCGCCCAGCTGGTCCGTGCGCAGCGGCTCGCCGTCGCGCTCGCCGAGTCGCGGGGTCTCGACCCGGACAACCCCCGCGCGCTCACCCGGTCCGTCATCCTCGCATCCGTCCAGAACGGGAGCTCACTGTGAACACGAACCGTCGTCTCATCGCCGTCACGGCGGCCGCCGCTCTCTCGGTCGGGCTCACGGCCTGCGCCTCGAGCGGGAGCAGCGGTGCCAGCACCGCCGGCGCCAGCAGCTCGGCCGACACCACGGCACCGGTGACCATCACGTGGTGGACCGGTCAGAGCGCCGACGCGGAGACCCTCCTCGAGGGCCTGGCGAAGGAGTACACGGGCAAGCACCCCAACGTGACCATCAACGTCGCGCCCGGGGCGTCCACCACCGACGACCTCAAGCAGAAGATCGCGGCCGGGTTCGTCGCCAACACCTATCCCGACCTGTCGTACGCCTTCGGCTCCTGGGCCACCGAGCTCGGCAACAGCGGTCACACGCTGGACCTGTCAGCCCGCGTCGCCGACCCGGCGGTGAAGTGGAACGAGATCCCGGAGGCCGCGCGGAAGACCGCCACCGTCGACGGCCGCGTGATCGGCGTCCCCGCGCTGGTCGACAACCTCGGGCTGCTCTACAACAAGAAGGTCTTCGACGCCGCCGGCGTCGCCTACCCGACGAACGACTGGACGTGGGACGACTTCCGCACGGCGGCCAAGAAGCTCACCGACCCGGCCAAGCAGGTCTTCGGCACTGCCTTCTCGGTCTCCGGCAGCGAGGACACCACCTGGCACTTCTGGCCCCTGCTGTGGCAGAACGGCGGGCAGGTCCTGTCCGAGGACCAGAAGACGGCGACGTTCAACTCCGACGCCGGCGTGAAGTCCCTCGACCTGCTCCGGGCGATGGCGGTCGACGACAAGTCCATGTACCTCGACCAGACCGACGAGAAGTACCCCCAGCTCATGTACGACGGGAAGGTCGCGATGATCATCGGCGGCCCGTGGCTGCTCTACGACCTGCAGCAGAAGAAGGTGTCCTACGGGGCGACGCAGCTCCCCGGCACCAACGGCGACCACCAGACCGTGTCCGGCCCCGACGTGTGGGTCGCCTTCGACCACAACGACGCCAACCGGGCCGCCGCTACCTCCGACTTCCTGCTCTGGCTCACCAGCCCGGAGATCGACGAGCGGTGGAACCTCGCCTACGGCAACCTGCCCCTGCGCACGTCGGAGTCGACCAGCCCGGCCTTCACGACCTGGGCGACCACCTACGCCCCGGGTGCCCAGGTGTTCTTCGCCAACCTCGCCAACGCCAAGAACGCGCGGCCGACGGTCGAGGGCTACACCGAGATGAGCAAGTACCTCGGGGAGGCCATCTCGCAGGTGCTGCAGGGGCAGGGCGACAGCAAGACCGCGCTCGACGACGCCGCCGCCAAGTCCGCTGACGCGTTGGGCTGACGGGGGTCCGCGCGGTGACCGTGCAGCTCGACCGTCCCACGGGCGGGCCGGTGCGCCCCGTGGCGGAGGAGAAGGTGAGCCGCAAGCAGAAGCGCGCCCGCCGCCGTCGCCAGGATCTCGTCGGCTGGGGTTTCGTCGGGCTCGCGACGTTCCTCGTCATCGGGCTGTCGGTCTTCCCGGCCGGCTGGGCGTTCTTCATCTCGCGCAAGAAGTGGAACCTGCTCAGCCCCGCGAAGGACGTCGGCTGGCGCAACTACCAGGCCATGGTCAACGACCCGGAGGTCTGGGCCGCAGTCCGGCACACGCTGTTCTTCACGGCGATGTTCGTCCCGATCTCGATCTTCCTCGGCGTGCTGATCGCCGTGGCGCTCAACCAGCGCATCCGCCTCGTGGGCTTCTACCGCACCGCGATCTTCATCCCGTTCGTCGCCTCGGCCGCGGCCACCGGCATCCTCGCGGGTTTCGTCTTCGAACCCAACTACGGCTCGGCGAACGACATCCTCCGCCGGCTCGGTCTCCCTCCTCAGCCCTGGCTGGAGTCGCCCACCCAGGCGATGATCGTCATCGTCATCATCGCCCTGTGGGGGCAGGTCGGCTTCTGCGTCGTGGTCTATCTGGCCGCACTCCAGGACATCCCGCAGGAGATCGTCGAGGCGGCCGTCGTCGACGGCGCCAACCGGCGTCAGGTCTTCCGCTACGTCACGATGCCCGAGCTGGCCCCGGTGACCGTCTTCACCGCCGTCTGGCAGACCATCACGGCGCTGCAGCTGTTCGACCTCGTCTACACCACGACGCGAGGCGGGCCGGTCAACTCGACGGTCACCCTCGTCTACTACGTCTACAAGGTGGCGTTCCAGGAGTCGCGCTTCGGCTACGGCGCCGCGGTCTCCTACGGCCTGTTCGCACTGACGATGATCGTCACCCTGTTCATGATCTGGTACTCGCGGCGCACCAAGATCGAGGCCTTCTGATGGCGTTCATCCGCGCTCTCGAGGTCCGCGACGTCGAGCTCGACCTCGACGTCCCGGAGCCGCCGAAGCACCGTCGCCGTCGCCTCCTGCCCTTCTCGCCATGGCACTTCCTGCTCATGCCGCTCGCGCTGGTCTTCGCGCTGCCGCTGGTCCAGATGGTGCTCACGTCGTTCATGACCGACGCGGAGATCAACAGCTTCCCGCCGAAGTTCATCCCGAGCTCCATCAGCCTCACCGGCTACCAGGGGTTCTTCGGCGACTCGCTCGCACCTCGCTGGCTCATCAACACGTGCATCGTGGCGGCCATCTCGGTCGGCTCGCACCTGGTGCTGTGCTCCCTGGCCGGCTACGGGTACGCGCGCCTGAAGTTCCGCGGCCGCACCTTCGGCTTCTTCGCGATCGTCGGCACCATCATGATCCCGACCCAGCTGCTGATGATCCCGACCTACGTCATGTTCTCGAAGCTCGGGATCGTCGACACGCTCGCGGCCGCCTTCGTACCGTGGCTGACGAGCGCCTTCGGCATCTTCCTCATGCGGCAGTTCTTCCTCGCGCTCCCTCGTGAGCTGGAGGAGGCGGGCGAGATCGACGGGCTCACGACCTTCGGCGTGTTCCGGCGTATCGTCCTGCCGCTCGCGAAGCCGGCTCTCGCGACCCTCGCGGTGTTCACCCTGCTCAACTCGTGGAACGACCTGATCTGGCCGCTCACCGCGATTTCCAACCAGGACAACTTCACCATCCAGGTGGGGCTCACGACGTTCCAGGGCACGCGTCGCACGCAGTGGAGCGAGCTGATGGCGGGGAACGTCGTCGCGACCATGCCCCTGATCGTCGGCTTCCTCCTGGCGCAGCGGCAGTTCGTGGCCACCATGACCTTCAGCGGCCTCAAGGGGTGAACGTCGCCTGACGGGCACGACCCCGTCAGGCGAGCCCGAGCGCCGACTCGAGCTGGGCGAGCGTCGGCTGCGAGCGGGTGCCGCCGACCGAGCCCGTCGAGAGGCTCCCGGCTGCGACTGCGCGCGCCAGCGACGAGGAGAGCGGCAGGTCGTCCACCCAGCCGCTGAGGAAGCCGGCGTCGAAGGAGTCGCCGGCACCGGTCGTGTCGACGACCTCGACCGGCAGGCCCGGTGCGAAGACCGGCGGGTGCCCGGGTGCCCAGGCCACGCCGCCCGCCGCGCCGTCCTTGAGCACCACCGTGACCCCGCGCCGCGTGCACCAGTCGGCTGCGGCGTCGCGGTCCGCGAGCCCGGTGACCGCCGCGAGCTCCGCGGCGTTGGGGAGGAAGACGTCGGCATGCGTGACGAGCTCGCGCCCGGCCGCCCAGCTGCCGGCCGGGTCCCAGTTGGTGTCGACCGACGTCGTGCACCCCGCCGCTCGGACGCCGTCGAGGTAGGCGGGCAGCGCCGCGGCAAGCCGTGGCTGGAGGAACACCGACGCGCTGTGGACGTGACACGTGCCCACCAGCTCCGCCACCGGCGGCAGCACCTCCGGGCCCGTCGACGCGATGGTGCCGGGGTGGGTGAGGATCGCGCGCCCCTGCGAGCCCAGGATCACCGAGAGCCCGGTCGGTGTCTCGGGGTCGGTGCGGACCCACCGGGTGTCGATCCCGGCCAACTCGAGCAGCTCGCGCGTGAGCCGGCCGAACGCGTCGTCGCCGACCGTGGCTGCGAGCGCCGTGCGCACCCCGAGCCGTGCCAGCCCGGCTGCCACGATCGCGGCGGAGCCGCCCAGCACGAGATCGGCGCCGTCGAGGAGCTGCTCGACCTGGCCGAACCGAGGGACGACGTCGCCGGTCAGCAGCAGGTCGGGATTCGCGTCACCGAGGACGAGCACCGTCGGTGCGGTCACGCGGCGCCCTCCCCGGTCTGGCGCATACGTGCATTCCGCATGCGCGTTTGTGTGCGTTTGTCGCTGAACTCCGACACTACCGTCCGCCGTGACGCGCGGGAAGTGCTCCGGTCGTACGCCGTCAGGCCGGGATCGTCGCGGTGTCGATGACGAAGCGGTAGCGGACGTCGCCGGCCACCACTCGCTCGTAGGCGGCGTCGATCTCCGTCGCCGAGATGGTCTCGATCGTGGAGCCGAGGCCGTGCGCGGCGCAGAAGTCGAGCATCTCCTGGGTCTCTGCGATGCCACCGATCGGCGAGCCGGCCAGCGAGCGACGGTTGCCCACGAGCGACATGAGGCTGATGGAGAGCGCGTTCTCCGGCAGGCCGACGTTGACCATCGCGCCGTCGACGTCGAGCATCCGCACGTAGCGGTCGAGGTCGAGCTCGGCGGACACGGTGTTGAGGATCAGGTCGAAGCCGTTGCGCAGCTCGCGGAACGCCGTGCCGTCGGCGGTCGCGCGCACGTGCGCGGCGCCGAAGGCGCGGGCGTCGTCGGCCTTGCTGTCGGTACGCGTGAGCACCGTGACCTCGGCGCCCATCGCCGCGGCGATCTTCACGCCCATGTGGCCGAGACCGCCGAGTCCCGCGACGGCCACGCGTGAGCCGGGGCCGACCTTCCAGTGCCGCAGCGGGGAGTACGTCGTGACACCGGCGCACAGCAGCGGCGCGGCGACGTCGAGCGGCAGCGCGTCCGGGATGCGCAGGACGAACGCCTCGGTGACGACGATGTGCGTGCTGTAGCCGCCTGCGGTCGGCCTGCCGTCGCGACCGGTCGAGCCGTAGGTCCCGATGCTGCTGCGGCAGAACTGCTCGTTGCCGGCAACGCAGTGGCGGCACTCCCCGCACGAGTCGACGAGGCAGCCGACGCCCACCCGGTCCCCGACGGCGTACGTCGTGACCTCGTTCCCGACGGCCTCGACGACTCCGGCGATCTCGTGGCCGGGCACGAGCGGGAACGTCGTCGCGCCCCACTCCTCGCGCGCGGTGTGGATGTCGGAGTGGCAGATGCCGGCGTAGGCGATCGCGATGAGGACGTCGCGCGGGCCGAGGTCGCGGCGCTCGATCGTCGTGCGCTCGAACGGGACGCGCGGGCCGGCGGTGGCGAAGGCGGTGACTGGCAGCATGCTCCGACCCTAACGGGACCGGCGCCGGCCGCCGTGCGGGTCAGCAGGCGGTCGTGGGCGTCAGGGTGAGCGTCGCCGGCCCGCTGCGAGTCTGGTCGCCGACGTAGGGGATCTTGATGGTCAGCTTCCAGGTGATCGCCAGGGTGCCGGTGCCGGAGCCCTGCGGCGGCGTCAGCGTGTAGGTGCCGCTGCCGACCATCGCGAGCGGGGCGTTGCCGACCTTGCCCGTGAACTTCACCGATCCGGCCGTCGCGCTCTTCGGCGTGAACGACGCCGTGCCGATCATGTCGCCCGCGGTCTGGACCGTGAACGGCTTGTCGGCCTTGCAGATCGTGCCGGTGAAGGTCGTGCCCGAGGGCGCGGACGGCATCGTGCCGCTGACCTTGTAGGAGCCCGGCTTCGTGTCGAAGTCGACGCTCGCCTTCGCGACCCCGCGCTTGGACCTGGCCTCGAGCGCCACGCTCGCGGACTTGTCCTTCTCGCCGGGAGCGACGTAGGTGAAGGTCGCGTCGGCCTTCACCTTCGAGCCGGAGGGATCGACCGACGTGTCGCCGCTGAGGGTCGCGGTGACGGTGCCGCCCGCAGGGCCGCCGTCGATCTTGCTGCGCGGCGGGGCGGTGATCGTCACGGTCGAGGAGGGCTCGAGACCGCTGCGCTTGTCCGGTGACGTCGTCGGCACGAGCGACACGCACCGGCCCGACTCCCAGGCCTTCTGCGCAGCGCCGAGGACCTTCGGCGTGAACATGGCCTCGGTGAGCATGCCGAAGTTCGCCCACTGCTGGGTGAAGTTCGCGGGCACGTTCCCGGCGGTCCGACCGGCGACGCGGGTGTAGTCGGTGAGCTTGTCCCCGGTGTGCGCGGACGTGTCGGTGGCCTCGGCCCAGTGGTTGTCACCAGACCCGAACTCCGCGGCCTGAGTGGTGGTGACGACCTCGTAGGACACCAGCTTCGCGTCGTCGTCGACGTGGCCGGTGATGTCGATGTCGACCGTGGTGTTCGACCCGATGCGCCCCTTGGCCGATGCCGCCGACATGGTCATCGAGATCTTGGCCGTGAAGGTCCCCGATGCGTCAGGGCACGGGTTGACCGAGACCTTCGAGTGGACCTTCCCTTCGACCCCGTTGCCGGTCGTCGTGATCGTCCACTCCATCGCCGCCGTGCCCACGGTCCCGTCCAGCGTCATCGAGCTCGCATTGTCGCCCTGGGTGTCGTTGCGCTCGTCGTGCAGCGGCTTGTCGCCCGGCTTCGCGTCGTTGGTCGCCGCCGTGACGGCTTCCGCCGACAGCCCGCCGAGCATCCATCCCGCGAAGATCATGCCGCCGAGCGACGGCGTCTCGGCCGTCCGCGCGAGCCCGCCGAACTTGCCGACGTAGCCGGTGCTGCGGATCGCGGTGGCCCGCGTGACCATGGCCGCGGTCATGGCGTCGTACGCGGCGGTCGCCTTCGCCCCGCCGCCCAGCTCCTTGTCGAGCCCGGACAACGTGAGGAGCTGGTGCTCGATGTCGGTCGACAGGGTCCGCAGCTGCGCCTCCTGCTCCTCGGGGGCGAGACCGGCGTACGCCGTGGCCTGCGCGGCCAGGTCGCCCGTCGCCGAGCTGCTGCCCGCGGGGGACGACGACCCCGAGGACGAGCAGGCCGCGAGGAGGAGCACGGCCGCCGCGACGGCGACGGTACGGGTGAGGAGCGCGGGCACGGGGTTCTCCTGACGAGGACGGCGTCCCGGCGATCAGGGCGGTGGACACGACCTTCGGCACCCCACAGTCCTTGTACTCCCTTCCTGCAGCGACCGATACGGGTATGACCCATCCGGAGGGTGGCCCCACGCCGGTGGTGGGGCATGCGAGGGTGGAGTCACCAGATCCGTGAGAGGCCACCCATGACGCTCGAGCAGTCCCGCCCCTGGCTGTCGCAGTACGCCCCCGGCGTCCCCGCGGACATCGACAGCCCGGACGAGTCGCTGTGCGACCTGCTCGACGCCGCGGTGCGCCGCTTCCCGGACCACGTCGCGCTCGACTTCTACGGCCGCGAGACGACCTACCGCGAGCTCGGCGACCTCGTCGCCCGGGCGGCGCAGGCCCTCCTCGAGCAGGGCGTCGTCGCCGGGGACCGCGTCGCGCTCGTGATGCCGAACTGCCCGCAGCACGTCGTCGCGTTCTACGCCGTGCTACGTCTCGGCGCCGTCGTCGTCGAGCACAACCCCCTCTACACCGCCGAGGAGCTCGCCCACCAGCTCTCCGACCACGGCGCCGTGGTCGCGATCGCGTGGGACAAGGTCGTCCCGACGATCCAGCAGGTCGCCCCGCAGTCGCAATTGCGCACGATCATCGCGATCGACCTCACGACGGCGCTGCCGCGCAAGCAGCAGTGGATGCTCCGCCTGCCGGTGGCGAAGGCCCGCGCGACGCGCGCCGCGATGACGGGGCCCGCCGACGGCGCGCTCTCGTGGAGCACGCTCGTCCGGCGTACCTCGCCGCTGCCTGCCGACCACCCGCGTCCGGCGCCCGCGGACCTCGCGCTGCTGCAGTACACCGGCGGCACCACCGGCGTGCCGAAGGGCGCGATGCTCACCCACCGCAACCTGCGGTCCAACGCCGCGCAGGGCCGCGCCTGGGTCCCCGGGCTCTGTGACGGCGAGGAGGTGGTCTACGCCGTGCTGCCGCTCTTCCACGCCTACGGCCTGACCCTCTGCCTCACCTTCGCGATGAGCATCGGCGCGGTGCTCGTGCTCTTCCCGCGGTTCGACGTCGACCAGGTGCTCGAGGCGATGGAGCGACGACCAGCGACGTTCCTCCCCGGAGTGCCACCGGTCTACCAGGCCCTCGCGTCGGCCGCGGTCGAGCGGGCTGCCGACCTCCGCTCGATCCGGTTCGCCATCTCCGGTGCGATGTCGCTGCCGCCCGCCGTCGTCGACCAGTGGGAGGCCGTCACGGGCGGCTTCCTCGTCGAGGGCTACGGCATGACCGAGACGTCACCGGTCACGGTCGGCAATCCGGTCGCGTCGACGAGACGGCCGGGGACCGTCGGCGTGCCGTTCCCGTCGACGTACGTCCGGATCGTCGACCCGCACGACCCGACGCACGACTTCGGCGTCGAGGAGCCCGGCGAGCTGCTCGTGCGCGGGCCGCAGGTCTTCTCCGGCTACTGGGGCCGTCCCGACGACACGGAGGCCGTGATGATCGACGGCGGCTGGATCCGCACGGGCGACATCGCGGTCATGGACGAGGACGGGTTCATCACGATCGTCGACCGCATCAAGGAGCTCATCATCACGGGCGGCTTCAACGTCTACCCGTCGGAGGTCGAGGAGGCGCTGCGCCGCGTGCCCGGGGTCCTCGATGCGGCGGCCGTCGGGATCCCGCACGAGTCGGGCGGCGAGACGGTGGTGGCCGCGGTCGTGGCGCAGCAGGGGGTCGAGCTCGACCCGGAGGCCGTGCGCACCGCGTCGCGCGAGCACCTCACCGGCTACAAGGTGCCGCGCCAGGTCTTCGTGCTCGACGAGCTGCCCAAGTCGATGGTCGGCAAGACGCTGCACCGCGAGGTCCGCACGCAGATCCTGGAGCGCCCCGGCCGCTCTTGAGATAGGCAGAGGCCGCGTACAGCGTCCTCACAGGTTCTGGGTCAGAACACGGTCATGGACATCAACGACCGCACCTCCGAGTTCACCTTCCTCCCCCCGATCGCGGCGGAGCCCGACGGTGCACCGGCGACGACCCTCCCGCCGACCCCCGCTCGCACCGGGCGCGGCGGGCTCGGCCGCACGACGGCCGCCGTCCTCGCGACCGCGCTGCTCGCCGGCGGCGTCGGCGGTGCCGTGGGCGCCGCCGTGACCGCCGGCCACGAGGACCGCGCCACCGTCGCGACCTCGAACGACAACGGCACGGTCCGCGACGCCTCGTTCGACACCTCCATCGAGGCCGTGTCGGCGAAGGTGCTGCCGAGCGTCGTCTCCGTCGCGTTCACCGGCCAGGCCGGCAGCGGCACGGGCTCCGGCATCGTGATCAGCACGGACGGCGTCATCCTCACGAACAACCACGTGGTCGCCGAGGCCGCTGACGGCGGCTCGCTCACCGTGTCCTTCCAGGACGGGCGTACGGCGTCGGCCACGATCCTCGGCCGCGACCCAGGCGCCGACGTCGCCGTCATCAGGGTCGACGGCGTCGACGGCCTCGTGCCCGCGCAGCTCGGCTCGTCCTCGTCGCTCAAGGTGGGCCAGCAGGTCGTGGCCATCGGCTCGCCGCTGGGACTCTCCGGCACCGTGACTTCCGGCATCGTCTCCGCGCTCAACCGCCCGGTCGTGTCCGGCGAGCAGGGCAGCAGCGCGACGTCGGTCCTCAACGCCATCCAGACCGATGCCGCGGTGAACCCCGGCAACTCCGGCGGCGCGCTCGTCGACATGGCCGGCCGCGTCGTCGGCATCAACTCCGCGATCGCCTCGCTCGGCGCCGCGCAGGGCACGCAGGGCGGGAGCATCGGCCTCGGCTTCGCCATCCCGATCGACCAGGCCAAGCGCATCGCCGACGAGCTGCAGTCGAAGGGCACCGCGACCAAGGCCGTGCTCGGCGTCGCCACGGAGGACGCCACCGGCGGCGCGAAGCTCACGCAGGTCGCCGACGGCAGTGCCGCGGCGAAGGCCGGTCTGCAGGTCGGCGACGTCGTGACGCGGGTCGGCACGACCCGCATCACCGGCACCGAGAGCCTGCTGGCCACGGTCCGCTCCGCCACCCCCGGCGCGACGGTCGACGTCTCCTACACCCGCGACGGCGCGACCGCCCACGCCACCGTCACCCTCGGCTCGGCCGACGTCCAGGCCTGACCGACCCACCCCACACCCGACGTCACTGGCGTAATTGCGAACCTGGAGTCCTCCAGCTCAGCACTTACGCCAGTGACGTCAGTACTGTCCGGGGCGGACAGTCACAAGAGGGCGTCGCGCCTCGACGTGAGGAAGCGCTGCTCGGCGATGTTGTCGGTCAAGGCGATCGCCCGGTCGTACGACGCCGCCGCCTCCGCCGTCCTTCCTTGTCGCGCGAGGAGGGCCGCCCGCGTCGCGTGCAGCAGGTGGTAGGCGTCGAGGTGGGTCGCAGGACCGTCGGGCGCGTCGATCTCGAGCAGGCCGGCCGTGGGTCCGTCGAGCTCGGCGACGGCGATCGCCCGGTTGAGCCGCACCACCTGCGACGGCGCCGCCGCGAGCAGCTGGTCGTAGAGGGCGATGACCTGCCGCCAGTCGGTGTCGGCCGCAGTCGTGGCGTCGGAGTGCACCGCGGCGATGGCCGCCTGGATCTGGTAGGGCCCAGGAGTGTTACGCCGCAGGCACTCCCGGACGAGTGCCTGTCCCTCGGCGAGGAGGCTCGCGTCCCACAGCGAGCGGTCCTGGTCGGCGAGGCGGACGAGCGAGCCGTCGGCCGCGACCCGCGCGGGCCGGCGCGACTCGGCGAGGAGCATGAGCGCGAGCAGGCCGCGCGCCTCGGGCTCGTCGGGCATGAGCTCCACGAGCAGGCGCCCGAGGCGCACCGCCTCTGCGGCGAGGTCGACGCGATCGAGCGAGTCGCCCGAGGTGGCGACGTAGGCCTCGTTGTGGACGAGGTAGATGACCGCCAGGACCGGGCGCAGGCGGTCGGGGAGCTCGTGCTCGTCGGGCACGCGGTAGGGGATGTGCGCGTCGCGGATCTTGTTCTTCGCGCGGACGAGGCGCTGCGCCATGGTCGGCTCGGGCACGAGGAACGCGCGGGCGATCTCCGGCGTGGTGAGCCCGGCGACGAGCCGCAGGGTGAGCGCGACCTGCGCGGCGGGCGCGATCGCCGGGTGGCAGCAGGTGAACACCAGGCGGAGGCGGTCGTCGCGCACGGCGTAGTCCTCCTCCGGCTCGTCGGGGGCGTGTAGCAGCGCTGCCTGCGCCTGGCGCTGCTCTCTTGTGGACTCGCGCCGGAAGCGGTCGATCGCGCGATGGCGTGCGGTGGTGACGACCCAGCCGGTCGGGCTCGGCGGGACGCCGTCGCGCGGCCAGGTCTCGAGCGCGACGGCGAAGGCGTCCTGCACCGCCTCCTCCGCCAGACCGAGATCCCCGAGCAGCCGTGTGAGCGTCGCGATCGCCCGCCCGTAGTCAGCGCGGAACACCGCCTCCACCGTGACCGCGGTCGCCGCGCCCGACGTGACCTCTAAGGTCGGATCGGGCCCCTCAAGGGCATCTCCTGACCGCGAATCGCGATCAAGGACGGCAGGGTCGTCGGGTACGGCGGGCACGCGGGCGGCTCAGTCCTGGGGGATGCCCTGGAACGGGCGGACCTCCACGTCGCCGCGGCAGGCGACAGCGCCCTCCTCGGCCCACGCGAGCGCCTCGTCCATGTCGGCCGCCTCGATGATCCAGAAGCCGCCGATGTGCTCCTTGCTCTCGAGGTAGGGCCCGTCGGTGCGCTCGAGCGCACCGTCGCGGCGGCGCACGACCTTCGCCGTGTCGGGGAACTCGAGCCCGCCGGCGAACACCCACTTGCCGGACGCCTGGAGCTTCTCGTTGAAGGTGCCCGTGTCGGCGAAGGCGGCGTGCATGTCCTCCTCCGTGGCGTAGGGGCTGGTGCCGTCGTTGTGCACGGAGAGCAGGTACTGGGTCATGGCGGTCTCCTTCTGGTCGGGCCGGCCGATCCGGTCCCTCACCTGCTGCACGAACGCCGTCCGCGCGCTTCGACACTTCCGGTGCGCCTGTCCGGGCCGTGCTGGCGCGTGTGCTGCGGAGCAGTCTCGCTCAGCAGCGGGTGCGGCAGCGTCGCCGGGTCGGGCCTCAGCCCACGAAGGGCCGGACCTCGATCGGTACGCCGATCGCGGCGGCCTTCCTCGCGCCCCACGCGAGCGCGGCGTCGAGGTCGGCGACGTCGATGATCGTGATGCCGCCGATCTGCTCCTTGGACTCGATGAACGGCCCGTCGGTCATGACGACCTCGCCGTCCCGGTCCTCGACGACGGTCGCCGACGACGGCGCGTGCAGACCGCCGCCGAACACCCACACGCCGGCCGCCTGCATGTCGGCCGACAGCGCCCCGACGCGCGTCATGATCGCGGCGAGCTCGTCGGGCGGCGGCTGCGAGGCGCCGGCGGGGTAGCAGACGGAGAGCAGGTAGTTCGGCACGGCGTACTCCTTCGGGTCCGGCTGCGACGCAGCCTCTCACCCTCTGCACGAACGGGACCGCCCGGAATCGACAGGGCCGCCGGGCAGTGCCGGGTACGGGGAGCGGGTCAGGCGGGCACCGGCTGGGCGTCGTTGGGGGTGACCTGCCCCTTGGTACGCCGGGAGTGCTCGGCGGCCGCACGGCGCAGGGCGTCGATCGTCTCGGCCACCGTCGCCGTCGCCGCGGCCGTCGGACGGGTCGCGATCCACACGTGGCGCGGCTCGGGCTCGCGACGCAGCCGGCGGACCTCGACCCCGCGGTGCACGGTGCCGAGCGCGAGGACGGGGACGAGGCCGACGCCGATGCCGGCGGCGACGTAGGCCTGCGCGGCCGGGAACTCCACGGCGTGCGCGACGAAGCGCGGCGTGAAGCCGGCGCGCCGACACAGGTCGATCGTGTCGTCGCGGCAGTAGCCGTTGCCACCGAGCGCCGCGACCCAGTCCTCGTTGGCGAGGTCGGTGAGCTCGACCGTGTCGGACTCGGTGAGCGGGTGACCGGCGGGCAGCATCGCGCGGTACGGATCGTCGAGCAGGTGCACGCGGAGCAGGTCGTCGTGCGGCTCGTCGCCCACGCCGAACGGCTCGAGGACGACGGCGAGCTCGATCTGGTGCGAGCGCAGCTGCTCGTAGGCGACGTCGGTCTCGCCCACCGTGGTGGCCACGTGCAGCCCGGGTCGGGTGCGGCGCAGCCGTGCGACGGCGGTGGGCAGCAGGGTGTCGCCGGCGCTGGTGAACGACATGACGCGCACCCGGCCGCTGCGGCCCTCGCGCAGGTCGGTCATCGCGGTCTCGGCGGCCGACACCGCGCGCAGGACGCCCTCGGCGTGCTCGGCGAGGAGCACGCCGGCCTCGGTCGGCCGGATGCCGCGACCGTTCTTCTCGAACAGCGGCACGCCCGTCTCGCGCTCGAGGACGGACAGCTGCTGGCTCACCGAGGACGGCGTGTAGCCGAGGCGGGTGGCGGCGGCGGTCACCGAGCCGGTGTCGACGACGGCGGCGAGGACCTGGAGGCGGCGTAGATCGAGCATGGATCCATCATTCACTACTTCCGAAGGGAAGTGAAGAGATAGTTGCTTGTACTTTCATAGTTGAAAGCGGACCATTGGTCGTGGGACGCCGGACGGCGCCCCACCTGAACGAAGGATGTGACCCTCATGGCAGGACTGCTCTTCCTCCTCGCCCTGCTCCTCCTCGCCGGCCTGGCGCCCACGCTCGGCCGCGACACCTCCGACTCCCGCTCCGAGGCGGCGCACGACGACCGCGGCTGGTGGCCGGCCGGCCCCGACGCCCACCCGCACGCGCGCGTCTGAGCCTCAGACGTACTGGCGCTTGCGCAGCCAGCGCATGCCGTACGAGCCCCACAGGGGCGGCAGGTAGAACGTCACGAGGCGGAACGCGATCGCGGTCGACATCGCCGTGGCGCTGTCGATCCCGATGGCCTGGAGACCGGCGGTGAAGCCGGCCTCGGCGACGCCCATCCCGCCGGGCACCGGCATCAGGCCGGCGAAGAGGCTGACCCCGGTGTTGATGAGGATCAGCTGCGAGAGGTGCGCCGAGCCGCCGAACGCGTAGAGGCAGACCCCGAGGATCGCCGCCTGGATCACCTGGGCGGTGAGGTTGCCGAGCAACATCGTGGTGACCTTGGCGGGGTGCCGCAGCACCACGAGCCCGGTCTTCGCGGAGTCGAGCTGCTCGCGCAGCGTCGCGCGGAGCGCGGGAATCCGCCCGAGCGCCCGACGGCGCAGGCGGGGCACCAGCGCCGTCACCAGGGCGCCGAGCACCACGAGCACGACGAGCACCGCGATCAGCGACGGCGTCGACGACCCGCTGCTGCTCGACGAGCTGCTCTCCGTGCCGCGCAGCGGCGACGTGAGGCCGGGCAGGCTCGACAGCGTGATCACGACGAGCAGCACCACTTGGACGACAAATCCGCTGAAGCTGTCGATCATGCCCATCGAGATCGCCGTGCCAGGTGGGATGCCGAACCGCTGGAAGAACCGCACCGACAGCGCGAGCCGTGCCGCCGTCGACGGCAGCGTGAGCGCGATGAACTGGATCGCGTACTGCAGCATCAGCACCGGCACGTAGCGCAGCCGCGCCATCGAGGCGCCGATCGTCGAGAACGCGAACGCCATCTGCACGGTCGGCGACATCACGAGCGCGACCCAGAGCCACGTCTTGTCCGCGTCCTGCAGCTCCTTGCGGATCGCCGGGAGGTCGACCCCGGCGAGCATGCCGATGATGACGTAGGCCATCACGCCCACGAGCAGCACGAGCCCGATCGACTTCACGGTGACCCGGCGCACGGCGAGAAGCGGCGGCGCCTCGACCCCGGCGGCGGCGACCGCCGACGCGCGCAGGTCGTCGAGCTCCCAGGTCTTGTCGCTCACGGCCTTGCGCGCAGCGCGGTCGAGCACGGCCGACTGCAGGTAGGGCAGCATCTCCGCGATGCCGTCCGCGCCGAGGGCGGTCACCGCAGCGGCGATCGCCGGATCGTGCCCGGCGCTCACCGCCGTGGCCACGAGCAGACGGACCCGGTCGATCATGAACGCGCTGGGGTCTGCGGCGATCCGCGCGTCGTCGAGGTCGCTGAAGGCCCAGGCACCGTCGGACCGGCGTACGACGGTGAAGCGGTCGATGCTCCGGTGCGCGAGGTCGGCGGCGTGCAGCAAGGCGAGCGCCGACCACATCGCGGCGAGGTCTCCGGCGGAGATGTCCTCGTGCGCCAGGTCGGCGAGGACGGCGGCGGGCGCGTGCGTCACGATCACGGCGTCGCCGTTGTCGGCGACCCCCGCGGTGACGACGGGGAGGACCGGTACGCCGGCGCGCTCGGCGAGCAGAGTCACGAGCGCCTCGTGCTCGACCCGGCGGCGACGACCGCCGAACACGTCGACCGACTCGCCGCGGATGGTCAGGGCGGTCCACACCGAGCCGACGAGCTGGTCGTCCCACGCGTCGCGGCCGTAGACCGTGACGACGACCGGGAGGCCGGTCCCGGTGGTGCCCAGGAATCGGGATGCGCCGGGCGGCTGGCGGTCGGCGAGCACGAGGTCGTCGACGTCGACGCCGACGTCGGGCAGCGACACGGCGACCTGGTCGGCCGTCGGGTGACCGGACGGCGTGCCGAGGATCAGGTGGGTCAGGGACGCGGCGAGGACGCCGACGATGATCAGGGTGAGGCCGCCGAGCACGTGCGTGACGTCGAGCGCGACGGCCGCGATCGCGCCGACGAGGACGAGCAGGCGGCCGGTCCAGCGCAACGGCCGGGTGATGTGCGGCGAGGCGATGACCACGATCGCGGTCGCGACGGCCATCGGGCCGACGACGTCGACGGGCTGCGGGTCGGCCGTGACCATGCGGTGCAGGGTGTCGGTCCAGCCGCTGCCGGACGGTCGCGAGACCAGGAGCCCGGCGAGCAGGGCGAGGGCCGAGCCGAGGACGTAGTCGAGCAGCAGGCGGCGCCGTCCGCGGGCGAAGAGCGGCAGGAGGAGCAGGACGAGGGCCCACACGGCCACGAGCGCGTAGACCGTGTCGGCGGTCCAGGTGACGATGTCGCTGATGCTCGTCGTGCCGGGCGGGGTGCTCGTCGCCGGTGGGCGGGCGCGCAGCGTGACGCCGATGCCGACCGCCAGCAGGGTCGTGCCGAGCAGCAGCAGGATGTCGGTGGGCCGGCGCAGGCGCGGGTCGTCGGGAGCCGAGGACCAGGGCCGGAACGCCGTGAGGAAGCGGCGTCGCGACAGCGTGCGCACCGTGCCCCCTCGGCTGGTCAGGACGCCGCCGCAGCGCGGTGGCTGAGGGCATCCTGCCGGATCGCCGCGCCTGCGGCGCGGACCCCCACCGTCGTGCCCTGCTGGACGGGAGCTGCGGAGCGGGGGTGTCCGTGGCGACGGCGGGCCGGACCTGGCAGGGTGCCGCCATGACGAAGCGGAGCTACGGAGTCAGGTCGTCGGTCGCCGAGCTGAAGCGGGTCGCCGTGCGACGACCGCTCGTCGGCGGCCCCGAGATCGTCGCGGAGTACGAGCGGGCGCACTGGCAGACGCCGGACCTCGCGGCGCTCGCCGAGCAGCACGCGGGCTTCGTCGCCACGCTGCGCGAGCTCGGCTCCGAGGTCATCGAGCTCGACCCGGTCGACGGTCTGCCCGACGCCGTGTTCGTCTACGACCCCGTGTTCGTCATCCCGTCGGGCACCGTCGCGTTCCGGTCGGCGAAGGCCGCGCGCGTCGGCGAGGCCGAGCACCTCGTGGCCGGCCTCGAGCTGGCCGGCGTCCCCACGGTCGGTCGGCTCGTCGGTGAGGCGACGGCCGACGCGGGCGACATGTTCTGGCTCGACGAGGACACCGTCGCGATCGGCCGCAGCTACCGCACCAACGAGGCGGCGGTCGACCAGCTGCGCGGGATCCTCGCGTCCGACGGCGTGGCCGTCGAGGTCTTCGACGTACCCCACGACCAGGGCCCGGAGTTCTGCCTGCACCTCATGTCGGTGATCTCGCCGATCCACGAGGACCTCGCGGTGGTCTACGAGAGGCTCGCGCCCGTCGCGATGCTGCGCGCGTTGTCGCGCCGCGGCATCGAGTGGGTCGCGGTCGACGACGAGGAGTACGTCACGCTCGGCTGCAACATCCTCGCGGTGCGCCCCGGCGTCGTCGTGATGGGTGGGCGCAACGTCCGCACCGCCGACAAGCTGCGCGAGCGCGGCGTGGAGGTGCACACCTTCGACTCCGAGCAGAGCGACAAGGGCGAGGGCGGCCCCACCTGCATGACGAGGCCGGTCCTGCGCGTCTGAGGACCGACGTCACTGGCGTAGCTGTCAGGCTGGGGTCCGCCAGGTGCGCACTTCTGCCAGTGACGTCGTGGTCCGTCGGAGTCAGCTCGACTGGAACGCCGGCTGCGGCCGGGTCGGCGTCGAGGCGCTCGGGCAGCTCACCGGTCGGCACCTCGTCGTTCCACTTCCGGCCGCGCCACGACAGGAACGTGTTGACCAGCGTCGCGTGGACGTAGGGCTCGGGGTTGTCCGCGAGCCGGGGCCAGCGCCGCCAGCACTTCGCGAGAGCGGTCTGCAGCAGGTCCTCGGCGCTGGCCCAGTTGCCGGTCAGCAGGTACGCGGTGCGCAGCAGCGCCGGCGACCGCACGGCGACGAAGTCGGAGAACTCGGGCCACTCGGCCACGTCATCCCCCTGTTCGTGGCGCGGGGCTCGGACGCCCCGTCATGGAGTATCACCACCTGGCCACCGCGAAAGGTTGCTTCCCGCTCCCAGGCACCGACGTCACTGGCGGGAGTGTCAGGCTGACGACCCCCAGGTTCGCACTTACGCCAGTGACGTCGCGACGGTCAGAGGTGGTCGGCGGCCCAGGCGGCCAGGGTGTGGGCGTGGTCGGCGACGGACTCGACCCAGGTGCGGCCGGCGTCGTGGCCGGCGTCGTCGCTCACGAGCTTGACCAGTCGCGCGGGGACGCCCGCGGTGACGCAGGCGGCGGCGACGGCGTAGCCCTCCATGTCGACGAGGTCGGCGTGCGCAGCGAGCGCGTCGCGGACCGGGCCGCCCGCGACGAACCGGTCGCCGGTCGCGAGGACGAGCCCTTCGCCGAGCAGGATCGGGCCGCCGAAGTGCTGACCCACGATCGCGGCGACCGACTCGTCGTCGAAGTCGTGCTGCACGACCGTCCCGACCTCGTGCACGCCGTCGAGGCCGTGGCGCAGCCCGCCCGCGGTGCCGAGGTTCACGACGTACGCCGGACGCGCGGTCGCGAGCAGCGCGGACACCGACACGGCGGCGCAGACCTTGCCGACGCCGGTGATGAGGACGGGCAGGTCGTCGCCGAGCTGCCGTGCCTCCTCGTCGAGCGCGACGACGAGCAGGGGGCGGTCCTCGCGCACGGTGCCGGTGAGCCTCATGGAGGACATCTCACCAGGCGGTCGCGGGACGCCGGTGCGTGCCCTTCCCGACGGTCAGGCACCCGGCCCGGCGTCGGGGGTGTCGGGTCCGTGCTCGTGGCCGTGCTCGTGGTGGTGCTCCTCGATCTCCACGATGCGGCTCGTCACGTTGTGCACGACCCACCCGACGACGACGCCCGTGCCGTTCGCGGCCCAGTGCAGCGCCGCGGGCGGGAACAGGCTGCCGGTGAACAGGCGCAGCAGCGCGAACCCGACGCCGGAGAGCCCGGTGAAGAACACCGTGCCGACCACCGTGATCCACGAGCTGCCCTGCGTGGCGTTGTGCGAGTCGTGCATCTCCAGCGCCGGGCTGACGTGCCAGAGGCCGAACAGCACGGACGTGACGACGACCGCCCACAGCGTGCTGGTGCGCGACGTGACGAGGGCGAGCATCACGCCGCGGAAGGCGAACTCCTCGATGAGGACGGTGCCGAACGGGATGTCGAGCAGCGCCTTGCGCGCGGTCTCCGCCCCGCTCACCTCGGTGATGCGGTCGTCGGCGAACAGGTGCCGCAGCCCGGGCACCGCGCCGGCGATGCCGATCACGGTGCCGACGAGCACGACGATCCCGAGCGACCACAGCGCGCCGGTGACCCAGGTCGACCGGCCGAGGCCCAGGTCGGTCCACGTCAGCCCGTGCTTCCACGCGACGACGGCGAGGCCGGCCGTGGCGGAGATGCCGGCCACGATGTAAGGGGCGCCTTCCACACCGCGGGTCAGCATCTGGAAGCCGACCATCGTGATGAGGACGCCGAGGATCGCGCCGTAGGTGCCGAGGAGGAGTACGCCGACGACCACGCCGGCGACGAGCGCGGTGAAGCCGACCCCGCGACTCACCGTTCTGACCATCCGCCCTGCACCACCCTCGTCCGATGGCCTACGTTCCCATGTCGAGAACAGGCACGGGAAACCGGAGGGTGAGATGGCGTCGCGTGAGATCGTCGGTCGTGGGCAGCAGGTGGGTCTCGTGCTCGCCTCGGCGGCGGTGCCGGGCACCTTCACCCGATCGCTGTCGGAGCGCACCTGGATCGACCAGGGCCTGATCACCGGACTCGCGACGGGCACGCACTTCCTGCTGACCGTCATGGCGCAGGACGCGATCGACGCCGGAGGCACGGCGCTGTCCACGGCGCTGCCCCTGCCGGCGACCTGGAGCGACCAGCAGCGCGAGCAGGCCGCCACGTTGCTCCTCGACCTGGCCGTCATCCCGCTCGGCTTCGGCCTCGTGGCCTACGTCGGCCACCGCTCCAACGAGACGGCCGCCCGCGGTCTGCTGCGCCAGCTCGGCTGGCGCACCGCGATCACCGGCGTCGGGGCGACCGTCCTCGCGGCGTCGATCGCGACCACCCACTGGCTCGACGAGAGGGTCGGTGCGGACGGCAGGATCGAGAAGTTCCCGTTGGCGATCCCGGTCGGCATCGCCACGGCGCTCGTCCTCGAGAGCGTGCGGCAGCGCGAGACCCCGGCGGAGCACTACTCCGACCCGGCGAAGTCGAGCCCGCTGCTCGGACTCGCCGCGGGTGCCGGCGTCGTGCTCACCCTCGCCGGCCTCACGATCGGCGAGGCCCGGCTGGCCCGCGAGCTCGGCACGGTCGGCAGCCGGGTGCTCCCCGGCTCCGAGACCACCTGGCGCAGGGTCGGCCACCTGCTCGCCCTCGGCGCGGTCACCGTGGGCACGAACCAGCTGTGGAAGCGCGCGATGCACGGCATCGAGGCCGGCACCGCTCAGTACGACGAGGGCATGGACGAGTCGGCGTCGGGCCTGTGGACCTCGCCGTACCAGTCGGGCGACCCGGCCAGCTACGTGTCCTGGGACTCGATGGGCCGCGAGGGCCGCCGTCACGTCGTGACCTGGGTGCGCCCGGAGAAGCTCGTCGACAAGCCGGCCGAGCTCAAGGGGGTCGAGCGTCCGGAGCTGTCGATCAGGACGGTGATGAAGGAGGACGCGAAGGCCACGCCGATCGCGATCTTCGTCGGCCTCGACAGCGCGCCGACCGCCACCGAGCGCGTCGAGCTCGCGCTCAAGGAGATGGACCGCACCGACGCCTGGTCGCGCGAGCTCATCATGCTCACCTCTCCGACCGGCACCGGCTACGTCAACTACGTCGCCATCGCGTGCGCGCAGTACATGACGCTCGGCAACATGGCGTCGGTGACGCTGCAGTACTCCAAGCGCCCGTCCCCCCTCTCGCTCGGCAAGGTGGGTCAGGCCAAGGAGCAGAACCGCCTGCTGTGGCTGAAGATCCTCGAGCGGATCCGCCTGATGGCGCCCGAGGACCGGCCGAAGGTCGTGATCTTCGGCGAGTCGCTCGGCGCGCACACGAGCCAGGCCGCGTTCGAGGGCTGGGGCACGCTCGGCCCGCAGGCGCTCGGCATCGACCGCGCCCTCTGGATCGGCACGCCGGAGAGCTCGAAGTGGCGCCACGAGCTCGTCGGGAAGGACCGTCCCGACGTCGACAAGAGCCGCGTGGCCGTCGTCAACGACTACGAGCAGTTCCTCGCGCTCGGCTACGACGCGAAGGAGCACGCGCACTACGTCCTGCTCAGCCACGACAACGACGGCGTCACGAAGTTCGGTGCGAGCCTGATCAACCGTCGGCCCGACTGGCTCGGCCCGGACCGCCCGCGCGTCGAGGAGATCCCCGGCCGCTCCCCGCGCGGCATCCCGGCGTCGATGCGCTGGCGCCCGGTCACGACGTTCTTCCAGCTGCTCGTCGACATGAAGAACGCGCAGCTCCCCGGCTCCTACAAGGCCTGGGCGCACGACTACCGCACCGACCTCCCCGAGTTCATCCGCGACGTCTACGACCTCGAGTGCACCGAGGAGCAGCTCGAGGCCATCAAGCTCGCCTGCCAGAAGCGCGAGGAGTTCCGCGAAGCCGTCTTCGACTAGGACTGAGGGTGATGTAGGCGTCCTTCACCGCCTACGTCGGACGGTCAGCCGGGGCGCGGGGCGACCAGGACGGGGACGGTCGAGGCGCGGAGCAGGCGGAACGTCATGTCGCCGAGCAGGACCCGGCGTACCGGGCCCAGCGTGCTCGAGCCGCACACGAGCAGGTCCTCGCGGTGCCAGATGAACTCGGCGAGCGCGGCGTCGACGGTGTCGCCGACCAGGACGTGAGTCTCGGTCGTACGCCGGATGTCGACCTGCGCCGCCGAGAGCGCATCGGCGGCCTGCGCGCGCAGGACGTGCAGCACCTCGAGCTCGGCGTCGACGCCGAGCTGCGTCGTGTAGATCGAGGTCGCCCGGCGGACGACGCACACGAGCTCGACCACGACGTCGGGCAGCAGGTCGAGCGCGGAGGTCAGCCGTCCGGGGCGGTAGTCCATGTCGACCGCGACGACGAGGCGCTCGATGCGGTCGGGTGCGGCGTCGGCGTAGCCGGTCGGGGCGATCGCGACGGGCAGGTGGCTGCCGTGCAGGAGCTGCTCGGACGTGGTGCCGCCCTGGATCCGGCCGACGGTGCCGCCGGGCGCGGAGCCGATGACGACGACCGAGGCGCCACGTCGCTGCGCCAGCTCGTCGAGCCCGGTGCCGCTCTGGCGGTGCATGCCGATGTCGGTGACGACGCCGAGCTCCTCGAACGCCTTCGGCGTGCAGATTCCCGCGGCGTTCGCCAACCCGCCCGGGGAGAACGGCGGCGTGTTCAACATCCCGGCGATCCTCGTCGTGGTGCTGTGCGGCCTCCTCCTGCTGCGCGGCACGAGCGAGTCGGCGACGGCGAACACGATCATGGTGTTCCTGAAGATCGGCATCCTCGCGTTCTTCTGCATCGTCGCGTTCACGGCGTTCGACGGCTCGAACTTCGCGCCGTTCGCGCCGCTCGGCATCGTGGGCATCCAGGCCGCTGCGTCGCAGGTCTTCTTCTCCTACATCGGTTTCGACGCGGCGTCCACCGCGGGCGAGGAGGCGAAGAACCCCAGGCGCGACCTGCCCATCGCCATCATCCTGAGCCTCGTGATCGTGACGGTCATCTACGTGCTCGTCACCCTCGCCGCGCTCGGCGCGAGGTCCGGACAGGTCGAGACGGTCGACGGCGTGCAGACCTACGTGTGGGGCGACGGCAACGGTGACGCGATCCTCGCCTCGATCGTCGCCGACGTCACGGGCTCGGCGTGGGCGCCCGCGCTGATCGCCCTCGGCGCGGTGATCTCGATCTTCTCCGTCGTGCTCACCGTGATGTACGGCCAGACGCGCATCCTGTTCGCGATGGGACGCGACGGGCTGCTGCCGCGCGTCTTCACCCGCGTCAACGCGCGCACCCAGACACCGACCGCGAACGATCATCGTCACCGTCGTCATCTGCCTGCTGGCCGGCTTCGTGCCGCTCGGGCAGCTCGCCGAGGCGACGAGCATCGGCACGCTGTTCGCGTTCCTGCTCGTCAACGTCGGCGTGATGGTCCTACGCCGCTCCCGCCCCGACCTCAACCGGTCCTTCCGCACGCCGCTGTTCCCGATCACGCCGATCCTCGGCATGCTCTTCTGCGGCTACCTCCTCCTCGGCCTCGCCGGCGTGACATGGCTGGTCTTCGGCGCCTGGATGCTCGTCGGCCTCGCCGTCTACGCGCTGTACGGCTACTAGCGCAGCCTCCTCCGCCACCCCGACCGGCAGCAGTGGCGCTAGGTCCTCAGACGAGCGAGACGACGCGGATCTCCGCGGCGCTGAGCGCGATCGCGTCGAGGACCACGAGTACGTCGAGGGCCTCGTACGGGTCGAC